>PAKY01000008.1 GCA_002706885.1 Phycisphaerae bacterium
ACCCCCCCCCGCCGCAACATCGACCCTGCAGTACAGCCGACCGTTCGCCGCGTCCCAGTGGTACGACCCCTCGGGCTGGGTCGCCAGAATCGTGATCGCCTGATCGAGCGTCGCGCCCGCAATCACCGGCGCCCGCCGCTCGACAACGGCCGGATCGAAGTCGAGACGGAACGTGTCCACCACGTCCCGAGTGATCCGCACCACGCCCGTCCGGTTGATCGGAATACCCGCTTCCGGTACCTCCCGCGTCAGCACGTCATCCAGGTCGTACCGAGCGACCGCCACGAACTCGCGCGAGACATCGAGCGCATCCCATTCGCTCGACAAGTCGTAGCTGATGATGACGTTCGACACATCGATCGAGAAGTCCGACGGCTCGACCGCATCCGCCTCGAGCCGCGAGAGCATCACCGCGGCGTTCACCAGCGGTTTCGGACCCTCGCCGAACGCCCCGATCCGCAGCGTCGGCATCGCCGTCTCGTACGGCGCGAAGTTGGACCATCGCGCCGCACGCCCGTGCAGCACAAGCCCGCGCTCCAACAGCACATCCACGCCGTCCGGGTCGTCGATCTCGCTCTGATCGGGCAGCGCCGGATCCGCTTTGGTGACGTAGATGACCTTCCGCACGCCATCCGGCTCCGGCTGCGCGAAGACCTCGCCGCCGTGCAGCACGACCCCGCCAAAGACGCCCAGCCAGGCGACCGCCCGAACGCGATGAAACATACCACTCTCTCCTTGCCGAACCCGTACTCCCTTAGACCTCACCCTACCCACCGGAAAATGGGCAAACAAGCAGAAAGCAGCGATCGGTCCGCAAGCCGCCCGCGCAGACCGCGCCGGTTCGCTCCCACAACACCGCCGGATCCCGGTTTCGCGGCCACCCCAGCGACCAACCAACGATCCGATCACATCACCCGACCCGATACCGCCCCGAACGCCGACCACCCGCCGATCTCCGAACCCACATCGGCCATTCCTCCGCCCCCGTCCGCGACGACCTCCACCGGCGCCGATATCTTCGCACACCCATCGATCTCAACCATCTATGTGACGAAGACCATCGCTTTCGCCAACCCCTTCGCCGCTCATCCATGTCGAGCTGAAAAACCGGACGCCGCGCTGACGACGCCCGGTCGGAGAGCAACGCGTCGACCGCGTCGTTCCCGTGAACTCCGGACCGGTCACGTCGCCCGACCCACCAACGGCAGATGACGTCAGAGAGGCGATCGACGCTGCTGTGTACGACTCAGACGATGTACAGCCGCCGCAAAGCAGTCGAACTGCTCATCCATCTTCAAAAACGCTCCGCAAACTCGATCCGCGACCGAGGTCATCTCACATAGATCGTCGGAACACGGAACACCATGAGGAGTTGCAGCTTCGAATAGCCGCCGTCCTCCTTGAATGAGAATCCGACCGGGTTCCCGAACCTCCCGAGCCTCGCGGGTGTCGGTCCCGGCACCGGCAGCTTGTCCGTCCCGTGAATGTCGTACGAATGATGACACACCTCGACAGGCTGTTCGTCATCGTCCTTCTCGATCGTGTAGAAGACCACATTCTCGGTATCAGGATTCGCCGTGCCGCGATGATCGAGGACCAGTTCGTCAAGCAATTTGCACCGATTCGTCGGCTTCGAGTAGTCCCTCCCTTGGATGGATTTCTCCCACGGGCCCCAGCCGGTCAGGTCCTCCGATCGCCTCCTCGCCATCTCGAAAATCGTCCTCCGATCCGCGAGCGGAACGGTCGACGCGATATCGACCTGGAGAAACACATGCATGTGATCCACAGGCGGAACCCGAAGCGGACCGATCAAGTCGCCGTTCAACGCGACATCCGCCTTGTCGTCACTCACGATCACAATTCCCATCGTCATTCCCCTTCTCTGACGGTGCGAACGCACCGAAACCCCGTGCCAAGACGGCGGATGAACACCGATTGCGCAACCGGCGCCCCGAACGAACCAACCTTCTCCGCCATGCTCCAGTGATTGCCAAACACGCTCCGCCGCGACGGAATCGACGCGACATCGAGCGACTCCGTCCACTCCATCACGTTGCCCAGCCCGTTGACGATCCCCTCGGGCGTCACATCAACGCCGCCGCCGTCGTCAACCCCGCGAACCCGTTCCGCGACGAGCGACCGGCACGCGTCCGTATCGCGCGGCGGCGACCATCCGTCCAGAGCCCGCGGCGCCCCCGCCGCGGCCGACGACGCCGCCGGCGGTGGCCGAACCATCGAACCCAGATACGCCTCGATCGCAGCGACCTCGACGCCTTCGTTGCCGTCCGACCACGGCCAGAGCCGCCCGCCATCGCCGCGCATCGCGAGTTCCCACTCGAGCGCGCTCGGCAACCGCTTCCCGACCCACTCCGCATACCCCTGCGCCTCGTTGTACGTCACGCCACTGACCGCTAGATCCCCCCACCCCTCCGGTGGCTCCCGCCCGCCCCAATGCGAGGGCGCCTCGACCTCTGCGTTCGCCGCCAGAAACGCCGCGTACAACCGGTTGCTCACCTCGTGCCGATCGATCCAGAACGCGCCCACCTCCGCGACACGCTCCGCGTACCGCCGCTGCTCATCCGTCGCGTCGGCGGCGATCGAAACCGACGCGCCGCCCTCGATCCGGGCCATCCCGGTGGTGACATCGCCGAGCGAAGGCCCCGCCGGGCGCAGCTCTACGTCCGAGCCCGGCTCGACGAACCGCTCGTACTCCATGAACCCGCCGCCCGCCTCGACGACCACGATCCGATAGTGACCCGGATCGAGCCGGAAGACCCCGTGGTCCGCTCGTCCGAGCCGCCGCGCCTCGCCCGCCAACCGCGTCTCATCGTCGATCAAGCGCAGAAGCACATCCGCGCCCGTCGGAAGCAGCCCCGTCCGAATGACCGGCCGATCGTCCGACAGCCGCCCGTACGCGTACACCCCGATCGCCGACCCCGCGATCGCCGCGCCGAGCCCGATCACCACGGAACGTCGCGACCGCAGCGCCGCCGACGCCCGACGCGTGACGCCCGGCGGGCGAGCGAGAATCGGATCTCCCGCGAGCCACGCCCTCAGATCCGCCGACATGTGCCCCGCCGTCGGATACCGATCCGCCGGCCGCTTCTCCATCGCTTTTCCCGTGATCACCTCCAGGTCGCGCGGAATCGATCGAACGATCGACCGCGGCCGCGCCGCCTGCGTCGCCGAGATCGCCTTCCGGACGTCCTCATGCGATCGGCCCTGAAACGGCCGCCGCTTTGTCAACACCTCGTACAGCACGATGCCGAGCGAGAAGATGTCGGTCCGATGATCGATCCCGTCACGGATCGCCGCGATCTGCTCGGGGCTCATGTAGGGCGTGGTGCCTGCCCCCGCGAGCGTCTCGGCGAGCCCCGCCGCGTGCGCTACCCGCGCAATGCCGAAGTCCGCGAGGATCACCCGACCGTCCTCGCCCATCAAGACGTTCCCGGGCTTGACGTCCCGATGGATCACCCCCGCTCGATGCGCCGCGTCGAGCGCGTCCGCGAGGTCCGCGATCATCCGAACGACCGCGCGGCGTCCCTCGACGCCCGTCACGTCCGTCCGCGACAGCAGGTCGACCAGCGTCCCCCCCCGCACATATTCCATCGCGATGTAGCAGTGACGCTCCGTCTCGCCGTAACGGAAGATCTTCACGATATTCGGATGATTCAGACCCGCCGCCGCGCGTGCCTCGTGCAAAAACCGCTGACGCGTCGTCTCCGACATCGCCCGATCGGCGCCCAGGATCTTCAAAGCCACTTCTCTGTCCAGCACCACGTCCCGCGCACGGAACACCGTCGACATCCCGCCTCGCCCGATCTCCTCCATCACCTCGAAATCGCTGACACGCCGCTCCGGAGCGTCGAGCAACTCGCGGAACCGCGCTCCAATCGGTTCCTCGAATAGCGTCTCGTCCTCGTCGTACGCCTCGAGCATCCGCCGGATCCGAGCCCGCATCGCGTCGCTCGGACAACGCTCGAGCAGCACGCGATCGCGTTCGGCCTGAGGGAGGCCGACCAACTGTTCGAACAGATCCTGGAGCAGCGCGCCGTCGTCCATCTTCCCCCCCCCGCCGTGAAGCACGCGCGTCGGCGCTCATCAAATCCGAGATTCGAGGTACTCCCGAATCCACGACTTCGCGAACGCCCACCGCCGCCGAACCGTCGCGGTCGACAGTTCCAGCAGCTCCGCCACATCGTCGTGCGAAAGACCCCCGAAGTAGTGGAGCATGAGGACCTGAGCCGCGATCTCATGCTCACGCCGTAGCGCGTCCACCGCCTCGCGGATGCCCATGATCTCATCTGCCTGCGCTGTCACACGCCCGCGCTCGTCCCCCGTGAGCAGTTCCCGACGCCGACCACCGCCCCGCTTCAACGACGCGTGCCGCCGCGCCTGCTCAACCAGGATGTCGTGCATCGCCCGCGACGCCGCAAAGAAGAAGTGCCGCCGGCTCTCCCAGTTCGGATCCCGATCCCGAAACAGCCTCGCGTACATCTCATGCACCAGCGCCGTCGGCTGGAGCGTGTCGCTCGCTGGCGTCGATCGCCACGCCGCGCACGCCATGCGATGCAGCTCGGTGTACACGCACGCGAACAACGCCGACTCCGCGTCGTGCGAGCCGTCCGCCACCGCGACAAGCAGCTCGGTGATCTCGTTCGAAGCTTCGGACCCGCTCACAACGATCACCGCTCCACCGATCGAGGCGCCTCGAACATGCAGGAGATCGTGATACTAATCGAGAGACGGAGTCGATGCATCCGCTCGCTTCTTTCAATGAGAGAGCGGCGAACATCGATGGATGAACGTGACGCAGACCACATCCGTCGCGCCGAAATCAGCCAACCGAACCAGGCTGCGTCTCCAACGAATCACCGCCGGCATCGCCCGAAACGCCCGACGCGCGCCAGCTCTCGACCGCGAGGGTCACGTCCTCCACCGACGACGCAGAACGCACCGCCTCCTTCAAAGGCCGGCAGTGACTCCCGCTGATCCCCTTCCCAAGCCAACTGATCTTCTGTCGGATCTTGTGAAGCGCGTAAGCATCGCCTCGATACGTTCGCATCCGGTTGAAGTACGCCAACACAACATTGAGTCGGGCGTCCTCAGACAGTGTCGGCGCCTCGTCCAACGTCCCCTCCGCGCCACTCGCCTCCAACTGCGCCCCCCACGCCTCGCTGAACACCCACGGGCCAGCGAACGCGCCGCGACCGATCATCACGCCCGCGCAACCCGTCTCGCGAAGCATCCGAAGACAGTCGTCCGAGCTTCGAACATCGCCGTTCCCGATCACCGGCACACCCGACGCGTCCCCCTCCGCCGCGTACGACCCCGTCGCCTCTCCGACCGACTCGACGACACGGGCGATGCCCGCAAGACGACACTCGCCCTTGAACCGCTGCTCCGTCGTCCGCCCGTGCACCGTGATCATGCTCGCCCCGAGCCGGCAAAGTCCTACGGCCAACTTCGACGCGACATCCGCGCGATACGCCTCCTCGTCCCATCCCAGGCGCATCTTTGCGGTCAGTGGAATCTCGTCAGGCAGCGCCGACCGCACGCGTTCGAAGATGTGCAACGTGTTGTCAACGTTGCACATCAGCTTGCTCCCGCCGTCCTTCTTGCAGATCTTGTCGACCGGACACCCCATGTTGATGTCAACGACCGTCGCCCCGTGATCGGCGCACCACCTCGCCCCATCCGCAAGCGCGGACGCCGCGCCCCCATAGAGCTGCATGCAGATCGGCCGATCGAGATCGCTCGTCCGCGCGAGGTCGAGCGACGCCTCCGACCCACAAAGCAACCCCTTCGGACTCAGAAGATCCGTGCAGGCGAGACCGACACCCCCCAATTCACGGCACGTCTCGCGCCAAGCAAGGTCACACCACCCCGCGATTGGGGCGAGGAGCAGGTTGCTCTCGAGGGCCACATCTCGCCCCGGCGCGCGCAATTTGAGTGACATACCGATCACCGGGAAGGTTACGCGGAGAATCTTTGTTGCCCATCGGTCAGGAATACGTTAGCATTCGAGAGGATGCGAAGACCGATGCTGCAAATCACCCTTTGCCTCATCATGACGACGCTCGGCGGCTGCGTCACCCCGCTCGCAATCGGCCCGGGCCTCTTTGGCATCGGGCTCTTCGAACTCACCCGCGAGACGCCGCACGAGCTCGTCGAGTACCGCCGCGTCGAAGGCGTCGGGCTGCTCGTCACCGACGCCGCGACCACATTCGGGTACAGCGACATCCAGATCGTCGAGGCTCAGCCCGCGGCGGGCGAGGGCTACGCGGCGCGCACCCCGCTCGTCACCCTCGCCACGGGCGACACCGCGACGCGCATCGCCTCTCAGAACAAGCCATTCGCGGCGCTCGACGCCGCCGCCGCGACAGAACGGGAAGAAGAAGGAAAGGTGGCCGATGGGACCTCGGAGACGACCACGGACGACCGCCGCGATCGGCTCGCCGTCGATGCTGTTGTTCCTGCTGTTGTTGCAGTTGGCGATGACCGGCTGCGACAACATCAATCGCTCGATGGTGTTTTACACCAACACTGTGATCGGCCTTGAACTCGCCGCGGACCCACAGACCGCCCAGGGCCGTCTCCGCCTCGGCTATGTGCGCGCTGAAGGCGTGATCAACCCGGTCTACCAGCCCCCGATCGAGGACGACACCAACGTCACGCCCGCCGCCGTCTACCGCGAGAAGGCGTACTCGGTCCTCGCCAAGATCCAGGGCAACTACTCGGGTCAGGCGGGCAAGAGCATCGTCGGGTCCGAGGGCGCCATCGCCCAGTGGTTCGCGACAGGCGCCGCCGCCGACAAGCTCGCCGAGAACCCCTACGCCGCCGCCGCCGTCACCGGGAGCGACGAGGTCGCCAAGGCGATCAGCGAGGGGCCGAAGCTCGGGCGACGCTTCGAGGGGACCTACGACCTGTCGATGGTCGCGACGCTCAAGACCCTTTACGACCAGCTCAACGGCCTCGACCCGACGCGGTTCCCCAAGACCCGCGGTCACATCGCGGCGATGGACGCGTTCGCCGCGTCGATCCTCGCCGACGCCCCCGCGTTCAACGGCCTTCGAGGCGGCGGACGCCCGCCCGCGTTCACCAGAGCGACGGTGACGCCCAACGCCGCGGGGGGCTTCACCGCCCTGACGGGCTACACCGCCGACCTCGTCGACACCGTCGACCGCTACGAGACGCTCTCCACCGACGCGACCGCGACGCTCGGCGGCGCGGCGCCGACCGCCGCCGACAAGGCCGACTTTGCGCTCGTACGTCAGGCGCTCGCGGCCCGTCGCGACGCGATGGCGAAGCGGATCGGCGCGAGCGAGGAGATCGCGGACGCGGTCGCGTACTTCGGCTCGCTGCTCACGCCGGGAGGTCGCGATGAGTGAAGACATCCGCATGGACGCCGACGCGCCGAACGGCGCGCCGAACGCGAAACTGACACACTGGCTGAACTCGGTGTGGGCGGACAAGCAGATCCGAACCATCGAGCGGCTCGATACCAACGACTACGCGGACGACCCCGCGTGGAAGGCCACGATCAAGGACTAGACTCGGCCCCCGTGTACCAGGCTCTTCTCACACGAAAGTACCTCACCTCCAAGGTCATGCCCGTGCTCGCGATGCTCGCGGTGACGCTGAGCGTGGGCACGGTGCTGGTGACGTGGTCGGTCATGGGCGGGTTCCTCGAGACGCTGCTCTCGACGGGGCGCAAGCTCGTCGGCGACGTCACCGTCACATGGCCCACGATCGGCTTCGCGCACTACGACGACCTGATCGAACGGCTCGAGGCCGACCCGGAGATCGAGGGCGCCGCGCCGATCATCGAGACGTTCGGGCTGGTGACCTTCCCCGACGATTCGGTCCGCTTCGCGCAGTTCAAAGGCGTTGAAGGCGAGTCGTTTGCGCGCGTGACGGGTTACGACGATTCGCTGTGGTGGCGCCCGCTCGATGAGCCGACGGCGAAGGACTCGGAAGCGCAGGATCCGCGCCTCGGCGATGAGACGGGCTACACCGACACCCAGGGCCGTGAGCGCCGCTGGGGGTGGGATCAGCTCCTCCGGGACGGCATGACCCTGACCGACGAGGGACGGCCCGCGGCGGTCATCGGGATCGCGGCGGGCGGGTTCAGCCGGCGGACGTCGGCGGGGATCTACGTCCCGCAGGCCGCGATCCAGCGCGGGGCGGCGGGCGGGGCGACAACGCTGTACGAGTTCCTGCCGCACAGCGACGTGACGATCTCGGTTGTCCCGATCGATTCGACGGGCCGCCCGCGGGGCGAGTTCGGGCTCTCGACGCAGACCGTGCCCGTCGCAAACGAGTTCTTCACGGGTCTGTATGAGGCGGACTCGCAGGCGGTGCTCGTCAATCTCGACCTGCTCCAAGAGATGCTCGACATGGACGAGGCGCGCCGTGTCGAGGCCGGGGCGGGCGGCGCCGTGGTGAATCCCGAGACGGGTGAGCTCGAGCTGCGCGGGTTCGAGGACATGGGGATCGACCCTGAGCGGGTGACGAGCGTGCTGGTGCGCGGCAAGTCCGCGTCGTCACGCGAGCAGGCCGTGGCGTTGAAGTCGCGGGTGGAAGAGATCTACGCAAGCTTCGCGGCCGACCATGCGGGAGAGGTCCCGTCGCCCGAGCGGATCTTCGTGCTCACCTGGCGGGAGATCAACGCGACGATGATCGCGGCGGTCGAGAAGGAGACGGGGCTGGTGCTCTTCGTCTTCGGGCTGGTGTGTTTCACGACGGTCTTCCTCGTGCTCGCGATCTTCTGGAGCATGGTGAGCGAGAAGACGAAGGACATCGGCATCCTCCGCTCGGTCGGGGCGAGCACGCTCGGCGTGGCGTGGCTGTGGCTGCGGTACGGGGTCGCGATCGGCGTCGTCGGCTCAGGGCTTGGCACGCTTGGGGCCTGGGCCGTGATCGCGAACATCAACGAGATCCACGAGTGGCTCGGGAACGACTTCGGACCTTGGCTCTCCAAGGTGCTCACGTCGGTTTCTTCGATGTTCGGAGGCGGCAAGATCGAGGTCAACCTCATCATCTGGGACCCCGCCGTCTACGCGTTCACGACGATCCCGACGGACATGGACTGGGTGAAGGTCAGCGTGGTGGTGTCGATGGGCGTGCTGACCTGCCTGCTCGGGGCGGCGCTGCCGGCGTATCGGGCGGGTCGGATGGATCCGGTGAAGGCGCTTCGGTTTGAGTGAGGCCACGACGAACATCATCGAGGCGCGGAACCTCCGCAAGACCTACCGCATGGGGCGCGTTCGCGTGAACGTGCTCAAGGGGGTCGACCTGTCGGTGCGAGAGGGCGAGTGGCTGTGCGTGCTCGGGGCGTCGGGCTCGGGCAAGAGCACGATGCTTCACCTGCTCGGCGGGCTCGATCGGCCCGATCGGGCGGGAGCAGACGGCGGTGGTCCCGGATCGATCACCTATGGCGGGAAGGACTTGCGCAAGATCTCGGCGGGCGAACTCAATCGCTACCGCAACCGCGAGGTTGGGTTCGTCTTCCAGTTCTATCACCTGCTGCCCGAGCTGCGCGTGCTCGAGAACGTCACCATCGGGGCGATGATCCGCCACGGTCGGTTCGGCTACCGCGGGGCGGCGAAGCGCGAGGCGATCGATTCGGCGAGGGAACTGCTCACGGCGTTCGGGCTCGCGGATCGGCTGCGGCACAGGCCGACGGAGCTGTCGGGCGGCGAGCGGCAGCGAGTGGCGATCGCTCGGGCGCTGGTCAACCGACCGCGGATTCTGCTGGCAGATGAGCCGACGGGCAACCTGGACCGCGTGACAGGCGAAAGCATCATCGAGACGCTCGCAGAGACGCGGGAGCGGCTCGGGCTGACGGTGGTGATGGTGACGCACGACGAGCGGATCGCGGCTCGCGCGGAGCGGGTGGTCCGACTTCGGGACGGTGTGCTCGCTCGGGATGGGTTCGCTGGCGCCGCGACGGCGGGCGGGGCGTGACGTACAGTGGCGGTGGCGGTCTGTCCCGGAGGGCCGCTGGAGCCCGAACGGAGGCCGGTTGCGGCGCTTCGGTCGGGCGGCGCCGACGGGTTGCTCGAGGGGACCGACGAGCCGCACGCTGAGAGATGACGCCTGATCCTTCCATCGCCCAGCCGCTCGCGCCCGCGGAAGCCGTGCGCACGCCCCTGTCGCTGCGAAGCGAGGCGGGCGTGTCGATTCAGGCGCAGGTCGTCGATTCAGGCGCGGGGCCGCGGGCGGTGTTCCTGCACGGGCTCGTGGGTCTGAATGAGCATTGGGAACTCGTGGTTGATCGCGTGCAGGGCGAGATGCGTTGCACGCGGCTCGAGCTGCCTCTGCTGAGCCTGAACGGGAGTGACTGCTCGATCCAGGGCGTCGAGGCGTTGACGGTTCAGTACCTCGACGAACACGTCAGTGAGCCGGTGGTGCTGGTCGGCAACTCGTTCGGCGGGCATGTCGCGCTTCGGATCGCCCTGCGGCGTCCGGATCTCGTCCGCGGCCTCGTGCTCGCGGGTTCGAGCGGGCTGTTCGAGCGGACGCTTGTGAAGGGCGCTCCGATCCACCCGTCGCGGGAGTGGGTCGCGGAGAAGATCGCCGAGCTCTTTTACGACCCCTCGAAGATGATGGACGACGACATCGACCGCGCGCATGCGGTGCTGACGACGCGGCAGGGCAAGCGGGCGATGGTGCGGCTGAGCAAGACGGCGCGTCGGAACAACCTCGCGGACCGGATGAACGAGATCGAGCAGCCGACGATGCTCATCTGGGGGCGCCAGGACGTTGTGACGCCGCCCTCGGCGGCGCAGGGGTTCCTCGACCTGCTGCCGAACGCGGAGATCGTCTGGGTGGAAGGGTGCGGTCACACGCCGATGCTCGAGGCGCCCGACGTGTTCGCGGAGTCGCTCATCGACTTCATGGGGCGGCTGCCGAGCGGGGGCTGAGGCGGATCACTCATGCTCCAGACCGGTATGCGTTGGACAGGACTGATCGGCCTCGGGCTTCGCGCGAAGCTGCTGCGTCGCGCGGCGGTGCTGCGCGACGAGGACTACTGGCGCGACAACGCGGCGGCGATGCAGGCGGACACGCTGCGGTCGCTGCTGACGCGCGCGGCGGAGACGGAGATCGGGCGTCGTCACGGGTTCGGGCGCCTCGCGGCGATCGGCGACCCGCGGGCGTTGATCCGCTCGTACCGCCAGGAGGTTCCGATCGGGGACTGGCACACGATCGCCGACGACATCGCGCGGATGCGCGAGGGCGGCGAGCGCGACGTGCTCTGGCCCGGGCTCGTCGGTCACTTTGCGCAGACGAGCGGGACGACGGCGGGCGACAAGTACATCCCGGTGTCGCGCGAGATGTTCCGGAGCAACTACCGTGCGAGCCTGGACATCTTCTGCCACCTGATGAACCGCGGGGTCTCGCTCGAGCGGATGATGTCGGGGCGGTGCCTGTTCCTCGGCGGGTCGAGCGACCTGAAGGCGAACGAGCACGGTGTGGTCACGGCGGACCTCTCGGGGCTTGTGACGCCGCTGATCCGCTGGCCGCTCTCTGAGATCTATTCACCCGGAGCTGAGGTGGCGCTGATCAGCGACTGGCCTGAGAAGATCGAGCGGATGGCCGAGGTCACGATTGATCAGGACATCCGCTTCCTCAGCGGGATGCCGAGCTGGGCCAACGTCCTGATGCGCCGGGTGCTCGAGTTCGCGGAGGAGCGTGGGCGGCCCGCGGGGTCGATCCTCGACGTCTGGCCGAACCTCGATGTGTTCGTGCACGGGGGCGTTCGATACGCGCCGTTCCAGCGTCGGATCGGCGAGACGCTGACGGGCTCACCCGACGGGGACTTCAAGCACCGTCACGAGCTGTACCCCGCGAGCGAGGGGTTCATCGCAATGCAGGACCGCGCGGGGGACCCGGGGCTGCGGCTCAACGCCGATCTGGACATCTTCTTCGAGTTCGTGCCGCTCGGGTCGATGCCCGCGGACGGCTCGGCGCCGCGCGACGCGGAGGCGTTCGCGATCGACGAGGTCGAGGCGGGTGAGCGGTACGGCGTGGTGATGACGACGTGCGCGGGGCTGTGGCGTTACCACATCGGCGACGTCGTTGTCTTTGACGACACCCCCACCACGCTGACGGGTCGGAAGGGCTCGGGGCCGCCGCGGCTTCGGATCGTGGGACGCCATCGGCACTTCATCAACGCGTTTGGCGAGAACCTGATCGTCGAGCACATCGAGCAGGCGGTCGCTGACGCCGCGCGGGCGACGGGGATCGACCCGGGCGAGTTCACCGCGGCGCCCGTCTACCACTCGGCGACCTCTCCTGCGGGTTTGGAGCTTGCGATTGAGTTGCCCGCCACCGTCGCGGCGGATGGCTTCGGGCGGTTCGGGGCGGCGTTCGACGCGTCGCTGAAGCGTCAGAACGTCGACTACGCGACGAAGCGGACAGCCGACCTCGGGATGGCGGCGCCGACCGTCACGGCGCTGCCGATCGGCGCGTTTCACGAGTGGATGAAAGCGCACGGCAAGCTCGGCGGGCAGCACAAGTGCCCGCGGTGCGCGAACCATCGGGAGATCATCGAGTCGGTCGTCGCTGTGTCGCTCACGCATGTGTGAGCGTGTCGGACGCTGGTTCGCGTGCTCGGTGGTCCGTACGATCGGCGAACCGGATGGCCCTTGTCGGGGCCGAGGACGTGGGAAAGAACTGGAGAACCGCATGCCGCGTCGAGACGCTCCCTCGCTTGTCGAAGCCGCCCTTGCGCTCCTTGACCGGACCGCCTCGACGATCGAGCAACTCCCCGGTGACGCCTACTCGAAGGCGGCGCCAGGATGCGACAACGCGACGATCGGGCAGCACGTTCGTCACCTCGTCGATCACTACGAGGCGCTGGTGTGCGGGTACGAGACCGAACGCGTCGTGAGCTACGACCGGCGCGAGCGGGGCGGCACGGTCGAGACCGATACTGGCGCGGCGCTGGACGCGATCCGGTCGCTGCGCGAGCGTCTCGATGGCCTGGACGATGTGCAGCTCAGTTTCGACGTGACGATCCGTGTGCTGCCGGCGCCGGACGCCGAGGAGATCGAGTTGCCATCGATGTTCTCGCGTGAATTGGCATTCGTGACGCACCATGGCGTGCACCATCACGCGTTGATCAAGCTCGTGGCGCGGGACCTCGGTGTCGAGCTCGACTCGACGTTCGGGCGGGCGCCGTCGACGGTGAAGGCCGAAAGCGGGACGTGAACGACATGGGGAGCGGCCCGAGCGACGATGTGTCTCTCGACCGCATCGAGCGGCGGCTGACGGCCATCGAGCGCCGCCTGACCAGCCTCGAAGCGCGAGCGGCGGCGAGCGAGGAAGCTCGCGTCGCATCCAGCGGCGAGCGGACGATCGATCCGCCGTCGGAGATACGAGCACCGGTCCCGCAGCCCTCCCCGCCGTCCGAGATGGAGCGCGCGACGGAGCCGGATACGGCGTCGGCCGTCGAACAGGCGGCTCCGAGCGGATCCGCGGTCGATCCGGAGGCCGTTGACGATCCGTACCCTGTGGCGACGGTTGGAACTGAGCCCGTCGCGAGCGCGAAGCGCGAGAACCTGGCTCGGCTGACGTCGGCCCGCGAGGACGATGGCGCCGCGAGCGAGAGTGGGCGTGGCTCGTTCGAGCAACTGCTCGGCGGAAAGGTCTTCGCGGCGGCGGGCGCGTTGGTCATGATCGCGGGGCTCGCGTTCGCGGCGAAGCTGGCCTGGGACAGCGGGTGGCTTCGGCTGTCGGACGCGGCGAAGTGCTGGTCGCTCGGCGTGCTCGGGGTGGCTCTGCTGATCGTCGGCGAGCTCACCCGACGCTCACTCGGCAAGCGTTCAGCCGCTTCGATCTTTGCGGCGGGGATCGGGTCGCTCTATGTCGCGGCGTGGGCCGCGCACGGGTTGTACGACCTCGTCGGCCCCGGAACGGCGTTCACGATTCTCGCGGTTGTCGCGGCGGTCGGGCTCGGGGTGGCGATCCGCGCGGGGCTTCTGAGCATCGCGGTGCTGTCGCTGCTCGGCGGGTATCTCGTGCCGGTGCTGACGAGGTCGGCGGACGCGCCGCCGTGGTCGCTCCCCGTGTATCTGGTCGTGCTGACGGCGGTCGGGCTGACGCTCTCGGCGTGGCGTGCACGGTTCCGGGCGCTGCGAACGGTGTGCTGGTGGCCGACGGCCGTGCTGGCGACGTTGTGGATGTTCCGCTGGCACGCCGAGGCGCCGATCGCGGGCCTGGTGTTCGCGGCGCTGCTCTGGTCGCTCTTCCACGCCGAGCTCTGGATCAGTTCGCGGCGTCCGGACGAGTCGGCGCGGACGGGCGGCGCGGCGGCGAGGCCGCTGATCTCGAGCGTCAGCACGACGGCATGGACGGCGCTGTGGATCGGGCTGTGTTTCGCGGCGATGTCGGCGGGGCTAGGGTGGATGGGCTGCGCGGCGATGGCCGTGGCGACGGGGCTTGGCGCGTTCGTCCTGGTGGGACACACGCGCTGGCTCGTCGACACGCCTGCGGACGCCGCGGAACGCCTCGGCGCGGTGCTGCTCGTCGAGTCGGGCGGGCTGGTGATCGCGGCGGTCGCGTGGGGCGTGAGCGGGTGGCTCGAGGCGGTGATCGGCGTCGCCCTCGGGCTCGCGGCGGCGAGGGCGGGGCGGTGGATCAGGAGCCCCGGGCTGGTTGTCTATGGTGCCGCTGCGCTGGCGCTTGCGACGCTCCGCGTGATGACGCTGGACCTGCTTATCGCGCACCAGGCGACGACGCGGACGGCGGAGTTCGGCGGGTTCACGGTAACGGGCTGGACCGCGCTCGCGCTGGGCACGGGCGTGGCGTGGATCTGGCTTGCGCGGATCGCGGCGGGCATGCGTTCGGCTTGGATCGTGGCGTTCGGCGAGTTCGCGGTCGTGGTGGGTCTTGTCTGCTTCGCGGTGGCGCCGCTTCACCCCGATACCGCGGCGCATTGGGCCGCGGGGTGGTTCGCGACGGTCGGGGTGGTCGCGGCGTGTGTGGGCGACGCGAGGCGCCGAGCGGTGGTGAGATGGACGGGCGACGGGCTGATGACGCTGGGCACCGTTGTCGCGCTGTGCAGCGGTTGGACGACGGCCGATGGGAGCTCGGTGCTGGGGCTGGTCTTCTCCCCCGAATGCGGCGCGTTGTTCGTGGTTGGCGCGATCGCGGTCGGTCGTGCGTTCTGGTCAATGCGTCGCGCAGCGCTCGATGGCGACTTCAGCGCAACCGCGGAGATGGGCGCCGGCGTGTCGCTGATCGCCGCGGGGCTATTCCACGTCGACGCCGAGCCGCGATCGATCATTGGGGCGTGGGTCGTGGTGTCGGCGACGTTGTTCTGCCTGCCGCTTCTGAAGCCGCGGTTCGGGATGGACGTTCTCGGTGTGGTGGTGCTCGCGGCCAGCGTCGCGCTGTGGGCCGTCGCCTATGTCCTCCCGGGCTGGGGGGCTTCGGAGGCGCCACCGCTGCTGCACGAGGGCGCGGTGATGGGCGGGTTGATCGTGCTCGCGGCTTCGCTCGCGGCGGGCGCGTATGGGAAGGGGCGGGGACAGCTGCGGTGGTCCTCCGCGGAGTTGGGAAGGGGTGTCGTCGCGGCGGCGGTCGCGTTAACGCTGGTGACGAGTTCGCTCGAGGTCGCGAGGTCGGCGGACATTGTCTTTGACGACGCGACGGCTCGTCGCGGGGCGCTGTCCGTCTGGTGGGCGCTGTTTGGCGTCGGGCTGCTCGTGGCGGGCGTGGTGGCGAGGGCATCGGTGTCGCGACGGGTGGGGCTCGGGCTGATCGCTCTGGCTACCGTGAAGGCCGTGGTGTGGGACCTTGCCGCCATGAATGACGCCGTCCGGGTGGCGAGCTTCGTCGCGCTCGGCGTGCTGCTGCTCGCGGTGAGCGCCGCGTATCTCCGCGCATCCAAGCGTGGCGCGGTCGGCGGCGGGCGCCGGGAGGACGTCTGAGCCGTGTGTTCCCTTTCGATCATCTCGACGGCCGGCGGCGGGTATCGGCTCGTGCACAGCCGGGATGAGCAGCGGTCGCGCTCCGAGGCGGCGGCGCCGGCGTGGCATGATCTCGAGAACGGACGGCGGGCGATGTTCCCGGTGGACCCGGACTCCGGGGGGACGTGGGTCGCGCTGCGGGACGACGGGGCGTGCCTGGCGATCATGAACGTGAACCCGGAGCCACCTCCGGAACTCGATCGGTCGGAGTTGGTGTCGCGTGGGAAGATCGTCCCGGCGTTGCTCGAAGAGGATGAGCCGTGGACGCTGACGGCGATCCGGCGGGTGATGACGGCGTCGTTCGCGCCGTTCCGTCTTGTCGCGGTGTCGCCCGAGGGCGAGGTGGCAGCGTTGACCTCGTTCGGCGGGGAGCGGTCGAGCGTGGATCAGCCCGGCACGCCGGCTGTCTGGGCGTCGTCGGGGCTGGGTGATTCGGTCGTGGAGGACCGCATCCCTCTGTTCGAGGGATTGGTCGGCGCGAACCCGACGGCGGGGTCACAGGACGCGTTTCATGCGCATCGGTGGCCTGGTCGGGGGGCGGCGAGCGTGCTGATGTCGCGGCGGGACGCTCGGACGGTGAGCGTGACGAGCGTTTCGGTGGAGCGGGATGGCGACGAGCTTGGCGAGGTCCGGATGGACTACACGGTGGTTCCGGAGGGCCCGTCGGACGGGGACGACTGACGTGCTCTACACTCTCGCCCCATGGAAGGCATCACCGACTGGATTCAATCGCTCGTGACGAGCCAGCTCCTTGTGAGCGCCCTCGTCCTCGGCATCGGCGTGCACGTGATCCTGATCGTGGTGGCCTACCTGGTCTTCCTCGAGCGGAAGATCTCGTCGTACATCCAGGACCGGATCGGGCCGAACCGGGTCGGGTTTGACTTCGGGCTGCCGTTCCTGAGTTTCCTGAGCACCAAGGGTCCGCTGAAGGGCGTTCTGGGGCTCGGGCAGCCGTTGGCGGACGGGATCAAGTTCCTCGTCAAGGAGGACTACGCCCCCACCAAGGCGGACAAGGCGCTGTTCACGCTTGCCCCGATGCTGATCATCGGGCCGGCGTTGATCGGGTTCGTGATCATCCCGTGGGGCGGGTATTGGGACATGCCGTACATCGGCGACATCCCGCTGCTCGGTGGGCTGATCGAGTCGCTCGCGGGACCGCTCGGTGACGAGCGGGTGCTGATCGCGGGGGCGAACGTGAACGTCGGGATCGTGTACCTGCTCGCGGTGGCGTCGCTCGGCGTGTACGGGGTGACGCTCGGCGGGTGGGCGAGCAACAGCAAGTACTCGTTCCTGGGCGGCCTGCGGGCGACGGCGCAGATGATCAGCTACGAGATCCCGCTCGGGCTTTCGCTGATCGCGGTGCTTCTGCTGACGGGGACGGTGCTGCCGCAGGCGATCGTTGAGTACCAGGTCACGAACGGGTGGCTGGTGATTGCTCAGCCGGTGGCGTGCGTGCTGTTCTTCATCGCGATCCTGGCAGAGGCGAACCGGGCGCCGTTCGACAACGCGGAGGCCGAGCAGGAGCTGGTGGGCGGATACCACACCGAGTACAGCTCGATGCGGTTCGCGCTGTTCTTCCTGGCGGAATACGCGCACATGGTGACGAGCAGCGCGTTCTGGGTGCTGCTGTTCTTCGGCGGGTATCATTTCGACCTGAGCGGGATTCCGCTGATTGGCGAACCGCTCTTTGGATGGCTGGGGAACCTGACCGATCCGGCGACGACCGGCATCTTTGCGGTGCTGACCAAGTGCCTGATCTTCTTGGGCAAGGTCGTGTTCATCATCTGCTTCCAGATGGTGATCCGCTGGACGCTGCCGCGTCTGCGGTATGACCAGATCATGATGCTCGGGTGGCAGACGCTGATCCCGCTGAGCCTGACGGTGGTCGTGCTGACGAGTGTTGGCGTCTACTTCGGTCTCGCGCCGCACGCGAACGACATGGGTGTGCTGCGGTTCGTGCCGATGCTGGCGATGAACGTGGTGGTGATCGTCGGGTTCGTGGCGTTCCAGACCGTGTTCCCGAGCTCGACGAAGAACCGTCGGATCCGCATGTACGGCTCGCGGTTCTTTGCGCCGGACGACGCGATGGTTGAGACGACGCCGAGCAACCCGATGGCGTTGGAAGACCGCCCGCATCAGGGAACGGAGCAGGTGGTCGCGGGCTGAGCGATTCGCTCCGCGGCGTTACTGCAGCGGGGTGATCGTGTCGGGAGGCGGGAGCCTCATCAGCGTCGGGAGGATGTAGTTCTTCCCTTCGTAGACGGTGACTCGGCCGCTCAGGACCACGGCTCGGAGGTCGCCCTCGACCTCGGCGATGCGCTCGATCCTGGTGAGCATCATGGATGGGAGGAGCGCGATGCCGTCCTCGTCTTCGACGGGTTCGTCCTCGTCGTTGTCGGGCATGAACGCCCACAGGCCGTCGGCGAGGCGTTCGATGCGCCCGCGCCTGCCGGTCAGGAGCTTGCCCTCGGCGATGAGGTTCGGGTCGGCCTCGACCGGGCCGCGCTGGTTGGCAGAGCTGGCGGGCGTCTCCTCTGTTTCGTCGTCATCATCCTGCTCCCCGCGGAGTTCGCGGAGCTCGGCGATGAGGTTTGCGACGTCGCCGGCTTCGCGGACTGCGATCGAGCCGCTGACATCGGGAGTGGCGTCAGCAGCTGCGTCCGCGACCGTGGCGTCGGCGTCGGGCGGCGTGACGGGATGGCCCGGCGTGCCTTCGTGGACGAGCTCGAAGTTGCTTGGGAGCAGATAGTTGCGACCGCGGTAGAGGAAGAGTTCGCCGGAGAGTTCCATGCGGAGCCGTCCGCCGTGGTCGCCGAAGACGGCGGCGAGACGCTGGGTCATCCGGCTCGGGTGGAGGAGCATGGCGCGCGGGGAGGGGTCGTCCTCGGTCGGCGTTGGCGAGAAGATCCAGGTCGCGTAGGGGCCCGGTTGGACGAGGCCTTCCCGGCTTCGAAGGAAGGTCCGCTCGGGGAGGGCGGTCGCGGCGGGCGGGGTCAGGTCGGGCTCGTCGAGGCCGAGGAGCCAATCGACGCCGTGGGTCAGCCCCGGAGCCGCGGTCGTCGCGACGGCGATGGGCGCAGGGTCGATGGCGTCGGGCCTGGGAGCGATTCGGGGGGCGGCCTGCGCGGCGCCGTCGGCCGTTTCGCTCCGGCGGCGTTCGGCGTCGGCGACGGCTCGGTCGACCTCCCCGGCTGGGGTGTCGTCGGGCTC
>PAKY01000009.1 GCA_002706885.1 Phycisphaerae bacterium
CCGGGGATAACAGGCTTATCGCTCCCGAGCGTCCATAGCGGCGGAGCGGTTTGGCACCTCGATGTCGGCTCATCGCATCCTGGGGCTGTAGGCGGTCCCAAGGGTTGGGCTGTTCGCCCATTAAAGCGGTACGCGAGCTGGGTTCAGACCGGCGTGAGCCAGGTCGGTCCCTATCTGTCGTGGGCGGTCCAGACTTGACAGGAGTCAACTTTAGTACGAGAGGACTGAGTTGGACGAACCCCTGGTGATCCTGCTGGCGTGCCAACGCCACCGCAGGGTAGCTACGTTCGGCAGGGATAACCGCTGAAAGCATCTAAGCGGGAAGCCCCCCTGGAGATGAGGTCTGGTAGCGCAAGCGTGAGACCCCCGGTAGACCACCGGGTTGATCGGCCGCAGCTGTAAGGGTTGAGAAGCCCTCAGGTGAGCGGTACGAACGGTCGAAGGTGTGACCACACCTGCCAGCCGCCGTGACCCAGGCGTTTCAAACGTCAGTCACGGCCTTGCGTGGCAAAGCATTGATTCATTCGGTTTCTTGTGTCGCTCGTCGGTCCGGTCTTGCACCGGATCGGGTCAACAGCCCGATTCGATGTTTGTCGGTGACCATAGGCCCGGGGCCACACCTGTTCCCATTCCGAACACAGCAGTTAAGCCCGTGCCGCCGATGATACTGCACTGCGGGAAAGTAGGTCATCGCCGACGCTTGAACCCCCCGTTCCAATCTTCACGGATGGAACGGGGGGTTCGCCTTTTTTGGGACGAAGGCACGAAGGCACGAAGGCACGAAGGCACGAAGGCACGAAGGCACGAAGGCACGAAGGAAGCGACGAAGCGACGAAGCGACGAAGCGACGAAGCGACGAAGCGACGAAGCGACGAAGCGACGGAGTGGTGGAGTGGTGGAGTGGTGGGGTAGGGGTATCGATTTGCTTGGCGCGTGAAAAAGCCCCCGGTGGACGGGGGCTTCTGTTTGCGCTGATGGTTTTGCTGTTGGGTTTATGGGCAGCCGGCGCCGAAGACTCGGAGGAATTCGACGACGTCGGCGATATCGAACGCGCCCGTCGGTTCGGCCAGGTCGGCCGCGGGTTCCGCGTCGCCGAAGGCTCTCAGGAACTCGACGACGTCGGCGATGTCGAGATCGCCGAACGGGGCCGCGAGGTCGGCGGCGTTGCAGCCGCCGGCAACAACGAACACGTTGTCGGGGATCTCGTCGCCGATCGGGGAGTTTCGGCGGATGATGTCCGAGAGCTTGGTGTTGTGGACCCGCTCCACGACGCGCTCGGGGAGATAGCGCTCAAACCAGAAGCGGTCGCCGTCGCGGAGACGGATGAATTGGTCGCGGATGACGGTGTACATCGTCTCACCGACGAGGGCGCCAGGGAAGGTCGGTTCGGCGAGGCAGCCTGTCCACGGATCGATCAGATCGGTGTTGTCGTAGACGGATGAGAGCATCCCGATGACCGCGGGGTCGGGATTGACGTCGGCGAAGGTTGCCTTGGGGGCGAGGCCGTAGCCCTCGCGGAGCTGGTTGTAGCTTGCGAGGCCGTGGTCGCGGGCACGCTGGATGTTGAGCGAGGGGAGATCGAACCCGCCGGCGCCGGGCTGGCCGAAGAGGAAGTTGCGAACATCGGTGACGATCTGGAGGTCGACGGCCTGAGCCTTCTGCCACGCGAGTCCGCGGAGGTGGGGCTCGATGCCCTCGTCGATGATGAGAGCCGGGTTGAAGAACACGTCGGCGAGCTGGAGGTTGCCCGATCCCGTGGGCTCGAGGTCGGCGCCGAGGCGCTTGAGGTTGGACGAGAGCGCGGTGTGGCCGACGCGGTAGGCGGCGGTGGCGAACTCGTTGGACATCGTGGGGTTGACGTCCGGGTCGTAGCCCTCGTACGGCGGGATGGCGTCCTCGCCGAGGAGGAGCGGCAGGAACTCGTTGTAGGTGATCTGCTGGATCTCGGCGATGACGACGGCGCGGGCGTACTGGTAGATGTCTTCGCCCGAGAGATTGGGGAAGCGGTTGGCGACGCGCTCGGCCCACCAGTTGTGCTCACGGACGAAGAGGGTGTGCATGGCGGTGAGGCCGGCCTGCTCGTTGACGCGGACGTCGCCCGCGGCGAAGAGGAGGGGGTCGTCGCCGTTGTCGAAGACGAAGACGCCCGTTTCCTCGGCGGAGGGGAGGAGGCCGTCGGCGCCCATGAGCATGCGGCCCGTGCCGTCGAGGGCGCGGAGATGGATCGCGACCTCGTCCTCGGAGCCGTACACCATCGAGCCATCGACGTAGGAGGTGAGGTTGTTGAGCTGCTCGCGGCGGCCGTTGACCATGACGCCTTCGGAGCGATCGAACTGGATGTAGAGCCCACCAACGCTGTCAGGATCGAAATGTGGATCGCCGATCGGCACGTCGATGTCGAAGTGCTCGGTTTCCGGGATGGGCGTCTCGGCGACGTCGTGATCGATGAACTGGCCCCACTGCCAGAGGTAGTCGGAGGCGTTCTTCGGGTTGTCGACGTCGACGATCTGGTCGTGACAGGCGTTGGAGACCTCGCGGGGGCCCGGGCGGTCGGCGCCGCCCGGGAGATCGCCGATGCCGTCGCCGTAGGTGGCTTCGGCGAAGCGGAGGTGGACGGCGCCGTGGGCGCCCCACATGGGGTTGGCGACGTTGTTGTTGACGCCTGAGATGGCGCGGTAGGTCATCGGGAAGATTGCGGGGGCTGGGGGCTCGCCCAGGACGGAGCTCAGGTCGGGCGGGCCGATCGCGGCGCGGCGGGGGATGACGCGGCGCTCGGGCGAAGTGGCGGCGTTGTTGTCGGCGGCGTCGGCCGACACGCGGACGAGGGGCGTCGCGGCGAGGCACGAGCCTGCTAATGTCGACAACATAAGCGTTGCCACTGATATCCCACGAGTTTCATGCATTTCTTTTCTCCTTCACGGCGTCGTGACTGGAGTTTGGCGAACGTGTGCTCAGCCAAACCGCGAGATGAGTCCCGGAGAGAGACCCAGAGTCTCCAATCTAACACAGGTCTCATAATCAATCGAGCGTTGAAACGGAGAAAGCTGGCATCTTTTGCTTCTTCGACGCGTGGTGTGGCTAGCGGGTCGTCGCGCACGAAAAAGCCCCCGCGTGCGCGGGGGCTTCGAGTGGCGATGTGTTGCCTGATCGAGGTCTGCGGTTACGGGCAGCCGGCGCCGAAGAGGCGGAGGAACTCGACGACATCGGCGATGTCGAAGGCGCCGAGCGGTTCGGCGAGGTCGGCGGCGGCGTCGGCCTGGCCGAAGGCGCGGAGGAACTCGACGACGTCGGCGATGTCGAGTTCGCCGTACGGGAGGGCGAGGTCGGCTGCGGTGCAGGCGCCGTTGAAGCGGAAGACGTCGTCCTGGATTTCGCCTCCGATCGGCGTGTTACGACGGATGATGTCGGAGAGCTTGGTGTTGTTCACTTCCTCGATAAGGTCGGCGGGGAGGTAGGTTTCGTACCAGAAGCGGTCGCCGTCGCGGATGCGGGTGAACTGATCGACGAAGACCTCATAGAGCGTGCGACCGACCATGGCGTCGGCGTAGTGAGGTTCGGCCAGGAGGCCGGTCCAGGCGTCGACGAGGTTGGTGCTGCCGTAGACGCCCTCGAGGATGCCCGCGACGGCGGGGTCGGGGTTGATGTCCTCGAAGGTCGCGGCGGTCTCGAGGCCCATCGCGCCGCGGATCTGGTTGTAGGTGGCGAGGCCGTGATCGCGGCCGCGCTGGATGTTCAGCGAGGCGAGGTCGAAGCCGCCTGCGCCCGGGGCGCCGAAGAGGAAGTTGCGGATATCGCCGATGACGAGCATGTCGATCGACTGGGCGCGCTGCTTGGCGAGGCCGCGGAGGTGCGGCTCGATGCCTTCATCGATGATGAGGGCGGGGTTGAAGAACGCGTCGGCGAGGTGGATGTTGCCCGCGCCGATGGGCAGGCTGTCGGAGCCGAGGCGCATCAGGTTGGACGAGAGCATCGTGTGACCGACGCGGTACGCGGCGGTGGCGAACTCGTTGGAGATCGAGGCGTTGACGCTCGAGTCGTAGCCGCTGTACGGCGCGATGGCGTCGTCACCGAGGAGGAGGGGGAGGAACTCGTTGTAGGTGATGGCCTGCATCTCGGCGGCGACCATGGCGCGGGCGCGCTGGTAGATCTCTTCGCCGCTGAGCTGCGGGTTCTCGTCGGCGATGCGGTCGGCGTGCCAGTTGTGCTCGCGGACGAAGAGGGTGTGCATGGCGGCGAGGCCGGCCTGCTCGTTGGCGCGGATGTCGCCCGCGAGGAAGAGGAGCGGGTCGGGGCCGTTGTTGGCGTTGTGGAGGTTGTGGTCGTTGTGGGGGAGGAGGTTGCCCTCGCTCGTTAGGAGCTTGCCGTCACCGCTGAGGGTGCGGAGGGCAAGGGCGCGCTCCTCGTCGGAGCCGTAGACCGCCGAACCGTCGAGGTACGCGGAGATGTTGTTGAGCTGCTCGCGGCGGCCGTTGATGTAGACGCCGATGGAGCGGTCGAGGCCGATCTTCTGCTTGCCCGTCGACTTGGGGTCGAACTCGGGGTCACCCATGGGGACTTCGATGTCGAAGGTCTCGGGGGCGTCGCCGCCGGCGGGGGTCTCGTCGATGTCGTGATCGAGGAACTGGCCCCACTGCCAGAGGTAGTCAGAGGCGGTCTTGTTGTTCTCGGTGTCGAAGTCCTGCTTGTGGCAGGCGTTGCTGACGGCGCGGGCGCTGGGGCGGTTCACGCCGCCCGGGAGCTTGCCGACGCCGTCGGCGTAGGTCGCGGGGCCGAGGCGCATGAACGGCGTGCCGGCGGCGCCCCAGAGCGGGTTGTCGATGTTGTTGTTGTGACCTTCGATGGTGCGGTAGACGCCCGGGAAGACGGCCGCGGGAGCGCCCTGACCAAAGACGCTATCGAGGTCGGGGGCGGCGACGGCGCCGCGCTGGACGATCGAGGCCCGGCGTTCGGCCTTGTCCGTGGTGTTCGAAGCCTCGGCGTGAATGAGCGGGGCGGCCGCCATGGCCGAGCCCGCGAACGCCACCATTGCCAACGCCGCGAGCTGTGCGCTCTTGTATCCGTTCATAACCTGTTCTCCTTTGCCGATGCAGAACCAGCCGACCGATGGTGTTGCCGCACCACCGGAAGCCGTGGGGAACGTCGCCCTTTGGCCACCTTACGGGATTGGAAGCGTGCGGTGGCAGAGGTTTTTACGCAAGTCGCATGAAAAACCTTTGCGGTTGACCCCCGCTCACGGGCCGCAAACGCGAATCAGGGTCCCCAGGGCGCCGATCCCAATGTGAAACCCGGCGGTTTTCTTCATCTTGCGGGCGGTCGTCGGAGCAGCGGCGGTTCAGTACCCGGTCGGGTTGACAGCGGCGACGAGCGGCGCCCGGCGACCCGGACCGAAGGCGACGCGGCGCACCTTCAGGCCGATCGCGGCCTGCCAGCGCTTGTATTCGTTTCGGGCGATCAGATCGCAGACTCGGTCGACGATGGTTCGGTCCACGTCGAGGTCCTGGACGATTTCTGCTCGAGAGCGGTGGTGTTCGACGGCGCGTTCGATGATGGCGTCGAGCGTTTCGTAGTCGGGGAGGCTGTCGCTGTCGAGCTGGCCCGGGGCGAGTTCGGCGGAGGGCGGCTTCTCGATCGAGCTTGGCGGGATGGGCGGGTTCGCGAACCCCGCGGCGTCGGGGTGCTCGTTGATCCAGCGGGAGAGGCGGTAGACCCAGGTTTTGGGCACGTCGCTGAGGACGGCGAGGCCGCCGTTCATGTCGCCGTAGAGGGTGCAGTAGCCGACGGCGAGCTCGGATTTGTTGCCCGTGGTGAGCAGGATGGCGCCGGTGCGGTTGCTGATGGTCATCAGGAGGGCGCCGCGGGTTCGGCTCTGGAGGTTCTCGGACGCGACGTCGGGGAGGGTCGCGCCGAGGCGGCGTTCGCCGAGTTCGTCGAAGACGCGGTCGGCGATGAGCTTCATGCCCGCGTGTCCGTCCTCGATCGGAGCGAGCACGAAGGGGGAACCGAGGCGTTCGGCGAGGTCGCGGGCGTCGGCGATGCTGCCGTCGCTCGAGTAGGGCCCGGGCATCCCGACGCCCATGACGTTTTCGGCGCCGAGCGCCCGCGCGGCGATGACGGCGGTCAGGGCGCTGTCGATGCCGCCGCTGAGACCGAGGAGGCAGCGGGTGAAGCCCGACTTGTGGCAGTA
Organism: Phycisphaerae bacterium; assembly: GCA_002706885.1. GTDB lineage: Bacteria > Planctomycetota > Phycisphaerae > Phycisphaerales > UBA1924. The sequence goes on from PAKY01000009.1 coordinate 6,185, forward strand.
GTCGCGGACGCCGAGGACGAGGGCGTTGTACAGGTTCGCTTCGTCGGACGCGGACGCGATGGGGTCGGTGACGCCCGCGTGCGCGTCGTCGGTGTCGAAGATGACGAGTTCTTCGCGGAACCCCTCCGCGGCGGCGAGGATGTTCCCGTCCGGGCCGATGAGCACGGCGTGGCCGTCGAAGATCACGTCGTCGTTCGCGCCGACCTGGTTGACGGAGGCGAGGTAGACGCCGTGGCGCTTCGCGTGCGCCTGAAGCAGTTCGAGGCGGCGCTGCGCCTTGCCTTGCACGAACGGGTTCGCGGAGGGGACGGCGATGAGCTTCGAGCGGCTCGCGAGTTCGGCGATGGGGTCGGGCGCGTGCTCGAAGCGCTCGCCCACGCCCGCGTCGACGCCCTGCCAGAGGTCCTCGCAGATCGCGACGCCGATGGGCCAGTCGGCGACGGTGTCGGTCACGGCGCGGTTTCCCGGCTCGAAGTAGCGGTCCTCGTCGAAGACGTCGTAGGTCGGGAGGAGTCGTTTCTCGTAGACATCGACGCGTTGGTTGTCGCGGTAGACGAGGGCGGCGTTGGCGACGCCGCGATCGCCCGGGACGGGCCAGGGGGTCCCGATGATGGCGGTGAGGCCGGTGGTCGCGCTCGTTCCGATCGCCTCGACCGTTTCGCGGCAGGCGTCGACGAAGGCGGGGCGGAGGAGGAGATCGCGCGGCGGGTAGCCCGACACGCAGAGTTCGGGGAAGACGACGAGGTCGAGCTTCGCGGCGCGGGCGTCGGCGAGGACGCGCTCGATGCGTTCGCGGTTGGCGGCGAGGTCGCCGATGGTCGGGTTGATCGGCGCAAGCCCCAGTCGCATCGGTCGATGGTAGTTCGCGGCGGAGCGGATCACCGCTCGCGTGGGACGGTGGCGTAGGCGACGCCGAGCTGGCGCCAGGCGCGACGGAATCGGAGGCGATCGAGGAGGTGGCCGCCCTGCTCGGGGCTGAGTTCGGGCGGGGTGTAGCCGCTCGAGCGGAGTCGGTCGAGCTCGGCGAGGTTGATGAGGACGCGCGTGACGCCGGCATCGCGGAGCGCTGCGAGCCACACTTCAGTGTCGTTCGGGGCGTCGATCATCGCCTGTTCGAGGAGGTGGTGGTCCCATGCGGTGGAGCTGATGACCTCGCCTTCGTAGTAGAGGCGCCGTGCTTCACCGAGCAGGAGGAGCGGTCCGTCGTCGGCGTGGGCGTTGGCGTATTGCGCAGGCGTCATGTCCTGCTCGTCGATCGTGGGCGGCGCGGATTGGCAGCCGTCGACGCCCGTGATGAGGTAGGCGTTGGGCTTGCCGCCGAGTTCGTTCGACCAGATGGTGATGGCGGCGATGAGCTGCGCGGCGCCGATGGCCGCGGCGGTGAGCGTGATCGCGCGGCGCGGGAGCGCAGCGATGGCGAGGCCGATCGCGGGCGACGCGATGACGACAAGCGGTAGAAGAAAGCGGGATTGGATGTGCGTGAGGAGGAGCCACGCGATGACGCCCGCGACGAGCCCTGAAGCAAGGAGCGTGGTGACGGCGCGGAGATGGCGGGCGCCGAGCGCGATGGCGCCGATCAGACACGCGAACGCGACGGGAAAGAAGGCGAGCCACTGCGGGTTGGCCATGCCGCGGAAGCGTTCGACCGCGGGCGCGTCGGGCGAGGCGATGGGCGCTGTCCAGAGCATCGCGCCGAGTCGCTCGGGGATGGTGAAGTCGTTGGCGTGAGCGGTGGTCCACGCGGCGACCTGATCCTCGGTCCAGGCGCCGGCGCCGAAGAGGTCGGTGGCGAAGGGGAAGACAGGGTTACCGTTTGCGATGGCGTTGCGGGCCATCCACGGGGCGAGCATCGTGAGGCCGACGACGACGCCGATCGCGAGCGCGACGGGAAGTCGCTTCGCGTTCGGTCCCTTCGTCAGCATCGCGATGAGGAGCACGCCGATCGCGGGTCCGACGAGGAAGAGGGCGGTGGGTTTCACGCCCGTCGCGGCGCCGACGATGATGGCGCAGAGCGTTGCGCGTCGGACGGGCGTGAGGCGCGGCGCGATGGCGGCAAGAAGCGCAGCGGCGCCGAGGGCGAGGACGGCGGGCTCGTTGTAGGCGATGGAGCCGGTGACGATGACCCACGGCGTTGCGAGGGTGACGGCGGCGGCGATGGTCGCGGCGGCGTGTCGTCGTTCGCGGCGGTCGGCGAGGACGGCGAGTCGGCGCGCGGCGTGCGCGAGTGTCCACGCGGCGGTGAGCGTGAGCGCGGCGGAGAGCATGTGGCAGGCGGTGAAAGCGTCGGCGCGTCCGCCCGGCATCACGCCGAGGTCGAGGGTCAGGACGAGCGTGTAGAGCGACTCGAGGTAGGAAGGCAGGTAGCTGTAGACGTTGGTGTCGAGCGGCGCGACGCGGCCGGCGTCTGCCCATTGGAGGGGGAGGGCGAGGTGGTAGCTGAGGACGTCGTAGGCCCCGTACTCGCTCGACCAGAGGGCGCCGGGGGGGCTCGCGCTGGCGGTCAGGAGCAGGGCGATCGCGGGGAGGGTGATCACGAGCCACGCGGGCGGACGGCGGAGACGGAGGGCGCCGTTTCGGGCGTGGCGTCTGATCGAGGGGAGAAGGGCGAACGCTGGGAGGATCGCGGCGATGGCTGTGATGATGTCGACGCCCACGGTCGCAGCGAGCGCATGCCAGGTGGTGAGGAGGAGCGCGAGGCCGACGCCGAGGGTGAGCGGGGCAGGCCAGTGGCGGGGGTCGCGGAGGATCCATCGCGCGAGGACGCCGTAGCCCGCGGCCGCCGCGAGAAGTGGGCCGACGACGAGTCCGCCGCGGAGGACGGCGCCGAGGATGACGACCAGGCCGAGCAGGGGATCGTGCGGTCCACCGATCGCGCCGAAGATCGCGATGAGGACGATCGCGGCGAGCGTCCGCGCGAGCCAGGCGCGGCCGGCGTCGAGGTTTCGGAGGCTATTGAGAACGCGTCTCATCATCGGGTGGCGAGTCTACGACGTACGATCGCCCGTGCCGGACGCGAGGTTCAGCGACACGTTCGAGGAAGGTGAGCTCGAGATCGTCGAGCCGCTGTGCGCGGTCTTCCGGCGCACACTGCGCGACGCGGGTCAGAAGTACACGCCCGAGCGTGCGCGGATCCTCGACACGATCATCGAGCTTGATGGCCTGTTCGAGGCGGACGCGCTGCTCGAGAGCGTCCGCGAGGGCGGCTTCCGCGTGAGCAAGGCGACGGTGTACCGCACGCTCAAGCTGCTGGACGACGCGGGCATCATCGAGCGCATCCCGTTCGATCGCGAGCAGAGCCATTACCAGCTCGTCTACGGACGCAGTCCGGGGGCGATCCTGGTGAACGTCGACACGGGCGAGATCGAGTCGGTGGACGTGCCCGAGCTTGTGGCGATCCGCGACGCGATCTGCGCGAAGCGCGGGCTCGTGCCCGAGGGGCATCGCCTCCAGATCTTCGCGCGTCCCAAGTAACAACGCTCGTCCTCGGCGCGACAGCTAGCCCGGAGCGCTAGCGACGGGTTCTTCTCCCTCTCCCGGATACCGGATCCATTCGAGGCGCAGGCCCTCGGGCGCCATCGTCGGTCCCGCGTTGCGCCGATCGGTCGAGGCGATGATCGCGGGCACGTCGTCGGGCTCGATCTTGCCGCGCCCGACCTCGACGAGGGTGCCCACGATGATGCGCACCATGTTGTAGAGGAAGCCCGAGCCCTCGACGCCGAAGACGAAGCGGTCGGCGTTTGGCTCGGCGGGCTCGGTAGCGACGTCGCACGCGAAGACGGTTCGGACGGTGGTCTTGCGCCCGTGGTTGATCTGGGCGAAGGCCGCGAAGTCGCGTTCGCCGACGATGTGGGCCGCGGCGGCGCGCATGCGTTCGAGGTCGAGCTCGTGCCAGGTCCACGTGACGTAGCCGCGGTCCCAGAGGGGGCGGGTCTTCGAGCTGTGGACGCGGTAGGTGTAGCGCTTGCGGACGGCGTGGGTGATCGGGTCGAAGCCCTCGGGCGCCTCGGCGGCATCGATGACGAGCACGTCCTCGGGGAGGCGGCTGTTGAGGGCGCGGACGAGGGCTTCACATCCCCGCTCGCGGGGCCACCCGATGCCCTTGGCGTCATCGACGGTGGTGGTGAACGCGCCGACCTGACCCGCGGCGTGGACGCCCGCGTCGGTACGGCTCGCGCCGAGGAGGTTGACCGAGGCGTCGCGAACCGTCGCCCGAACGGCCTGCTCCACGACGTGCTGGACGGTGCGGAGGGGCGTGCGGGGCCGCTCGCCGGTCTCGTCGGGCGGGGCGTCGGGGTCGGGCGGCTCCTGCTTCTGCCACCCCGAGAACGCGGCGCCGTCGTAGGCGAGTGTGAGGCGGTAGCGGACGCGTTCGATGGTCACGGGTCAAGGGTAGAGGCGATCAGAGGCGAGAGAGTGGGCCTGTTTTTGTTGAATACAGGTCTATATGCCTGTAAATTGAAAAAACAGGGTTGTTTGGACGATAGGCTTGGTTGTGAGCACGAGTGTAGATATGATAGGTGTTTTGACGGGTGATCTGGTGAACTCGTCGCGGCTGACCGCCGCGGAGTTGGCCCGCGCGCGTCGAGTGGTCGAGCGGGTGGGGGTTCGCTTGCGGCGCGGTGTTGATGACGGGGAAGCAGAGCGGGTCGAGGTGGGTGTCGACTGGTACCGCGGGGACGGGTGGGAGTTGTCGGTGCGACCGGGTGTCTATGCGCTGCGAGCGGCGTTGCTTGTGCGGGCGACGCTGCGTGGGGTGATGGATGAGCTCGATACGCGGATCGCGATCGGCGTCGGGGCGGGGGATCCGGACGACCGCGAGGCGTTCATCCGTTCCGGGCGGCGGTTCGAGGCGCTCGGGCGGGACGAGTGGTTCGCGATCGAGGGGGCGGGGAGCGGCTGGGACGCGGCGGCGGGCGTGATCGACGAGACTATCCGTTCGCGGTGGACGGGCAAGCGGGCGTTCGCGGTGATGGCGGCGCTGCGTGGCGTGACGCAGGAGCGGACGGGCCGGCTGTATCGTCCACGCGTGACGCAAGCGACCGTCGGCGAGCACCTCGATCGGGCTGGATGGTCGGGCGTGAAGCGGGCGGTGGGGCTGTTCGAGGCCGAGCGGTCGCAGTCGGAAGGGGAGCGTCGATGATCGTCCTGGTCCTGCTCGCGCACGTGCTCGCGACGCACGTCTTGCCCGCGAAGAAACTGCTGACGCGCGAGATCCTGTTCTGCGTGCTGGCGTGGGTGTTGATGGGGCTGTGGAATCCCTCGGCGGCGTTGATCCTCGCGATCGCTCACGCGCTGATCGAGGTCGCGCGGTGGGTGGCGAACGCGTTCCGCGCGACCGCGGACGGCTCGAGCGGAGCGGCGCGGTACGGGCTGTGCGTGTTCGTGATCGCGGAGGCGGTTCACGGCGGGTGCCTGTATGGGCTACTGAGCGTGATGGAGGGGTCGTGGTTGTTCCGAACGTCATCCATGCCGTGGTGGGCGGGCGATGGCGGGCGCATGGGGCCGACGCTGACGACGATCTCGATCGGTGTGCTGGGGTACCTGGTGCTGATCTGGATGGGTTCGTCGATCATCCGGCTGGGGATCGCGCCGTTCGAGCAGCAGGTGATGGCGAACCGCGAGGAGACGGGGCGCGGGCTGGGGCTGCGCGACGCGGGGCGCGTGATCGGGTGGCTCGAGAGTTCGGTGATCTACGTGCTCGTGCTGAGCGGGAACACGGCGGGGGTGGGATTCCTCATCGCGGCGAAGTCGATCTTCCGCTTCGGCGAGCTGAAGGACAGCCAGAACCGCAAGGAAGCGGAGTACTTCCTGATCGGCACGCTGATGAGCTTCGCGTGGTCGCTCGCGGTGGCGTCGGTGGTGACGTGGGCGGTGGGGTGAGCGCGATAAGTTCGCGCATGAATCGAATGATCAACCGCGTTGCAGACGCCACGCCGCGTAGGTGAGCACCGCGTCTAAATCTTCCGGCTCGAGATAGGGGTAGAGCTCAAGGACACGCTCGCGCGAGTGACCCGTGCTCAGCAGCCCGAGGATGGTGGACACCGTGACCCGCATCCCGCGAATGCAGGCCCGACCGCCCATCACGGCGGGATCGTGTGTGACGCGAGCGATGATCATGGAGGAATTGTAACACCGAATGTTCCGGAGCCGACGCGATGCGGACCCGTTCCTCGCGTTACGGTGCCCCCATGCTGACCGCCGACGATGTCGCCCGCGAGCTCGGGCTGGAGCCGTTGCCCTTCGAGGGCGGGTATTTCCGTGAGACCTACCGCGCGCCCGGGGTGATCCCGTCGTCGGCGTGGGGCGAGGTCGGTGATGGGCGCGAGGGCGAGCGGAACTTCGCGACGCAGATCTACTACATGCTGCGCACGGGCCAGAATTCGGCGCTGCACCGCGTCGCGAGCGACGAGTGTTTTCACTTCTATCTCGGCGACCCGGTCGTGCAGCTCGTTCTCAAGGGGGAGGGGACGGACGAGGGCGCGAAGCGGGTGCGCATCGGCGCGGACCTCGCGCGTGGCGAGCGGCCGCAGCACGTCGTCGCGGCGGGCGATTGGCAGGGGGCGTGCCTCGCGTCGGACGTGCCGGGAACGGACGAGTCGGCGCGGCACGGGTTTGCGCTGCTCGGCTGCACGGTGGCGCCGGGGTTCGACTGGCGGGACTTTGAGTTGGTGACGGCGGAGCAGGCGGCGGGGTTGAAGCGGCGGTTTCCGGAGGAGGCGGGGCTGGTGGGGCTGTTGACGCCGGTGGAGGGGCGGGAGCGGGCGTGAGAAAGCTGAGGAGAGGAATAAGTGCAACCCGATTGCCTACCGACGTCGTGAAGGCTGCCTTGACTGGGAACAGTAAGACCAATTAGTCTTGTCGACCTGTTGCAGAACCATGCAAATCAAGCAGATAGCCCATGATGAAAGACTGTCGGAGGCGGACAAGGCCGTTGAGGAACTATATAAACTTTGGAATGAGGTATCGCAGCTAATACAGTTGGGTATGTCGCGGTCCGTATGGCGTCAGCCGTACGATTATCAAATGGAGGACGAGCAGGTTTTGAGCCAGCTTTCCATCGCAATCGATGCGGTCGGGAGTGCCGCGAGAGAACTCAAAAACGCGAGAAACATGGTGATTGCCGAGGCAGTTCCGGCGCAAGGACCCCGGCTGGACGACGCGATCAAAAGGATGAAAGAGAACCTGCTTAATCTCCAAGAACTTGCAAATCAGGAAGATACCGAACGATTGCTTCGAGCTCTTGGTGTCGGTGTATTGGACCCGAGGAGTTCTGTGGCCCTGCGATCAATGATTTTCAAGATTATTGAGGTTAGATCTCAAGGCGTGCGAGCTGCGGCAGAGGCGAGTGCGGATCAGCTCGCGCCTCGTGGTTGTGCACTGTGGCAAAGTGTCGTTTGGAAATTTGAAATTAATTATACAAATAGTTGGACTAGCATAAAAGCCGAGCTGAAATCTCTGATTCAAGAACAAGTCGACTTAATTGAGAAACTGAGAAAGACTGACCCTCTTCGCCTCCTAGTGTCTGTTGTGATTCCTCTGTCGGAGGAGTCTCGAAAGCTAGCAGCAGCATTGGCGTCGGCAAGATCTGTTTGGATGACAGCGAGCCAGTACGTTAAGCAGGCCAGGTCTGCTGACGCTATCGCCGTGGAGAAGCTGTATAGGTTCGCGCCTATCCCCGACGATATCTGTGAGTTGGTGAACCCGCGACCCATGGATCTCTCGCCGGAGGATGTAAGACTAGCGGAGATGTGGGCAAGTGATCTTGGTTCGTCGACATATTGGAACTCTGCCATGCTCTCGGCGCGACGCGCTGAACGCGTTGCTATGCAGATATACTCGGCACTCTATGATGACGTTTCAGACGTTTCGATACAGCAGGTTCGAGGAGGCAAGGACGAGCGTTGGAAGTTTGGAGATATTGCAATTGGTCGAAAATTGATTGACGTCAAGAATGCTCGCAGGTCATATTCATCGCCGAATTCGTACTCGGAGCATTGTGTCGCGACATTCAAGACCTGCCGGACTGGTGCGGAAGTCTTGATCTCGGGCTTCCTATCTGACTATGTCCGACAAGAGGCGTCGATGCCAAATGAGGGTCATCGGATTAATTGGATTGGTGAATGCTCGGCCAATCGGATTCGATGCCTCATGGAGGAGTTCTCGGTTGCGTACCTTGATTGTTTGTGGAGAGATCTAGATGGCCGATCCCGGCTTCCGCCATGGCTGTTCGAATTTCCCAGCTCATTCTATGAAAGAGTCCGGGGTCCGGTATCTGCTCCCAGGTGGCCTCGTGCCGAGATGCCTCCAGCGGTGGCATTAGCTCAAGGCGTTTTTCCGACAGCTGCGCCGGCGACAGACACGGAGCATGAGATCAGGCTTCTTCGCGATCGACTGAAACGGGTCTCTCTAAGTCGTCCTGCTATTTTTCTTCATATTGTCGACCGATTTTGCAGTAGCTATCCTGGGCGAACAGAGTTTGCGGCGATGGCTCTAAAGAACGCTATTTTTTGCGAGGGGCAACTGTGTCGTCCATTGGGCCTCGTCGATCCCCTCCGCGTCGTGTCCGCCCTGATCGATACGCTCTGCCTAGCTCAGGATGTATTAAGGGATCTGGACATTGATGCGTTTCGTCTGAGTTCCCAAGGCGTGCTGAGTGGTCGTAGTCGTGGCAATACTTGGATAAGAATTATTGCCTATTGCGGTGGTTGGATCGCACATGCGGGCACAAGGGTTCGTTGCGGTCGATCGCCCTTAGTTCTTGGCGTTGAACAACCATGCCGCTACTGCGGATATCTCGTCTGCTCTGATTGCGGGTTTTGCAAGGATCGCTGTCCAGGAAGCTGTGGTGCAGAAAGTCCACGCGAGACCAAATAGACGCGGGATTCTTTCGAATAGTCTGAAGGTGATCGCGCTGCGACCTTAGAAGTGCGGTCGCGCTACTCGAATAGAATAGCGTTGCTAATACGTTGCGTCGCCTGGCGCGACGTTCGCCTGTGTGTTTGTGAAGCGGGCGGCGCGGCCCTAAAGCTCCACCAACTCCATATCCCCCGCCTTCATCATCGAAGGCGCCGGCGTCCGGACATCGCTCACCATCACCGACAACGGCGGGTAGACATTCGCCATCGTCTCGCGGACGTGGGCGGCGTTGAAGAGCGGGCCTCGGGGGAGGGAGATGTTGTCCGATGAGCCGGGGACCTGGCCCGGGCCCTCGTCGACGATCACGTCGGAATAGTTCAGATGGGGGCGATCGAGCTCGCCGCCCTCGAACAGCGCGACCATGTCGTTCGCGATCTGGCCTTCGGTCTTCGCGGCGTGCTGGACCGGGATGGCCTGCTCGAAGCTCTGGAGCAGGTTGCGGGCGTTCTCGAACGTGCCGGCCTTCTCGGCCCATGTCGCGCTCGGGAGGACGACGTCGGCGACCTCGCGGAGGCGGGTCTCGAGCGTGTCGATGAGCAGGACGTAGGGATCGATCAGGCTCTCGAGGAGGTGGTCGGTCGGCCACGCGCTCGGGTAGTTGCCCGTGACGATCACGGCGCCGGCCTGCGTGAGGTGGTTCTGGGTGAACGCGTCGAACTCGATCGCGTCCGAGCCGGTGATCGCCTCGAGGACGCGCCGCACGCCGCGGGCGTTGGGCGCCTTCTCGGCGTACTTGCGGTAGACCTTCTTCTCGTAGTCGGGGTCGTTGGTGTCGAGCGAGGGCGGGAAGGCCTTGTCCTCGCCGTCGAAGGGCACGGGGCCCATCGCGAGGATCGCGTTGTTGTCGATCGAGCGGGCGAGGGTCGCGAGCGCGTACGCCTCCTCGCAGGTGAGCATCGGGCTCACGATGAGCGCGAGTCGCTTGCCGGCGCCCGTCGAGCGCGAGCGGAGGCCTTCGAGGGACTGGGTGTAGGCCTTGACGAAGTCGGTCTCGATGAGCGTGCCGTGCTGGCGGCGGAGGGGCGCCTTGTAGCGGGCGTCGGAGTGGATGAACTTCCACCCGTAGCGGACCTCGTCGGTGATCCACCACTTGTTGACGCCCATGTTCGTGCGCGGCTTGAGGCGGTAGACCTTGCCCTCGTTGTGCTCGATCCAGATGTTGTCGCCCGAGGCGGTGATCCCGTCGACCGAGGGGGTCGACTTGAGGAACCAGACGCGCTGGGCGAAGAGGAAGTCCTTATCGAGCAGGGCGCCGACGGGGCAGAGGTCGGCGACGTTGCCGCTGAGCTCGTTGTCGAGCGCGACGCCCGGGAAGACGTCGATCTGCGACTGGTTGCCGCGACCATCGATCATCAGTTCCGCGGTCTCGGGCCACTCGCGGGCGAAGCGGACGCAGCGGGTGCACATGATGCAGCGGTCGGAGTAGATGTAGATGTGGGGGCCGAGGTCCTTCTTGGGCTGCTTGACCTTGGTCTCCTGGAAGCGGGAGACGCTCCGCCCGTACTTGTAGCTGTAGTCCTGGAGCGAGCACTCGCCCGCCTGGTCGCAGACCGGGCAGTCGAGCGGGTGGTTGATCAGGAGGTACTCCATGACCGCCTTCTGGTTGGCGACCGCCTGGGGGCTGTTGGAGTAGACGACCATGCCGTCGGTCGCGTCGGTCGAGCAGGAGGGCAGGAGCTTCCCGCCCATCATCGGCTCGAGCTTGTTGTCGTTGCGGGGGTTCGGCGCCCAGACCTCGACGAGGCAGATCCGGCACTGAGCCGGGATGCTCAGCCCGTCGTGGAAGCAATACTGCGGGATCTCGGTGTGCTTGCCCGTCTCGAGCGCGCGGTTCGCGGCCTGGAGGATCTTCTCGCCCGGCGTGAACTCGACCGTGGTCCCGTTGATCGTGATGCTTGGCATGAGGGCCGATCGTAGCGGGGCGGGCGAGGCCCGGGGGAGGTCCGCGGGGCGCCCGATGGGAGCCCGCCCGACTCGAAGAAGCCCCGCCGCCGCGTGTGGAGCGGGGGGCGGGGCGGAGCGCGCCGCGCACGAGCCGCGGCGGTGGGGATTCGGGCGGGGGGCCGAGACGAGGGGGTGGTCGCGACTCCGCGGGAACGGTCAGGCTCGGCGACGGCGGGCGGTCGTCGCGAGACCGAGGAGGGCGAGGGTGATCGCGCCCGGCGCCGGGATGATCGTGATCGCCTGCGCTGCGCCCCAGTACCAAAGGTCGCCCGTCTGGTCGAAGTCGAAGACGGACATGTCCTCGAAGTCGAGCGCGGCGTTGAACGGCCCGGCGGGGTTGGAGAGGGCGACCCAGAAGTAGTCCTCGCCGATCTCGAGCTCCGTCGCGAGTTCACCGATGTCGAAGCGGATCATCTCCGTGATCGCGGCGCCGCTGACGGGGACGTGGATGGTGTCGCGGATCGGGTCGGTCCAGTCGACGAACGCCCAGTCGGTGTCGAAGACAGCGGCGCGGAACCACTCCGAGTTGTCGTTGTTCTGCTCCATCGCGAACAGGTCGTCTCCGTCGTTGCGGATGTCGATGACGCCCGTCGTGATGGTGTGGGCCGAGATCCCGTGGTCGGCGAAGATCGCGCCCGCGATCGCCTTGGCCGCATTCGCGTTCGCGTTGACGAGGCCGGCTTTGCCACGCCCCTCGGCGGTGTTCAGGTCCTCGACGAGGTTGTCCCACATCTGCACGGTCGTCGACGCTCCGCCGTTGGGCTTGAGGACGCGGTTGAAGAACTCCTTTCCTCCGTAGGCGATCCGGTCGGCGCCGACCTGGAGGTTGTCCGCGTTGTTGTCCATGAGGTCCCAGATCGTCCGCGCGACCGCGAGCTCCTCGCCCTCGCCGAGACGGTTCACTCGGGCCATCGCGGCGCCCGTGGGTCCCATGCGCGTCTGGTGCAGCTCCATGTCGGCCGCGAGGTTGCTCTGCGTCAGCGCGCCGTTGGCGCCCCACCGGTCGTCGTTGTACCACGTGTCCGTCGCGGTGGCGGGGAGGTTCAGCCCGTTCGCGGCGTTGGCCTGGCGCAGCGCCTCGATGCCGAACGCCGTCGCGAAGCCCTCGCTGAACGCGAGCTTCGATCCCTTGTCGATGTCCATGCGCCCGCGGATGTTGTCCACATGCCACTGGTGGCTGCCGCCCGGGCTGTCGTCCATGCCGTTCTCGGCCGCGACATGGTGCATGTACTCGTGGCTGAGCACGTCGTAGTCGCGGTAGTCGTCGCCCGCGATGGTGATCCGCGGTCCCCCCAGCGCGGCGTTCTGGTAGTACGCCTGGTTGCCGCCGAACTGATAGCGCAGGTCGATCTCGCTCGGGTTGAAGCCGATCGTGTTGTTCATGTAGTCGTGCACGTCCGCGAAGATCTGTCCCGCGATCAGCGCTCGCTCAAAGGACGACGACCCCACGCTCGCCGCGACGTTGACGTTGTGATTTCCTCCTTCGGCGAGTTCGAGCGTGGCGCCAGCGCCCGGCACGGTCACGGACAGCGGCGTGGTCATCTCGTTCATCGCGTCGAGGTTGGTGAGCAGCATCGGGTTCACGACGCCCGCGATCCGCCCGTTCGTTCGGAACCAGAACGAGAGCGTGTCGTCCGCCTCGTCGCGGGCGGTGGTGTAAGACGCCGAGCCGCCGGCGAGCGTCTTCACGCCGAGGCTCTCGGTGACGACCTGATTGTTCGTGCCGCCGATGACGCCTTCGACGCCGAAACCTCTATAGCCGTGGTTGTTCCCCGCCTGGTCCGTCCAGCTCCAGTTGAACGTCGCGTTCGTCTGCGCCGTGGCGGACGAGGTAGCGAAGCCCGCGGTCAGCGTGAGCGCAGCGATGGCGCAGCGATAGCCCTTGCGGCAATGCATGATTCTGTTCCTTCCGTATGTGCGTGCGTGTGGATGGCAACGCCGGCGCGAGACGCCCGACTCGGGCCCTCGCCGGCTCGTCGTTCCTGGCGGGCCCGAATGGCCCTCGACACGGGAAAGAACGCAATCGGCACGGTTTACACACGCGCCTCGAAACGATTTCCGCGATTCGCTTTCAGGGGGGACTCGTCGCGGTCCCCAGTCTCGGCCTATTTCTCGACCGACTCCGCGGCCGATTCCTCAACCGATTCAGCCGGCGATTCCTCGGGCGGCGTGAGCGCCTCGACGATGTCCGCGCGACGCAACGTCTCGAGGTCCGGATCGGCGACCGCCCAGCGGATGTCCCTGTATCGATCCACACTCGCAGCGATCCGCAACGCCTCGAGCGATTCATCGGCTTGCCCCGAGAGCGCGAGCCCGCACGCGAGGTTGTAGTGGTTGTTCATGTCGATCGATCCGCTCTCGATCTGTCCGTGATAGATCTCGACATACCGCTCGAAGTACGCCCGCGCGCGGTCGGAATAGCCGAGCCCACGCAGCGACCAGCCGATCTCGTGGCAGCGCGTCGTGTTGTTCAACGACGACGCCTTCGGAACGGCCGCGAGCAGCTTCTCGAACGACTCGGGCGGCGGCGGCGCCCCGCGTCGACGGAGCGAGTTGCGAAGCACGCGCGCCCACGCTTCCTCGGTGCGCGGCTCCGTCGCTTCGCCGTCCGCGCGGTCGAGCAGGATCGCGTAGAACAGCGGCGTCTCGAAATCGACGGGCGTCCCGTGACGAGCCGCGATCTCGCACGCCCAGAGCGCCGACTCGTCGTCACCATCGGCGAGCATCTGACGGAGCTCCGTACTGCGGAGCCGATCCAGCAGCACGACCCCGAACCGCGCGGGCGCCGCTTCCCGCGCGTCCGCGAGCGCGGGCGTCACGCTTGCTCCCCGCGCGCTGTCAAAGCCCGACGCCAGCGTCAGCCCGTTCGCGGTCGCCCCGGCGAGCGTCTCGATCGCGAGCATCGGATCGCCCGTGAGCGACTGGAGCTCGGCGAGGCGCAGCAGCTCGATCGCGTTCGGCTTGTCGGCCTCGTCCACCGCGAGCCGCTGCGCGTGACGGGCGAGGCGCCAGAGCCGCTGCGCCTCGTCCTCGTTTCCGAGACCGCGCTCGGCCCACCCGCGGTAGACCGCGTCGACGATGGCCTTGCCCTCGAGCGGTCCGCGGGCCGTCGCCTCGGCGTCGGTCAGCAGCTTCAGCCTCGCCCAGCACCCGCGCGGCGGTTCGCGTCCCTCGATCTCGCCCGCGTCCATCAGCCGCTCGGCCGCCCACGCGCGGACGAGCATCACCCGCCGCGGGTCGGGCGCGATATCTCCGTCGTAGTCGCCGACGAGGGCGCGGTCCGCGTGGGCGTACAGATCCGACCACTGCTCGTGCGCATAGAGCGACAGCCCGACCGATTCGAACGTCGGCGCCCGCGGCGGCAGCATGAACGGCCGCGAATCGTCGTTCCAGATCACCCACCCCGCCGCGACCATCGCGCACAACAGGGCCACGGTCAGCAGAATCGGGCGGTTGAGCTTCACGCGTCATGGTACGAGCCGCCGAAGGCTCGTACCCTCGCGGTCATGAGCGAGACCGCCAAGCCCAGAAGGTTCCAGGCCCCGAAGGGCACGCGCGACCTCTACCCCGAGGACATGCTCCGCCGGCGCTACATCCTCAAGGCATGGCGCGACGTCTCCATCCGACACGGCTTCGAGGAGATCGAAGGCCCGATGTTCGAAACGTCGGACCTCTACGCGGTCAAGAGCGGCGAGGGCATCCTCGGCGAGCTCTTCCAGGCCTACAGCGGCAAGAGCCCCGAAGAGGTCGCGTCGGTCCAGGCCACCGGACGGGCGCCCTTCGCCCTCCGCCCGGAGTTCACGCCGACCCTCGCCCGCATGTACGCCGCCCGCGCCGCCCAGCTCCCGCGCCCGTGCAAGTGGTTCATGGCGGGCAGCTTCTTTCGCGCCGAGCGCCCGCAGCGCGGACGCCTCCGCGAGTTCCTGCAGTGGAACTGCGACGTCCTCGGCCTCCCGACCGAGACCGATCCCGAGTCGGCAAAGGCCATCGAGGACGCGGGCATCATCGCGATGGCCACGGATCTCCTCGCGGGCTTCGGCTTCACGCCTGAACAGCTCGCCGTCCACTTCACCGACCGACGCTTCGTCGCGGGCGTCATCGTCGGGCGAGGCGTCGAGCCCGACAAGGTCGACGGTTGGCTCGGCGTGCTCGACCGACTCGGCAAGATCGGCATCGAGAAGTCCGTCGAAGCGGGCGTCGCGCTCGGCACGCCCGTCGAGATCGCGCGCCGCGTCATCAACGGCGTCGTCGAACGCAAGGCCGGCATCGCCGACAACGAGCGCCTCGTCGAGGAACTCGCCGCGACCGTTGCGGACCTGGACGACACCCGCCGCGCCGCCATGAACGATCGCCTCCGCGCCCTCATGACGATCGTCGCCGCTCTCCGCGGCGTCGCGACCGAGAACGCAACGCTCGATGTCACGAGGTGGGCGAAGCAGGACAACTCCATCGTCCGCGGCCTCGCCTACTACACCGGAACCGTCTTCGAACTCATCGCGGGCGGCGAACGCGCCGTCGCGGGCGGTGGTCGCTACGACAAGCTCATCGAACTCCTCGGCGGCCCCCCGACGCCCGCGGTCGGCTTCGCGATGGGCGATGTCGTCCTCGGCCTCCTTCTCGAGGAGAACGGCCTCATGCCCGAAGGCCCCGCGCTCCTCGACGCGGTGAGCGCCCCAAGCGCGAGCCTCCGCCCCGAGGCCTTCGTTGTCACGCCCGATGAATCGAAGGACGCCGATGCGCGAGCCCTCGTCGCGTCTCTCCGGCGCGGTGTCGAGAGCGAAGCATGGCTCGAGCGCGATGATCGCAAACCGTGGGACCCCGACCGCTTCGCCGTCCGTCCCCTCCACGCGCGGCGCAGCTACAAGAGCACCCGCAACGTTGGCAAGCTCTTGAAGGACGCCGCGAGCCAGGCGGCCAGGACCGCGGTCATTCTTGAAGGCGACGGCTCCGCGACGCTGAAGGACCTCGACACGGGCGAAGAGCGCCGAGGCGTCGAGATCACCGAAATCGCCCGAGCCATCACCCGCTAACGCCCTACAAGCCCCTGGCGCAAGCCTGGGGCAATTTCAAACCTCACTCCCGTAGTCGAGTACCCCCACCCACCACCCCGGCCTCGCGCCCGGCGCTCATACGCGCCTCCGGCCCGCCCTCCGACGCAATGGTCTACGATCGCGAACCAGTAGCAACACAACCGCGCCCAGCGCGTCTGACAGGAGCCCTCCGACATGGCAAACACCCACTACGACATCGTTGTCATCGGCGGCGGCCCGGGCGGGTACGTCGGCGCCATCCGCGCCGCCCAGCTCGGCTACAAGACCGCGATCATCGACCGCGCCAAGCTCGGTGGTGTCTGCCTGAACTGGGGGTGCATCCCCTCCAAGGCCCTTCTCTCCAACGCCGAGCTCATGGAGAAGCTCGCTCACAAGCAGGACTGGGGCCTGAAGATCGACGGCACGATCGACTTCGACTGGGACAAGGTCATCGGCCGCAGCCGCGACGTCGCGAGCAAGCTCAACAAGGGTGTCGAGTTCTTGATGAAGAAGAACAAGATCACCCACATCGTCGGCCACGCCAAGATCACCAAGGGCGGCAAGGGGTCCTGCGAGGTCGAGATCCGCGACTGCGAGGTCCAGGAAGAACTCACCAGCGCCCCCGCCAAGCCCGCCGACAAGGCCCGTGAGACCATCACCGCCGACCGCGTCATCATCGCCACCGGCTCCGTCGCCCGCGACCTTCCCTTCGCCAAGTTCGACGGCAAGAAGATCTGGGGCGCCCGCGAGGCGATGTACAACAAGGAGAAGCCCGGCAAGCTCCTCGTCATCGGCAGCGGCGCCATCGGCATGGAGTTCGGCTACTTCTACCACTCCTTCGGGACCGAGGTCACCGTCGTCGAGATGCTCGACCGCATCCTCCCCGTCGAGGACGAGGAAGTCTCGAAGCAGATGCTCCGCCACTTCAAGAAGGCCGGCATGAACTTCGAGCTCGGCCAGACGCTCACCGCGATCGATACCTCGGGTGACGGCGTCAAGGCCACCATCGCCCCCTTCAAGGACGGCGATCCCGTCCTCAAGGAAGCCAAGACGATCGAGGCCGACCGGATCCTCCTCGCCATCGGCGTCGTCGGCCGCTTCGACGGCCTGTTCGATGACTCGCTCGGCATCGAGACCGTCAAGGGCCACATCAAGACCGACTACGTTCCCCTCGGCCCCGACAGCCCCGTCTCCGCGAAGCCCCTCGACTACAAAACGAGCGTCGACGGCATCTACGCCATCGGCGACGTCATCGGCCCGCCGTGGCTCGCCCACGTCGCGAGCGAGGAGGCGCTGCTCTGCGTGGAGCGCATCGCCTTCAAGGAGGGCAAACTCGACCACGAGCCCATCCCGCTCGACTACACCGTCATCCCGGGCTGCACCTACTGCCAGCCGCAGGTCGCCAGCGTCGGCTTCACCGAGCGCGTGCTCAACGAGCGCGGCCTGAAGAAGGGCGAGGACTACGAGGTCGGCCAGTTCCCCTTCACCGCGCTCGGCAAGGCCATCGCCGCCGCGCACACCGAAGGCTTCGTCAAGATCATCCGCGGTCTCCCGCACGGCGAGATCCTCGGCGCCCACATCATGGGCGACCAGGCCACCGAGCTCATCGCCGAGCTCAGCCTCGCCCGTCGAATGGAAGCCACCACCGAGGACCTCATCGCCACCGTCCACGCCCACCCCACGATGCACGAGAGCGTGCACGAGGCGGCCCTGGCGAGCGAAGGCCGCGTGATCCACACCTGAGGCGGGCGCCGCTCGCGAGGGAAAATTCTGGCCACCGTCGATCCGCCCGGACGATCCTGCTTGCGCGGGATCGTTCGCATTCGGGGAGACGCCATGCATCACGCGTTGGTCTGCGCGATCGGTTGTGTGAACCTCGGTTCTCAGGCGATCGAGGTGCTCCCGGGAGACGTCATCGAGGGGACCGGCTCCGTCGTGTTGAACGGGCAGCCGATCTCGCTCGATGCGGATTCGGTCGTCAACGTGAGGGGCGGCCAGTTCGGACCGTTCTTCTCGGCGCTCGATCTCCAGCGAGCGACCATCAACCTCTACAGCGGCCCCTTCGCGCCCCCGGGCCTCTTCCAACCCAACTCGGTGCGGGACGCTCGGCTCAACATCCTCGGCGACCTCGACGTCAGGGCCTACATGATCCTCCAGGGTCAGTCGGAACTTAACGTGCACGAGGGGCGTTCACTGTTCCGGATCATGGACGGCGTCTCGGCGGCGTTCCACGGCGGACGCATCGTGCGCCACGCCGCCGACGAGGGATCTTCCACAACTTTCTTCGGGGGCGGATTCCGGCTCGACGGTGAGCCGCTCGATGAGCCGTTCTACGAAGGAGGCCTCCCGGGCCTGTTCACGGGCGTCCTGGCGAGCGGCGATCCGGTGATCCTGCCGAATGACGGCCTCGCCTCCTACCTCGAAGGCGAAGTGACGCTCGTTCCCGTCGAACCACCTGCGGTGGACGTCACCCCGCTTGAGGTCGACAGCGGCGTCGGCCCGTCTTTCATCCGCAGCGGCCAGGAACTGACCGTCCTCGACGGCGCCACTGTGCCGGACGGCGCTCGAGTCCTCGAAGCGACGCTCAACGTGGCCGGCGGACACGTCGGGAACGATTCGTCCGTCGCGTTCGGCTCTCTGAACATCAGCGGAGGGCGAGTCGGTACCGACCTCAACGTGTACCGCGGCGCCGTCCGCGTCAGCGGGGGGGTTCTCGGCTCCAGAGCCTCGATCCGCGCGGGGAGTGAACTGCGGCTCGAGGGCGGCGTCATCGAACCCGGCCTCAAATTACTCGAAGGTGCGCAGCTCGATATCGCGGGAAGCGACTTCGAACAGGACGGTGTCCCCACATCATCCATCCAGCAATCGTGGAGGGCGTTGACCGGAACACTCGCGTCCGGGGACGCCTTCATCCTGCTCTCTGGCGGAACGCCCAATCAGGACTTCATCGCCGGTGAGTCTCGCCTCATCGAGACGCCGATACCGCCCGCTGACCTCTCGCCGATCCATGTCGCCAGCGGCGTCGGGCCGTCCAGTCTGCGCGCGGGCCAGGACCTCACGCTCCTTCCGGGCGGCGTCCTTCCGCAGCATCTGCGTGCCGTCAAGGCCAGGCTGACCATCGACGGCGGCGTCGTCGGCGCCGACGCCCGGACCGCATTCTGCGATGTCCTCGTTCGCGGCGGGACAATCCACGACGGCCTCACCATGCACGCGGGAGCAGTGAGGATCGAAGGCGGGACGCTGCTCGGCGTCACTTCGATACTGCACACGGGCGACACCGACGCTCCCGTTGGGGATGGCCCGGACGTCCTGTTGACCGGGGGAACGGTCGAGGACATCGTCGTGCGCCCGATCTACTTCAGTCGCGGTCACGTTCGCGTCTCTGGAGACTTTCACGCCGACAGCGCCACCTTCGCGCTGCGGGAAACGACGATCGCCGGGGGGTCGTTCGGTCGGCTACAGGCGCAGAACGGCGTCCACACGGTGACCGGCGGCGACTTTGAACACGTCGTCTTCGGTCGAACCACGACCATCTCGGGCGGTTCGTTCGGCGAAGCGAGTTGTAGCGGCACGACGACCGTCCTCGGTGGGCAGTTTGGCGCATTCGGGACGGGGGACGGCCTGACGGTCACGGATGGTGTCTTCAACGGCGTGCTCAGGCTGACGGGTGATGCGCAGACACGCTTGCTAGGCGGCGACTACCGCGGTCGCATCGAGACCGAGAGCACCTCTCGGGCCGACGATCGTCTGCGCATCGAGGGCGGTTCGTTCTCGGGAGGTTTCGCCCTCGGTCCACAGACCAATACCGAGCTGCTCGTGCGTGAGGCCATCCTCGATGGCGAGACGCTCGAATTCGCCCCGGGAGACTCGCTCGAGATCGTCGAACGTGGCGCGCAACACGTGCTCTCCGTGATCCTCGCCGACGGCACACCGCTCACGCTGACGCTCGACCCCGACGACGGCCCTGCGGACTACGTCGATGCAACGGCGAGCCTCGTCCTGACCCGCGTTGCCCTCGGATGCAACGCCGCCGACCTCGCGCCGCCGTTCGGCGTCGTCGATTTGGCGGATGTCGCCGAATACCTCTATTGGTTCGACCGCAATGCGCCCGCCGCTGATCTCGCCGCGCCGCAAGGAACCATCGACATCGCCGACGTCGTCGCCTTTCTCCAGCTCTTCGGCGCGGGTTGCCCCTGACCCGCGATCCGGCCAGTGCATAAGCCGTCGCGAAGAGCCGCGTGGCAAGTGTCGAATCCGCGACTGGTTCCGTTGTAGTTGAAGCTCTGAACCGCGCGCGTGACGCCGACATCGTCGACGATCCCGTGCGGCTCATCCACGCCTCAATAGAGCCGCGAAACGAATTCCTATTACCGCCCCGCCGGATTTCGATCTTGCGTGAGGTTGGCCATTCGCTACCTTGATGGCGATCGGCCTCGCGTCGATCGCTTCGCCAGCCCCAAGGCTGCCCCACGACGTGGTGGACGCGGCTTCCGCGAACGATCCGAGGAGAGAACCCGTGCGATACTGGCTGACGATCACGCTCGCCGTCTCTACGCCGCTCGCGGCCACTTTCGCCGAGCCCGTCGAACCAACGCCGACCGTCACGGGCGGCCTCATGGCCCTCCACGCGCCCGAAGCCCAGGCCGGCCCCTGCATCCAGCCGAGCGAGCGAGCGGCCGCGCTCCATGCCGCCGACGCCGCGTCAATGCTCCTCGGCCTCGACGCCGCGGGTTCATCGCTCGGCGCCGACACGCGCTTCCCGTTCTACCCCCAGGCCGGCAACCTCTACAGCGACATCTTCCACAACAACTATGTCGATCTCGACCCCTCCTCCGGCATCCTCGACTGGGCCTGCGAAGACCACACCTACAACGGCCACCTCGGCCATGACTCCGACCTGCGGACCTTCTCCGAGCAGCGCATCGGCGTCCCCGTCTTCGCCGCCCTCCCGGGCGTCGTCGTCGGCGTCGCCGACGGGAATTTCGACGAACGCACCTCGCTCACCCCCGCCCCCGCGAACTACGTCATCCTCGACCACTCCGCCCTCGACCCCGGCCTCCGAACGCTCTACTGGCACCTCAAGAACGGCTCCATCGCCGTCGCCCTCGGCGAGAGCGTCGAGCCGGGACAGCAGCTCGGCCTGACCGCGTCAAGCGGCTTCTCGAGCGGCCCGCACCTCCACTTCGAAACGCAACGCAACGGCCTCGTCTTCGAAACCATGTCGGGCCTGTGCTCGCCAACGAACTCGTCGTGGGCGACGCAGTGGTCCAAGCGCCGCGAGCACTATCTCCGCGACTTCGGCTTCGTCCGCGGCGTGATCAGCGGCAGCTACGCGCCCCCGACGCCCTTCCCCCGCTCCCGATTCACGACGAACGCGGATTCGTCGATCAGCTACTGGATCCAGGGCCACAACCTCCCGCGCGGCAGCAACTGGCGCATGCGCTTCATCCGTCCCTCGGGCGCCCTCGAGTTCGACACGGGCGCCCGCTCCTTCGGCTTCTCCACCGCCGACTTCCGTTCCTACTGGGCGTGGTTCAACTGGAACGTCCCCGCGATGCGCTCCGTCTTCGGTGAGTGGACCGTCGAGATCGACATCAACGCCGAGACCGCCGTCGTCGCCAAGGTCACCACCGCGCCGTCGTCGACGACACCGCCCAACCGACCGCCCTACGCCGTCAGCGGCGCCTTCGATCCCTCCGAGCCCGCCGACGATGACGTCATCTTCTTCCGCCTCGACGCCGACCTCGTCCACGACGATCCCGAGTACGACGTCGTGAGCTACCGCTACCAGTGGTTCCTCGACGGCGCCCCGATCCGCGACATCGTCTCCGCCGCCCACGCCGACGCCATCCCGCCCCTCGCGACCTTCGGCGGCGGCGCCGAGCTCGTCGTCCGCGTCACCCCCTCCGACGCCGACGCCAATGGCGCGACGACCGAGACAACCCTGAGCCTCGGCCCCACGCCCTGCACCGCCGCCGACTTCGCCGAGCCCTACGGCATCGTCGACATCGCCGACGTCGTCACCTTCCTCCAACGCTTCGGCGCCGCCGACCCCTCGGCCGACCTCGCCGCGCCCCAGGGAACGATCGACATCGCCGACGTCGTCGCCTTCCTCCAACTGTTCGGCGCGGGCTGCGCCTAACCCCGACACGGCGGCCCTCGAATATCCGCAGGTCTTTCGGACGTGCCATGAGGCGCGGCGTGATGGCGTGTCGCGTATCCGCATGAGAGGTCGTCCGCCACAACGGCGGACCCGATTCCCCCCGGAAGGAGTGATCTCATGCGCACACGCCCCCTCGCCGCCACGACCGCGATGGTCGTTCTCGCGACCGCCTCGTTCGCCCAGAGCACCGTCGTCCTCACGCCGCTGAACAGCATCCAGTCCGCCGTCAACGCCGCGAGCGACGGTGACACCATCGTCCTCTCCGCGCTCGACACCGGAACGGCCGTCTTCGGCGACTACACCCAGACCGTCTCCATCGTCGGCAAGCGACTCACCATCGAGGCCGATCCCAACTACGCGGGCCAGATCAGCGTCTCCGCGAACGGCCTCGACGGACGCGTGTTCTTCATCTCCGGATCCCGCGAACTCAACGGAAACAGGACCACCATCCGCGGCCTGCGCGTCGTCGACGGCATCGCGACGTTCGGCGGAGGCCTGTTCCAGGAATCCTCCGACATCCTCGTCACCGACTGCGTCTTCGAGCGCAACGTTTCGACCGACGACGGTGGGGCCGTCTTTGTCGATAACACCTGCAACGCGACGTTCACCGACTGCCGGTTCAGCGGCAACGAATCGCTCGGCTCCGGCACCTTCGCCGCCGGCGCCGCGATCCGTGTCGACGACGACGCCGTCGTCGCTGTCGACGGATGCGTCTTCGAATCCAACCTCCTCACCGCTCCGGAAGGCGGCGGCGGCGCGATCTACACCGAGAGGACCCTCCTCACCGTCACCAACTCCCAATTCCGCGATCACCACGCACAGTTCGGCGCCGCGATCTACAGCGTCCAGAACTCTGACCTCGTCCTCCGCGACAACCACTTCGAGAACAACCACGCCACCTCCAACGGCGGCGCCGTTCGCAACATCGACAACGGCGCCACCACGACCGTCGAACGCTGCGTGTTCCGTGGCAACAGCGCGGACGGCCTCGCGGGCGCGCTCGAGCATGGCTTCAACGCCGCCCCCCTCTCCGTCACCGACTCTCTCTTCGAGAACAACGCCGCCGGCTCCAACGGCGGCGCCATCTACTCCCGAGGCCCGTCCACCATCGTCAACTCGTTCTTCTACGCCAACCGAGCCGATCGCGGGGGCGGCTTCTACCAGGCCGATGCCGCGATCGACGTCGTGAACAGCGTCTTCGTCGGCAACGGAGCGTCCGTCTTCGGCGGAGCGATGTACGACGGCTCACAGCCCATGCGCGTCTACAACTCGACCTTCGTCGCGAACAGCGGCCCCCAGCCCGTCGCCGCCGGCGGGGGCGACGCGGGCGACGTCATCTACAACGCGATCTGCAGCGCCAACACCCCAGCCGGCGACC
>PAKY01000010.1 GCA_002706885.1 Phycisphaerae bacterium
CCGCGACCTCCTCGATCGTCTTGGCGACGAACTGGGGAAGGTCATCGGGCGTCCGGCTGGTTGTCAGGCCCTGATCGGTGACCACTGCTTCGTCTACCCACTCGGCGCCGGCGTTGATCAGGTCCTGCTTGATGGAATGATAGCTTGTCACGCGACGATCCTTCAGGACGCCGCAGTCGATAAGTACCTGTGGACCATGGCAGATAGCGGAGACCGGCTTGCCGGCCTCGAAGAACGCTCGGACGAGGTTCTGCACATCGGATCGCCCTCGAAGTTTGTCCGGGTTCAACACGCCCCCAGGGAGGACGAGCGCGTCGTAGCTCTCGGCGCTGGCGTCCTTGACGACACGGTCGACTTTCACGGAATCGCCCCAGTTGCCGTCCGTCCATCCGCGGATCTCTCCCGCCTCGGGAGCGATAATTTCAACCTTTGCGCCTGCGTCACGGAGACCCTTGACCGGCTCGAGGAGCTCGCTCTGCTCGAAACCGTGCGTGGCGATGACCGCAACGACCTTGTTCTCAAGCGTGGATGCCATTGGTGAACTCCTTTCGCTGTTCATCAGCATTCGGCGGGTGGGCGCGGTTGCCCATCGCAATGACGAATGTTCGAACCGGTCGATGAAATGAATCCGTTCGCCGGGTGAATTCGACGTCATGTGGTGTCCGGGTATCGGCAGGCGATTTGATCCGTCCGTTCGAGCCCGCAATACTTGCGTCATGGCGTCACTAATTCATCGACCGCAGGATCCAAAGACCGCGTCAAGGCGACGGGCGACGATCGATCGCGTGCTGGATACGGAGATGTTCAAGGTGATGGGCGAGCCGACGCGCGCCCGGCTGTTGTCGTGTCTCCTGAAGTGCGGGAGACCGTGCTCGGTGACGGAGATCGCGGCGTGCTGTTCCATCGATTTCTCCATGGTGGCCCGACACCTTTCGACGATGGCGCGAGCGGGCGTTCTCGAGTCAGAGAAGCGGGGCCGGACGGTCTGGTACTCGGCGCCGGCGGACGCGTTGGCGGGACGATTTCGCTCGATCGCAGACGCGATCGGTGAACTCAGGCAATCAAGCGGCTGTTGCGAGAGCGATTGTTGTGATGCGGAAAGCGATGGCGGATGAAGCTGACCGGTTGACCGGCGAGGGGGAACGATGATGGCTGATCGACTGTTGACGATGCTGGTGGCAATCGCGTTGGCCGTGGCGCCGGGCGGAGCTTCTTCCGTTTCGCTCAATGGCGAAGAGGGACGTCCGATGCAGACCGAAGGCTTGTACACGCCCATCGCCCGGTATCTCGAGGACCGGGTGGCAGAGTTCGAGACGATCTCAACGGATCGACGGGCGACGCTTGAGGAGCTCAGCCGCTACATCGGCGAGCAACGCTCTGCCGACCAGGAGGTACGCCTGATCTTCGTGTGTACCCACAACAGCCGGCGGAGTCACATGGCGCAACTATGGGCGGCGGCGGCGGCCGAGGCGTACGGTCTTCCGCTCGCGACGTACTCGGGGGGGACCGAGGACACGGCGTTTAACCCGCGCGCCGTCGCGGCGATGCGTCGCGCTGGTTTCGAGATTCAGCAGACAACGAATGGCCGCAACGTGGTCTACCACGCGCGTATGGGGCCTGGTCTGCTTCCGATGACTTGCTTTTCGAAGGCGTACCACAGCCCGCCGAATCCGAAGGACGGTTTTGGCGCGGTCATGGTCTGTAGTGACGCCGACGAGGCGTGTCCGTACGTGAAAGGCGCGACCGGTCGCTTCGCCATTCCGTTTGTTGACCCGAAGGCATCGGACGACACGCCCGACGAATCGAACACTTACGACGACCGATGCGCGCAGATCGCGCGTGAGATGCTCTATGTCATGAGCCGCGTCAAGCGGTGAGCTGTTAGGCAGGCTTCCCCGTCACCGGGAGAACGACGCCCGTGACAAAGCCTGAGTCCGCATTCGACGCGAAGTACACGTACGCGGGCGCCACTTCGTCGGGTTGAGCGGGACGGTCCATGAGTGTGGCTCCCTCGCCGAATTCGGCGACATCGTCGGGACTCAGGCCCTCATCCGACGGATTGAGCGGTGTCCAAACAGGGCCAGGCGCGACACAGTTGACGCGGATGCCCTTGCTGCTGAGTTCGTGCGCGAGGCTCTTCGTGATCGCGTGAATCGCGCCCTTGGTCGCCCCGTAGTCGCTTAACCGCTCGGCGCCCTCGAGTCCGACAACGGAGCCGGTGGCGATGATTGACGAGCCTGCTTCCATGTGTGGAACAGCGGCGCGAGCGAGACGGAGGAACGCGTAGACGTTGACCTTCATCGTCGTATCGAGTTCCTGCTCGGAAACCTCAGTGACTTCTTTGCGGTTCTGCCAGGCAGCGTTATGGACCAGCACGTTCAGTTTGCCAAACGCCGCGATCGCGCTCTTGATAACGTCTTCGCAGAATGAGGGTTGCGACAGGTCCCCCGACAGCACGAGACAACGGCGACCGAGTTTCTCGATCGCATCTGCGGTCGTATGGGCATCGGACCGCTCTTGTGGGAGCGTCGTAATAACGACGTCTGCGCCCTCGCGCGCGTAGTGGTAGGCGACGGATCGGCCGATGCCGGAATCGCCGCCCGTTACTATCGCGACCATCCCGCTGAGTTTGCCCGCAGCGAGATATCGCTCTCCTCGCCATTGGGGCCGAGGATCAAGTTCCGATTCGAGGCCAGGCGACGATTGGTGCTGCGGCTTGAACTTTGGGTGCGGCTTCTGGACCGGCGCTGAGGGATCGGGCGAGGTCTGAAGGTGTGGAGCGGTGGTCACTGGATTCTCCGTAATTCCGGTTCGCTTTATCGATCTCGGATGGCTCGAATAAGCTCACCCTTGGTCATGCTCGAGCGTCCGTCTATGCCGATCTTGCGGGCACGCTGGTACACTTCATCCTTTGTCATGTCCTCATACGACGGCGACCTTCCCCCCCTGCGGCTTGCGCCCTTGGAGTTGGCGATGCGGGCCGCCTTTCCCTTTGACATACCTGCTTTCCGAAGCTTCTCGTACTGCGCCTTGTTCTTGATGCTGTTCATCCGCCTTTCGGGCATGTGGCGTCTCCTTCAGTTGGTTACAGACCACCATCACGCCGCGGAATTGGCTCAGGATTGAGACACGATGAGGTGTTGTTCACTCGAGAGGCGGCGCGGGGGGTTGGTCGCGAGGATGAGGACGTGGCGGAGTGAGGCCGATTTCACGACGCATTCACTAATCGCTATGAGGCCGACGAAATACTCTCCAATCGTCCGAAACAAACATCAGGCTGGCGGCGGAAACAGTCGCTACGGAAAGGAGCACACCATGAAGATGCACTCGCTGAAGGATCTGCTCGAGCACGAGGTCCGTGATCTCCTGAGCGCTGAGAAGCAGCTCGTATCTGCGCTGCCGAAGATGGCGAAGGCGGCGTCCGAGCCGAAGCTGAGGGAGGCGTTCGAGTCGCATCTGGCAGAGACCAAGGGCCAGATCGAGCGGCTCGAGAAGATCTGCGGCGAACTCGGGATCTCCGCACGCGCCGAGAAGTGCGAGGCGATGGCCGGACTCATCGAGGAAGGAAGCGAGGCGATCGAAGCCAAGGGCGAGGACGCTGTTCGCGACGCGGCGTTGATCGCCTCGGCGCAGCGGGTCGAACACTACGAAATGGCCGCATACGGATGTGCGAGAGCGTACGCGAAGCAACTCGGCCTCAACTCGATCGTGAAGATCCTCACCGAGACCTTCGACGAGGAAAGCTCTGCGGACACGAAGCTGAACGACCTCGCGGAGTCGATTGTCAATCCACGGGCGGCAGAACTCGTCGGCGCTGCGTGATCGCCGAAGCCGTCAGAACGGATGGCCCCGTTCTTGAATTGAGGCCGATCGAAGCGTCACCGCTCTCTCGTTCATCGCCTTCGGCTCGATTAGACTTCCGGTCGAGCGGCGCGTCGTGTTTCGGTTTCGATGACGCCCGCTAGGAGGGTGATGCTTCGACCGGCTCTTCAATTGTTGCGCGTGAAGACAACGGGGGCGGCCAGAGTCGCTGGACGCCTCAGTGCCGCAACTCGATACGTCGTCGACCTTGTGCTCTGGTCGCGAATCGCCGCCCATTCGACTGAGCTCTCACGGCATTCCCAATCGATGACTCGTAGAGGCGTCTCGACAGCCGCTCCGGTGATGTTCATGACCGGAGCCGCGTCGGAGGCCGACGTCTGGGAGAACGCGTTTCAGGACGTCTATCGCGTGCTGCTCGCAAACCTGCAAGTTCCAGACCTGATTTCTCGCCGACGGTACGCCCGTCCATCACCCGCGTTTCAGGGCGTGTACCTGTGGGACTCGGCGTTCATTGCCCAGGTCTGGAAGCCGTGGGACATCGGTGTCGCGATCGACACGTGTCTCGCCCCGATCGATCTTGCCGACGCCGACGGCCGCATTCCGCACGTTACCACGCATTTCATCGAGTCAGCGTTTACCCAGCCGCCGTTGCTTGCCTGGTCTCTCTGGAACCTGTTCGATTGGTCTGGAGGTGATGACGCGCGCGCGGCCCTTCGCGAAGCGTTCCCTCGACTTGTTCAGTACAACGACTGGCTGTGTCGCCACCGCCAGAACGAACGCGGACTGTTCTTCTGGGCACATCCGTACGAATCGGGAGTTGAGAACGCGCCACGGTTTAGCTCCCGTGATGAACGTGTTCTGTCGGACACCACCCGGTTGTCCGCCCCCGATTTTTCGTCATACGTCATTCTGCAGTGCGAGTCGCTTGCCGCGATCGCTCTTGAACTGGGCGATCAGAAACAAGCGGATCGGATGCGAGAACGCGCTGGGCTCGTTCGGAACGCGTTGGACGTGTTCCTGTGGGATGAGGAAGAGGGCGTGTACTTCGACCGTGATACCGCCTCAGGTCAGTTCGTTCGTTCGATCACCATCGCGTCATTGATGCCGCTCTGGGCGGGCGTGCCGGACGCGGATCGCGCAGCCCGAATTCTCGACCGTGTCGTCGATACCGAGGCCTTCGGCACGCGACTCCCGCTACCGTCGGTCTCCCGTTCTGACCCGGAGTTTGCGAAGGACATGTGGCGTGGATCGACCTGGCTCAATACGGCATATGCGGTTCTGCTCGGCCTCGAGCGGTATGGCTTCAGGGAAGCGGCGGCAGAAGTGGCTTATCGCCTTGTCGATGGCGTGTACCGGACCCACGCGAAGACCCATCGGCTGTACGAGTTCTACGACCCGGAGCGGTACGACATCCTCGATCTGCATCGCAAGAAGGGCAACCACTGGAAGCACCTGACGCTCGGCAGCAAGCCTCGGGCAGAGTTTGTCGGATGGACCGGGCTCGTCAACACCATCGTCATCGAGAATATCCTCGGCTACTCGCGTGACCGTGGTCGAGCGTATCTGCGACCGAACATCGCGCGCTGTATGGAGGGACGATCTCTGATCGTTCGACTGCCGGAGCCGGATGTCACGATCGAGGCTGAACGGTTGAGGAGCGGAGATACGCAGTGCGTCGTTCGCGACACGATCGGTGTGCGACGAGCCCGGATTCGGAACGCCGATCGCGTCTACGTCGACGAGATGCCGTTGGAAAGCGACCGCTGAGATGAGGATCTGCGATCTCACCATGGCGTACAGCGAGACCAGCGGTGGTATTCGTACCTACATCGACCAGAAGCGCAAGTACATTCTTCAG
Source organism: Phycisphaerae bacterium (assembly GCA_002706885.1). Lineage (GTDB taxonomy): Bacteria > Planctomycetota > Phycisphaerae > Phycisphaerales > UBA1924. The sequence continues at coordinate 5,681 of PAKY01000010.1, forward strand.
AACACCGACCATGAGCATGTCCTGATCGTCCCCGGTCGCGCCGACGCGGTCGAACGGAACGGCAGGCTCGAGACGCACACGATCGAGAGCCCCCCGTCCGGCCACGGAACGTACCGACTCCTCTGGCGTCCGGACGAGGTCGCAGCCGCGCTCGACGTCGCGAAGCCAGACGTGATCGAACTCGGCACGTTCTTCGTCTGTCCGTGGCCCGCGTTCCAATACCGCAAACAACGACGGGCCGGTGGCGACCGATGCGTGGTAGCGGGCTACTTCCACACGGATATCGCTGAGGCGTACGTGCAGACGCCGGTCGAGCAGTGGGTCAGCGAGCGGTTCCACGGATGGCACGACGCCGTCGCGTCTCTCGGCGGGAGCGTCGCGGATCTTCTGGGGCTTGGCGCCGAACGGTACTTCGGGTCGCTCTTCGAGCGGTGCGACGCGATGTTCGCTGCTGCGCCCGATCAGGCGCAGCGACTTCGGGAGTACGGGATCGAGAAGTCGGAGATCGTTCCGCTCGGGGTCGATATTGAGCTCTTTTCGCCCTCGAAGCGCTCGAGGTTCGTCCGCGAAAGGTTCGAAGCGAGTGAAGACACGTGCCTGCTTGCGTATGTAGGGCGAATGGACGCGGAAAAGCATATTTGGACGGTCGTCGACGCGTACACGGCGCTTCGGGATCGCGGATTCGATGCGCGGCTTGTCATGATCGGCGATGGGCCATTGGTTGAGGAACTTCACTCACGGGCGGAGACGACGCCCGACCTCACGCCGCACGGATATTGCGCTGATCCAGGCGATCTTGCAGAGCTGCTCGCGTCCGCGGACGTCTACGTCACCGCCGGGCCCCACGAAACGTTCGGCCTCTCGGTGATCGAAGCGCAGGCGGCGGGTCTCCCGATCGTCGGGGTGGCGGCCGGCGCTCTTCCGCAGCGGGTGATTGACGGGACGGGGTTGCTCGGTCCGGTCGATGATGCTGAGGAGATGGCGGACAACATCGTCCGGGCGTGGGAGCGACGCGAATCGCTCTCTTCGGCGTCGCGACGGCATGTCGTCGACAACTTCAGTTGGAACCGATCCTTCGAGCGGCTTCTCGAGATCTATCGACACCTACTTGGGAGTCCGACGACCTTGTGAAATTCTCGCAGGATTCTTGCGGGTAAACGCTCTGTTCTGAGAGGAGGTGATTCCTATTCGTGCCTTCTTTGAATCATGGGGTGATGCGGCATTGACCACCCTCGGTTTCTTTTGGATGGCCCTCTGGGCGTTCTGCCTTGGGTACGTCGTCAGTTCAATGATTCAGGTGTTCGTGACGCAGGAACGGATGCGTCGAACGATGGGTGAGACCGGCCCGAGATCGGTAGCGCTCGGCGCGTTCTTCGGATTCGTATCCAGTTCATGCAGTTTCGCAGCGCTGAGCACGACGAGGTCCTTGTTCCAAAAGGGGGCCGGGATCGTGCCGTCGCTGGCGTTCCTGCTCGCATCGACGAACCTTGTGATCGAACTCGGCATTCTGATCTTCATCTTTCTTTCTTGGCACTTTGTGGTCGGCGAGTATCTCGGCGGCGTGATGCTCATCACGGCGATGTGGTTGATCGTCCGGATGACGCTTCCAAAGGGTCACGTTGATGCGGCGAGGGAGCACGCAAAGGGCATCGGCGAACAGGGCGACGACGGCGACCCGCCCGACTGGCGGACGCTGATGCGTTCCCGCGATGGGTGGAGGAGCGTTGGCTCTCACTACTTCATGGAGTGGGGGATGGTCTGGAAGGACGTCACGTTCGGGTTCACCGTCGCCGGCGCGATCGCAGCGTTCGTCCCGGCGTCGTTCTTTCAGGCGTTGTTCATCGGCAGCGGCCCGGGTTCGGACCCGACTTGGTGGCAGATCGCGCTGCACACGCTCATCGGCCCGATCGCCGCATTCCTGACGTTCATCGGTTCAATGGGCAACATCCCGCTCGCGGCGATCCTCTTCGGCTCGGGTGTGAGTTTCGCCGGCGTGATGGCGTTCATCTTCTCAGATCTCGTCGTTTTCCCCGTGCTTCGTATCACCGCGCGATACTTCGGCAAACGGATGGCGTTCTACATCCTCGGCGTGTTCCTCGCGAGTCTCGTGATCGTCTCGCTCGCGCTTCATGTCGGCTTCAGTCTCACGGGGTTGAGTCCTGACCCGACCTCGTCACAAACGCAGCAAATGGAGCCGGGCGAGCGATTCGCGATTGACTACACCTTCTTCCTCAACCTCGTTTTCGTCGGCATCTCCGCGGGCCTCTGGTGGCTGACGCGATCGTGTCATACGAACGACGACCACGACGACGGAGGCCATCAGCACGCGAGCGGCGATGCGAGCATGCTCGACAAGATTCTTCGGGTCCTAGCGCTCGCGTCGTACGTCTGGCTTGCGGGCGGCGTAGCGGTCTACTTCCTAGCCTGACGCAATGACTTCAGCCGTTCCTTGATCAGGTCCAGCCCAAGATTCCCACACGCGCCGAGCGACACACGCGCTTGCAAGCTCGCCTCGGCGTCAGACGCATCGATATCGCCCCTTGCGAGTTCGTCGGCCGTTTGCCGATACGCATCGCGAAACGGCATGCCTGCGGACGACAACTCAACCGCACGGTCTGTGGCGAACATCGACGGATCGATCGACCTTCGCATGCTTTCCTCATCCAACGTCATCGTCGCAATGAGCCGAGGGACGTGCGCCAGGGCTTCGAGCGTGACTTTCGCCGCGCGGATAAGCGCGGGCTTGGTGACCTGCAAATCGCGGTGGTAGCCCGATGGAAGAGACATTGCCTGCTGAATCTCGCTCATCGCGCCACCGACAACCGCTGTCGACGCTCGCAACAACTCCGCCATATCCGGGTTCGACTTGTTCGGCATGATTGAGGAGCCGGTCACAAAGCCGGGGCCGAGTCTGAGAAACCCAAACTCCTCGCTGCTGAACAGTGACAGGTCCCACGCCAGCCGCCGGACCTCCTGCATCGCCTGCCAGAGCGTCGCGATGACGTGATGCTCGATGCGACCACGGGCGGCCTGCACGGCCATCGGATTGAGGTGCACGCGATCGAAGCCGAGTTCGGAAGCGACCGCTTCTCGCGCCAACGGCAGGGTCACGCCGTACCCCGCGGCTGTGCCAAGCGGACAGGTGTTGAGCCAGCCTCGGGTTGTCAAGCAGAGCTCGGACGCATCCGCAAACCCCTCAGCGAACGAACCCATCCACAGCCCGACGCTTGACGGAACGGCGCGCTGGAGATGGGTGTAGCCCGGCATGGGCGTGTTCTGGTGTTCCATTGTGAGCAGCAGGGCGGCATCGGCAGACGCGAGCAGGCGGTCGACCGTGGCATCAAGCGTTGCACGCATGTAGAGCCGCAGCGCGACGGCGACCTGGTCGTTCCGGGAGCGTCCGAGGTGCACCCGTTTTCCGACGTCCCCGAGTTGGTCAGTGAGAAACGCCTCGATGGCCGCGTGCCCATCTTCGTACCGCTCATCGAGGACGAACGAGCCGCTGGCGAATCGTTCAGCGAGATCCGCGAGCGAAGCGTCGAGCTGCGATGCATCGGCTTCTGAAAGCAGGTCGATCGCTCGGAGTCCGCGGACGTGTGCTCTCGTCGCGACGATGTCGTGCGGCAGGAGCTCGCGATCGAGAAGGACGTCGTCGCGGCTCATGAAGGCCATCGCGTCGGCGTCAACGCTCGCGCCCGTCTTGTCCCAGATCGGCGACGTCAAGGCGTCGCCTCGGCCATCGAGATCGCGTCGGGAAGCCCGGTGAGCTCCGTCAGACCGAACGCGAGGTTGATGTTCTGGACCGCCTGCGACGCCGCTCCCTTTCGCAGGTTGTCGAGTGCGCAGACCAGCGCGATTTCATCGGGGCGATCCGGATTCACAGCGATCCCGCCGACCACCGCGCCGTCCTTGCTCACGACGTCCTGCACTCTCGGCGTGTCGGCGCCACTGAGCATGATCAACGGACAGTCGCGGTACGCGTTCTCCAGCCTTTCGGCGATCGCTTCGACCGAGGTGGCTGACTTGGCCCGCGCCTGCACGGTCAGGGTGATCCCGCGGAAGAACGGCGCCACGTGCGGGCTAAAGCGAACCGGTGTTCCGAGGTGGCGAGTGATCTCCCGCTCATGTGTGTGGTTGACGAGCTTGTACGGCAGCACGCCGTTTGCGAGGGCTTTGTGGTCGTTGCGGCTGGATCGCTTTTTCCCGGCGCCCGAGTATCCCGAAACCCCGAAGCAGTGGGGCGTGTCCGCGAGCATGTCGAGAATCGGTCGAACCGCGAGCTGCGCGGCCGTTGCATAACAGCCGGGGTTGCTGATGCGGGGCGCGCCTGCGATCGCGTGTCGGTTGTGCTCCGCGAGGCCATAGACCCAGGAGTCGTCAAAGCGGTGGTCGGCGCTGACATCCACGATCAGCCGTGGCGGCTTCGGAGCCGATTCGAGCTTCTCGACGTATGGCTTCGCGGCCCCGTCTGGCAACGCCAGCACGACGACGTCGACCGCGCGATCGGCGATTTCGTCGTCGGAGAGCGCCTCGAACTTCAGACCGCCCGCCGACGCTTTCGCGTGGTCGGCGATCGGATCACCATCAGCGGCACGGGATACCGCGTACTCCAGGCGGAGCAGCGGGTGCGAACAGATGATCTCAAGCAACTCGACGCCGACGTATCCTCTTGCGCCGACAACGCCGACCGTCAGGGTTTCAAGGCTTTCGACCGCTGCGGCGGCTCGATCGGTCTCAGTGCGCATGACTCACCTCCTGCCGAGGGGCGAAAACCGATTTGAATGACAACGCGTCCGCGATGCATGCGTCGATCTCGGCTCGGCCGTCGATCCCGTACCAGAACACCAACCAGTCGGCGGTGCGGTGCATGCCGTCCGACCGTGGAAGGTACCACTTGTTCGCCGCATTGTCCGTCCGGCTCCGCCAGTAGAGCGTCGGGTGATCTCTGCGGATCCGGTTCCAGAGCGTCGCGCCGAGCCCGATGCCCTGGGCTCGCTCGCTGATTCCAAGCTTGTCGAGATATGAGCCGCACGGACGGGGGCGGATGATCGCGATCGCCGTGTAGTCTCCACCGACGTAGATCGTCGCGTCGTCAACGCTGTCGAGGTACGCGGGGTCGAGCGTTCGCCCGAAGCTCTGTTCCAGAAGATCGGTGATTCGACGCTTGTCCAGTTCGTTCGCTCCCTGAAACGCTCGGATGGGCGCGCCGCGGCGGACGAGCGTGCCGCTTCCCTTGTGCGTGAAGAGCTCCCGGGCAAGCTTTTCGGGGGTCGTGATCGATACCGAAGCATGCTCGCCGAGTGCTCGGAGCAGTTCATCGATCTCGATGAGCTTCCTCGACATCCCACCCGACACCACGCCGCTCCGCATCATGTCATCGAGGTCTTCCGCGGTGTCGATCGCCGGAAGAATCCTCCCCTTTGCGTCGAGAATGCCGCCGGTGGGAGTGAGGTAGATGACCTTCCTCGCCCGCAACGACTCCGCAACGGCCCGTGCCGCCGTATCGGCGTTGATGTTCAGCATCTGACCGTCCGCGGATGTCGCGAGCGGTGAGAGAATCGGAATCTGGTCCCGCTCGGCCGCTCTTTGAATCGGCTCCATGTTGACCCGGGTCACTTCGCCCACATGGCCGAGCTCCCGGCGATCGGTCGGCGCCGCCTCGAAGATCCCGGTGGGCAGCGGCCTCGCACGGGCGCCACGGGCGTCGATCGCGTCCGCGAGCGTCGCGCCCGCCCTCTCGAAAACGCACTGCGCCGCTGCGAGAGTCTCTCCCGTCGTGACACGAAGTCCGTCCACAAACTCAGACGTGACGCCGCTCGCCTCGAGCTCGGCGGTCAACTGAGGTCCACCCCCATGAATCACCACCGGGCACAATCCCACCTGGTGGAGGAACACGAGCGCCGAACTCAGTTCATCGAGATCATCGACGATCAGCCCGCCACCGACCTTGATGACCGCGAAGTTGCGTTCGCCCTCCGTGTACTCACGGAGGTAGCGATCGACCTCGGCCTTCCCGCCGAGATTGTGAAGCAGGTTGATGACCAGGTCACGACGCATTCGACGCCCCCTGCCCCGCGGGCGACCCGGCGCCGGCCTCGATGATCGAGCGGTACACGCCGGCACAGAGCGCCAACTGATCGACCTCCACGAACTCATCCGCCGCGTGCGCCTGAGCGATGTCACCCGGTCCGATGACCACCGTGGGCATCCCGGCCGAAGCGAATAGCGCGGCCTCGGTCCAGAAATCGACGTCAGGCGCCCGTTCCAAACCCCACGCCTCGATCGCAGCCAGAGAGTCGTCCGTGGCCGTGAGCGGGGGGGCCAGAAAACGATCCGTCCACTCGGCGGATCCGTCGGACGGCAGTGCGTTGCGGAGTCCGACGACCGCCGCCTCGGTATCCGCGGCCGCTCTCGGGCCGGGCGATGGACGGAAGCCGAAGCGAACGTACGCCGACGATGCGATCACGTTGGACGCCGTCCCGCCCGCAATGACGCCGATATTGAATCGTGCCTCGTGCAGCGGGCCTCCCGGCTCGGCGAGCGTCAACGCCTGATCACCCCATCGAATCGCCTTGTGGAGCGCACTCCGCTCCGAGGCGCTCGACGCAGATGTGTGCCCCGCGCTCCCGGAAAAGGTCAGTTCGAACGAGGTGAACCCGCGGTGCTGCGTCACAGGCGCTGCACTGGTCGGCTCGGCGACGACCACGACCGCTGGCGCCATCTGGCGTTTCCGGACAAAGTGTTCGATGCAGCGTCCCTTGCCGGCTTCTTCGTCTGTGGTGAACAGGACGGCGATCGGGTCATCGGTTGCCTCAACCGCGGCGAGCATGCACGCGGCGGCGCCCTTGATGTCGCAGGCGCCGAGCCCGTACGCCTTACCACTGTCGATCGCAAGCTCAAAGGGCTCTCGGAGCCACTTCGGGTCGGGCTTCACTGTGTCGAGGTGACAATTGAACAGCGTCTCGGGATCGCCACGCGTCCCAAAGACGTTCACGCAGCCGCCGCCGATGTCCTCGACCTTCACCTCGAGTCCAGCCAACACCAGGGCCTCGGCGACGTAGGCGACGATCGGACAATCGCGACGGATCGTCGCCGGCGGTTCCGACGAATCGAAACCCACGAGCGCTTCGAGGTGTTCGAGCACGCGATCAATCACGCCCTATCTCCCGACACGGCCGCCCAGCGCTTCTTCGCGGCGAGCGCCGACGCGTTGCCGGCGATCCGGATGAAACCCTCGGCGTCCTTGGCCGACCAGCTCGCCTTCTGGGCGTAGACGGCGCCGTCGTCCATCAGGGCATTTGACGTATCGACCGCCACCGCGAGGCACGACCCGCCGGTCGTTTCAACCGTCACTGTGCCGGTCACTCCACGTTGTGTCGACCGGAGCAACGCCTCGAGATCGTCACGAAGCGGCTCGAAAAAGAGCCCGCCGAACACCAGGTCCGTCCACTCCGTTGCGACGAGTGGTTTGAAGGCGTTTTGACGCTTTGACAGCGTCAGTTCCTCCAGCGCCTTGTGCGCGGTCAACAGCACGTCGATACCCGGGCACTCGAAGACGATGCGTCCCTTGAGCCCGACGATTGTGTCGCCGGTATAGATGCCGCGTCCAACGCCATAGGCGCCGAACGCGTCGTTCAGTTCGTTCAGGATGCCGACACCCGAGGCCGCCGAACCATTGACACCGACCGGAACGCCCTGATCGAAGGCGATCGAGACGCGGAGCGAGTCTTCGGGCCACTCCGCTCTCGGTCTGGTCAGCTTGTGGCTCGCGACATCGGGCGCCCTCAGTTCGTCGATTTCGGATCCGGAGATCGTGACGCCGAGCACGTTCTCGTTGATCGTGTAGCGCTTCGCTTCCGCCGCGACATCGAACCCGCGCCTCGCGAGGTCGTCCATCTCATACTGACGCGGCTTGTCGGTGACGCCCTGGATGTCGCGGATCGGAGCGAGGATCGGGAGACCACTCAGCGACCGCAGCGACTGGTCGAAGCGGAACTGGTCGTTCCCCATCGCCGTGCAACCGTGCGCCACGGCGTCCGCCCCGATCTCATGGGCCAGGCGAGCCATCTCCATCGTGATGACATACCGATCCGAGCAGAGCAACGGGTAACGGTCCTGATAGCGAGCGCCGCCCATCACGAATGGAACGACGAACGTCTCCCAGAGCGCGGGCCCCGCATCGACGGCGGTGTGCCCAGCGGCGCCGAGCTCGTTCGCGCGTGCCTCGATCGCTTTCGCTTCGTTCTCATCCGCGCCACCCGTGTTCACATATAGGGTGTGAACCTCGTACCCCTTCTCGATCAGATACGGCACGCAGAACGAGGTGTCGAGTCCCCCGCTGAACGCCAACACGACCTTCGGCTTGTCCGCCATCTCGAATCCTCCAGATCCCGTCAGCCGTTGGCGCCAACCAGGGCCGCCATCAGCGCCTTCTGCACGTGCAATCGGTTCTCCGCCTCTTCGATGATGAGCGAGTTCGGCCCGTCCATCACCGCGTCGGTCGCCTTGATGTTCCGCCGAGCGGGCAGGCAGTGCGAGAAGACGCCGTTGTTGGTCATCGACATCTTCCGCTCATCGACGATGAAATGCCTGTTCGCATCCCGTATCGGCTTCTCTTCTTCCCAGTTCCCGAAGAAGGGGAGGGCTCCCCAGCTCTTGGCGTAGACCACGTCCGCCCCGCCGTAAGCGGCGTCGATGTCGTGGCTCATGGTGAAAGAGCCCCCGGCCGCCTCCGCGTTCTTCGCCGCGTGGTCCATGTACCGCTCGTCCAACGCGTACCGCTCGTCCGGACAGAGAAGCGTCACGTCCATGCCGGCGCGCGTCGCGATCAGCGCCGCCGAGTTCGCCACGGCGGTGTTGAGCGGCCGTGGGTGATATGTCCACGTGAGCACGTACTTCTTCCCACGCAGATCGTCGGTTCCGAACCGCTCTCGCAACGCGAGAACGTGCGCAAGCTCCTGGCAGGGATGGGTGATCGTCTCCATGTTGATCACCGGAACGGTCGCGTGCTGGGCAAACGCCCGTATGACGCGGTCTTCTCGATCGACCGACCAGTCCTTGAATTTCGGGAAGCACCGCACGCCGATCAGGTCGCAGTATCGCGAGAGCACGCGAGCCGCTTCGCTCACGTGCTCCTCGGCAGACCCGTCCATGACCTCTCCCGGACCGAACGCCATCTCCCACGCCCCGGCGCCGGGTTCGAGCACGACGGCATGTCCGCCCATCTGCCACGCGCCGATCTCGAACGAGGTCCGGGTCCGGAGCGACGGGTTGAAGAAGACCAGCGCGACAGACTTGCCCTTCAGAAGCGGCTGAACGGGATCGCGCTTGAGCGACGACGCGTGCGTCAGCAGCGCCGAGAGGTCGTCGTACGACCAGTCCTGGGTCGTGATGAAGTGCTTCACTGTCCGCCTTCCATGTGCCGACGAAGATACTTCGCGAGCGTCGTTGCCGCCTTGAGAGATGGGGTCGCGATCAGAATCGCGTCGTCGCCCGCCACGCACCCAACCATACCGCTCGGCGGCGACGCGTCGAGTTCTGCTGCGACCACACCCGCATGGCCCGGGGCCGTCCGCACAACCACGAGCGTCGCGGCCTGCTCGACCGTCAACGCGTGTTCGTTCAGGACCGATTCGACGCCGGCTTGGCCGACCGGCATTGCGCCGTGGTCGGGGAGCCGATACCCGCCCGGACCCCGCACCGCCCCGATCGCGGCGAGGTCACGCGACACGGTGGCCTGCGTCACACCCTCTCCCGCTTCCTCGAGCGCCCGCGCGAGCTGATCCTGCGTCGCCACGGAACGATCGCGGAGCATCCGATTCAGTAGGGCATGACGGCGGGCGCGAGCCATGCATGATTATACACATCGTGCATAAAAATGTCATCCCCGATCCGACGGTGATCGCCTCCATCGCTCCGATATGCTGCCCCGATGCCCTTCGACCCCGGCGCCCCCGCATCCTCAACGCTCGCCGTCTGTTCCTGGTCGCTCGCGCCCGACGGGCCACAGTCGCTCGCCAGAACCGTCTCCGGGCAGCTCGGACTCGATCGACTTCAGCTAGCCCTCGATCCAATCCGAACCGGCGCCTGGCAACTCCTAGAGACCCGCTCGGCCCTTGATGACGCGGGGGTCACGATCGTGAGCGGGATGATGGCGCCGCAGGATGAGGACTACAGCTCCATCGAGGCCATCCGCCGAACAGGTGGCTTCCGCCGGTCGGAGACGTGGAAAGCGAATCTCGACGCCGCGGAAGCCAACGCTAATCTTGCGGCGGATCTCGGTCTGACGCTGGTAACGATGCATGCCGGCGCCATCCCCTCCGACCCCGGACCAGATCGAAGCGAGATCCTCGATCGCCTCCGCTCGGTCGTCGACATCTTCGACGCCCGCGGCGTCCGAGTTGCCTTCGAAACGGGGCAGGAGCGAGCCGCGGACATGCGCAGCGCCCTCGATGACCTCGACCGACCGTCGGCCGGCATCAACTTCGACCCCGCCAACGTGCTCCTCTACGGCGCCGGGGATCCCATCGACGCTCTTCTGGCACTCCTCCCACGCGTCGTGCAGTGTCACCTGAAGGACGCCACCCCCTCGAGCGAGCCAGACGAGTGGGGGACTGAAGTCCCGGTCGGCCAGGGCGCCGTCGACTGGCCGGCGTTCCTCAAAATCGTCTCGTCCGCTCCCCGCCCGCTCGATCTCGTGATCGAACGTGAAGCCGGCCCGAGCCGCGTCGAAGACGTGCGTGCCGCCATTGGCTACATCGAAACGCTCCGAGCCGAGCCCGAGGCGTGAGCGAACTCGGCGTCGGCATCGTCGGCCTCGGATTCATGGGCAGGCGCCACGCAGCCGGTGTCAGTCGTCTGGCCGCCTCGGGTGAGCCGTGCCGCCTGATCGCCGTTTGCGACAACCGGGTTACCGACCGCGACCAACTCATGGCCGCAGGCACGACGGGGAACATCGCCGAATCGGGCGAGGCGATCGACTGGCAGAACTCAGTCCGCCTCGAAGCGTCGTTCCGCTCGATGCTCGCCGCCACTCACATCGACGTCGTCTGCGTCTGCACCCCGACGCCCACGCACGTCGATCTTGCGTCCGAGGCGATAAAGGCCGGAAAACACGTGTTCGTCGAGAAGCCGGTCGCCCTTCGGGTCTCCGAGATCGAGCGTCTGATGAAGGTTGCCGCCGAGCACCCCTCACAACAAGTGATGCCCGGCCACGCCATGCGCTTCTGGCCAGGCTGGACGCAGATCTGCAGATGGATCGACGACAAACGCTACGGCCCCGTACGAAGCGCCACGTTCCGCCGCCTCGGATCCATGCCCGCGTGGAACCAATCGTTCTACGGCGACGTCGACGCCAGCGGCGCCGCATTGGGCGACCTCCACATTCACGACATCGACTTCATCCTTGCCACCTTCGGTTCACCCACGCGGATCATCGCGACCGGCGACCCGTTCCACCTCACCGCCGCCCTCGAGTTCGAGACTGGTCCCTCGCATGTCACCGCCGAAGCCGCGTGGGACCACCAACCCGCATTCGGCTTTCGGATGCAGGTCACGATCAACTTCGAGCATGCCACCGCCGATTTCGATTCCGCTCGCGACATTCCCCTTGTACTTCACAAGGGCAACGACTCAACCCCGATTCCCGAGAGCGTCGGTGACGGCTACGACACCGAACTCCGGGCGTTCGTCCGGTCCATCGTGTCAAACGAACCGCCGCCGGTTACGCTGAACGACGCCCTCCGGGCCGCACGCGTGATCGAGGTCGAGCGTGAGCAGCTCAGCCGATCAAGGAGACAGTCATGATCGCCCCGCCCGAAGCCGGCCAGCCTATCTCCCGCAGGCGTTTCACGACCGCCGCCCTCGGCGTCATCTCGCTCGCGGGCGCGGCGCCCGTCGCCGCCGCCTCGCTCGGCTCGTCCCGGAAGGAGCCGTATAAGATCTCGCTCGCCCAGTGGTCCCTCCACCGCGAACTTCAAGGCGGTGACCTTGACAACGTCGACTTCCCACGTGTGACGCGCGAGCGGTACGGCATCGACGCGGTCGAGTTCGTCAACCAGTTCTTCAAGGACAAGCCCAGGGACGATGCCTATCTCGCCGAGCTCAGATCAAGGGCCGGCGACGCCGGCGTGAAGTGCCTCCTCATCATGTGCGATGGCGAAGGCCGCCTCGGCGATCCCGATCCCGTCGCCCGCGGCAAGGCCGTCGACAACCACGTCAAGTGGCTGGAGGCGGCCTCCTCGCTCGGTTGCCACTCGATCCGAGTGAACGCGGCGAGCGAGGGCTCCTACGAGGAACAGCAGAAACTCGCCGCCGACGGTCTCGGGCGTCTATCACGCCTTGCCGATGGGTACGACCTCAACGTCATCGTCGAGAACCACGGCGGTTACAGCTCCAACGGCGCCTGGCTCGCGGGCGTGATGAAGATGGTCGACCACGACCGCTGCGGTACGCTCCCCGACTTCGGGAACTTCTGCATGGACTGGTCGCGCAAAGACGACCCCGACGCCTGGTACGACCGCTACCAGGGCGTGAAGGAACTCATGCCGTTCGCAAAGGCGGTCAGCGCCAAGACCTACGCCTTTGACGACTCAGGCGATGAAACCGCGATCGACTATGGACGCATGATGAAGCTCGTAAAGAACGCCGGCTACGACGGCTACGTCGGCATCGAGTACGAAGGCTCGGCGTTGAGCGAGCATGACGGCATCCTTGCCACCAAACGCCTTCTCGAACGCGTTCGCAAATCGCTATGACAACCCCTGGGGCAAGCCCGGGGCGACTACTCCGAGCGCTTCCGCTTCCGCTTCGGCAGACACAGGTCGAGCAGCACCATCACCCCGAGCAACGACATCCCCCCGCTGAACGCCGCTCCGCCCGCAACCACGACATACGCGAACTCGGGAACGCTCCGAGTGATCCACCACCCGGACAGATCCGCCGCAAGGCCGATCCCGGTCGCCGCGAGCACGAGTCCCACCAGAGCCCGTGGCCAACTCGTCAGCAACGCCAGCAGCCCGATAGCGATCCCGATCGACGCCATTCCAAGCGCGTGCGTGTGCGTCGACGCAGCCAGGATTTGGAGCGGTACCGGCTGGACGTCGCGACTCACCGACAACGCCTCGACATCGTCCCAGTATTCGAGCGCGATCTCGGGCGCCGCGTCCGGCCCCTCCGAAGTCCGCGAGTGACAGTCCAGACAGCTCACCGCGATGATCTCCGCGGGGGCGTCGGCCCCGAGATCGAGGCTGTCATAGGTCTGGCTCATGGTCGCCGAGTCGCCCCGCAACCACCCGATCAGTTTCTCCCGCTCACCGTCCGCAAGGTCCTCGGGATGGCCCTCCTCGAGCGCCGCGAGCAGCCGCGCTTCGCTCACGATCCCGTGGTAGTGCGCCGTGACGTCGTCGATCGTCAGCCCTGCTCGCTCATCCCGATTGTCGTGATGCCAGAACAGATACAGCCCGGAAACGGCGGCTCCGCCGATCGCCGCGATGACAAAGCCCGCCACACCCAGACGAGCGAAGAAGCCGAGGTTCCGCAGCTTGAGCGGATGATCTTGAGAGTCAGCCATCGCTCAGCCAAGCTCCGTCGGGTCGATCTCGACCGTCCGTCCAGCGGTGATCGCCTCGTGCGCGCGGATCCCGACGATGGTGGATCGCGCGGCCTCGTCCGCGGTGCACGCGACCGGGGCGCCCTCTGAAACCGCCTTGAGGAACGACTCCACCCCGTACCAAAGCGGCGTGTGAGGCAAGCCCACGCCTTCCTTCAGCTTCCCCTGCTCCGCGAGCTTCGTCGCCCCGGCGATCAGCGTGATGCCCTCGTCGTTGTGGAACTGCTGACGGTTCGCATAGACTTCCCAGCCCTGCGTGGGAGCGTCGGCCTCCTTGAACATCCAGCCGTGCGACCACGCGAGCTTGATCGCCGCGTTCTCACCGCGGAAGACCTCGTGCATGCCCTCATAGCTGTTCCCGAGCGTGGCGTTGTACGTCAGCGCGGCGCCGCTCGGGAACTGGAGGGTCGACGAGATCGTGTCATCGACGGTCCGCCCGTCCTCGTGCAGGCGCACCGACCCGAACCCGGTCACACGCGTCGGGTAGGAGTCCGTGTACCAGTGGAACACGTCGAACTGGTGGCTGCCCCATTCGCCCGCGAGCCCCGTCGACACCTCCGGATTCAGACGCCAATTGAGCAGCTTTTCGGTCTCCGCATCACGAGCGGGTGTCCGCCAACTCGTTTTCCGCGCCCGTGTCGCCTCCATCGCGGCTAGCGTTCGAACCGCGTCGGAGACGAAGAAGGTGCGAGCCAACTGGTACACCGGGTTCGCGCGCGCCAGGAACCCCGCTTGCACGACCTTCCCGGAACTCCGCGCCGCGGCGGCGATCGCCTTCGCGTCCTCAGGCGTGTGCGCAAGCGGCGCCTCGCAGTAGACGTTCACCCCCGCGGCGAGCGTGTCCTCGACGACGGCGCGATGCAAGTGGGTCGGCGTCGCCACAAACACCGCGTCCAGCCCACCCGCGTCGAGCATCTCACGGTGACTGCCGTATCCCTTCGCGTCCGGAGCCCGCCGCTGACCGGCGTTCAAGCGCCGTGGCTCGATGTCGCAGATCGCGGCCAGTGTCACGTTGTCAAACGACGCCAACTCTGCCACGATCGCCCGACCCTGCCGTCCGCACCCGACCACGCCGACCTTCATCGGCGCCGAGAAACGCCCCATCGCCGCGGACAGCCCGGGGATGAGCGCCATGCCCGCGGCGAACCCTGCGGACTGGGCGAGAAACGAACGGCGATCGATGTCTGTCACGACTGAGCTCCCGTGCAAACGACTAGCAGGTAGCGGCGGAGATGGTCCAACGCCCGTCCTCCACCAAGAAGCAAGATAACCCATCGGGCATGTCGGTGGGACGCCTCCGAAGAACGGCAAGAGCCGTCGCCCAGGCGTCGCACGCCGCGGCTCCGAGCGGATCCGCGGGCCCGACGCACGCCGCGAATAACCCCGCTGGGCACGCGGATCCGCCTTCCCGAGGATCGACGATGTGACCGGCCTGGCTCTCGTCGCCGGAGACTGAAAGCGACTGATCGACCAGCTCGATCGTCACCGGTTCCGCCGCCGTCGAGACCCCGATCGTCACGCGCCACGGATACCCATCCGGACGTGTCCCGATGGTCGCGGTCGAACTCCCGCCGCCGTGAAGGAACGCCCACTTGACGCCCGCTTCTCGAAGAACCAACACGGCACGGCCCAGCGCGTACCCCTTCGCCACCGCGCCGAGATCGACCGCCGGCGTGCCGTCGACGCCTACGCGGTATTCGGAACGGTCGAGAACGACCCGTCCCGAACCCCGTGCGTTGATGTCGAAGGCGCCGTCCGAAGCAACGCACACCTCGTCACACAACTCGAACAACGCAAACGTCTCAGCGTCCACCCGCTCGTGACCGCCCTCGTTCAGGCGCGAGACGAGCGATCCCCTCTCGAACCGCGTGAACTGCGCATGCAATGTCTCGATCTCGGCGATCGCCTCTTCGCCCGCGGCGCGCACGTCAGGACCGGGGATGCCGCCGATCGCGATCTCGAACCGGCAACCCATCGCCTCCGTCGCGAGTCGCAGGAGACTCGGTTCAGACACGCGCCGCGACTTGGGTCTTCGGGTCGTAGGTGTACGCGTGTCCATCCCAGATCGACCGGGACGCCAGACCGACAGCCACCATGACCTTCGTCGCAAAGTCCACCGTCGAGTCGGGCTGCTTGCGATCCCGGATCGACCGCAGCCACGCGAGACGCATCTGGTCGTGGTCCGACCCGATGTCCGGACACTCGATCCGCTGCGGATCAACGAGATCCACGAACGGTCGCGTCGGGCGCATCTCGCAGTGACGGCTGTTGAGGTAGATGTTCCCCTCGTGACCGCGAATCAGGTTCTCGAGGCCCACCTCGTTGCAGGTCGAGCCCGCGACGATCATCGTGTGCCCGCCCTCGAACTGCACCGTCAGGTTCACCTGGTCGTGGTTCTCCATCTCCGTGTCGATATAGTGGCCGCCCGTCGCGACGACGTTCGTGGGCCACCCGACCGAGTCGAGCGCCAGGATCAGGGGCGTCATCTCGTGGACGAGAAGATCGCCCAGGATGCCCGTCGAGAAGTCCCGGTAGCGACGCCACCGGATGTAGACCTTCGGATCCCACTCGCGCGGGCCGTACTCGCCCAGCCACGCCTCCCAGTCGAGGTTCTCGCCCGGCTCCCAACGCGGGTCGATCTGGTAGTAATTCCACTCACCGTCAGGCGTGTTCCGGCAATAGCTGGTCTGGCTGAACGTCGGCTTGCCGATCGCCCCCGACTCCACGAGCTTCTTCGCCTCGAGGTACTTCGGCAGCATCATCTTCTGCGTGCCCACGACGAACATCACGCCAGGGTTGTTGTGGACCGTCTGCTGGACCGCGAGCGCCTCATCGAGGTGAAGCGTCATCGGCTTCTCGCAGTAGACGTCCTTGCCCGCGTGGACCGCGTCCATCGCCATCTTCGCGTGCCAGTGCTCCGGGCTTGCGATGAGCACGCCATGGATGTCGTCGCGTTCCAGAATCTTCTTGTAGTCCCGATAGGTGTCGGGCGTCAGCGACTGCCCCTTGCTCATGATGTCCTGCTTCGCCTGCTCGACGTGCAGATCGTTGACGTCGGCGAGCGCGACGATTTCGAGATTTTCGTCGCCGTTCGCCGCAAAGCTGGCGAAGGCGTTGCAGTGCCCGCGACCCATGCCGCCCGTGCCGATGACCGCCATCCGGATCGGATCGCCTTCCTTCGGTGGCTTCGGCGCCTCGCCGCGACCGAGCGGCCTCGGCTTCGTGCGCATCGGCTCGCCGGCCAGCGCCGCCCCCGCAAGGCCGGCGCCCGCGACCAGCGCCGCCTGCTTCAGAAAGCTCCGCCGGGAACCCGTCGGACTCGTGAACTCATGATCGGACATCGGAACTCTCCTTGAACGAACGCATACTAAACCATCGCCGCGCCGGGCTCGGCGTCGGGCTGTTCCGCCACGATTCCCGACACCACCCCGCCACGCTTCCGCGGCCCCCGGAAGAACAACACGAACACGACGAGCACCGCCATTGCGAAACCAGCGGGCATCAGCCACACCGTCCGCCACGCCGTTCCGTCAGCGTCCGTCTGCCAGCCCACGAGCCGCCCGAACAACTGGTTTCCAATGAGCATCCCGACGCCCTGCGTCGCGAGCACGAGGAAGCCCTGTGCCTGTGCTCGCGTGTGCTTCGGCGCCGCTTGCTCGGTGTAGATCTGACCGGTCACGAAGAAGAAGTCGTAGCAGATCCCGTGCAGGACGATCCCGCCGATGATCATCCACATGACGTGCCCGCTCACCGGCGCCCACGCCCCGGCAAACAGTGCGTACCTCGCCACCCACGCCAGCATGCCGACGGCGAGCATCCACTTCACACCGAGCCGCGCGAACATCAGTGGCATCACCAGCATGAACGCGATCTCGCTCATCTGCCCGAACGTCATCTTGATCGGCACGTTCGCCAGCCCGGCCTCGGTCGCGAACGCCGCTGCCTGCTGGTAGTAAGCGGCGAGCGGAATGCAGATCAGCATCGAGCAGATCATGAACACCGCGAACGAGCGGTCCTTGAGCAGCATCAGGGCGTCTGACCCCAGCGCCTTCCCGATGCTGAATCGCTGACCCCGAGCCGGCGCCGGCGTGTGTGGGAGGAAGAAGCTCAGCACGCCGAGCACGATCCCGCTCACGCCCGCGACCACAAAGAACGCCGGGACGCTCGCCCGTAGCGTCTCCGCGTCCGCCTTGCTCAAACCCTCGGTATCCGCGATCGACGCCGCGAGAGCGCCCACAACGAACCCTGCGACAATCCACCCGATCGTGCCCCACACTCGGACGAGCGGGAACTGCTTCTCGGGATCGCTGATCGCGTTGAACGCGATCGTGTTGCTCAGCCCGAGCGTCGGCATGTAACACAGCATGTGCGCCAGCAGCAGCCCCACGAACAGCCACGGATTCCCGCTGAAGGCCGCCTGGCCGCCAAAACAAAGTAGGACGCCGCCAAGGATGTGCAGCACCCCCATGACCTTCTCGCTCGAGAAGAACCGGTCGGCCACCATCCCGAGGAACACCGGCGCCAGGATCGCCGCGATCGGAGCCGTCGTGTACGCGTTCGCGATATCCCCCGCGTCGAACCCCGTCGAGTTCATAAACGGGCCAAGGGTGACGAACCACGCCCCCCACAGGAAGAACTGAAGGAACATCATCGCCGAGAGCAGCGTCAGGGTCTTGAACCCCGTTCTGGGCGGGATGACCGGATCCGGTGTAGCTGAATGCGTTTCCAAGGTCGGGGCACTATAACAGGAACCGCGCCCGCCGCGACCAGCCCGAGAGGAGCCCGAGAGGAACCCAGCCAATGGCGAACACCACACCGGAACACCGCCGCCCCGTCACCCTCTTCACGGGCCAGTGGGCCGACATCCCCCTTCGCGAACTCGCGCCCCGAGCCGTCGAAATGGGCTTCGACGGCCTCGAACTCGCCTGCTGGGGTGACCACTTCGAGGTCGACAAGGCCATCGAGGACGACGGCTACGTCAAGGCGAAACGCGATCTGCTCGAATCTCACGGCCTCGGCTGCTGGTCCATCAGCAACCACCTCGTCGGTCAGGCCGTCTGCGACCCCATCGACGCCCGCCACAAGGCCATTCTCCCCGCCCGCGTCTGGGGAAACGGCCCCGCCGGCGTCAACGAGCGAGCTGCCGATGAAATGAAGGCCACCGCCGAAGCCGCGAAACGCTTCGGCGTCGACGTGGTGAACGGCTTCACCGGCTCCCCGATCTGGCACAAGCTCTACGCGTTCCCCCCGACCTCGCAGGACGAGATCGACCAGGGCTTCTCCGACTTCGCCAACCGCTGGAACCCGATCCTCGACGCCTTCGATGCCGCCGGCGTCCGCTTCGCGCTCGAAGTCCACCCAACGGAAATCGCCTTCGACATTTATACCGCCGAACGCGCCCTCCAGGCTCTCGATCACCGCGAAGC
Source organism: Phycisphaerae bacterium (assembly GCA_002706885.1). Lineage (GTDB taxonomy): Bacteria > Planctomycetota > Phycisphaerae > Phycisphaerales > UBA1924. The sequence goes on from PAKY01000010.1 coordinate 24,716, forward strand.
CTTCGGCTTCAACTTCGACCCCTCGCACCTGATCTGGCAGGGCGTTCGCCCCGAGCGGTTCATCAACCGTTTCATCGATCGGATCTACCACGTTCACATCAAGGATGCCGCAACGACCCTCGACGGCGACAGCGGCATCCTCGCAAGCCACCTCGCTTTCGGCGACCCTCGCAGAGGCTGGGACTTCCGATCTCCCGGACGCGGGGATGTCGACTTCGAGTCCATCATCCGTGCCCTGAACCGCGCTAATTACCGCGGCCCGCTCAGCATCGAGTGGGAAGACTCCGCCATGGACCGCTTCCACGGCGCCGCCGAGGCCTGCGCCTACACCCGCTCGATCGACTTCCCATCCTCCGATGTCGTCTTCGACGCTGCCTTCGATTCCACCAAGGATCCCACATGACCAACCCCGACACCGCCGCCCCCGTCCGCTTCGGTATGGTCGGCGGCGGCTCCGGCGCTTTCATCGGCGCTGTCCACCGCATGGCCCTCGCCCTCGATCACCAGGGCGTCCTCGTCGCCGGCGCTCTTTCGTCGACACCCGAGCGTTCATTAGCCAGCGCGAAGGCCATCGGTCTCCCGTCCGACCGCGCTTACGGGTCATGGGACGACATGCTCAAGGGAGAGAAACAGCTCCCCGAATCCGAGCGGATCCAGGCCGTCTCGATCGTCACACCCAACGACACCCACTTCGAGATCGCCAAGGCCTTCGTCGAAGCCGGGTGTCACGTTGTCCTCGACAAACCCATGGTGACCACCTCCGACGAAGCCGCACAGCTCGCCAGGGCGGTGGGGGCGTCGAACGCCTCGCTCACCGTCACCTACAACTACTCGGGCTACCCGATGGTCCGCGAAGCGCGCGAACTGGTGCGCACGGGAGCGATCGGTGACGTCCGCAAGGTCTTCATCGAGTACCACCAGGGCTGGCTCTCCACAGACGTCGAATCGAGCGGCAACAAGCAGGCGAGTTGGCGAACCGACCCCAAGCGATCGGGCGGCGCCGGCTCCCTCGGCGACATCGGAACCCACGCCGAACAACTCGCCTCGTTCATCACGGGCCAGACGCCCTCGGAACTCTGCGCGGACGTCCACTCCGTCGTACCGGGTCGACAGGTCGACGACGACGCCGCCGTCCTTTTCCGCTACGCCTCTGGCGCCACCGGCGTTCTGACCTGCTCACAGGTCTGCTTCGGAGAAGAAAACGGCCTCTCCATCCGCCTCTACGGCGACAAGGGCTCCCTCGCGTGGCGACAGGAGGATCCCAACAATCTCTATCACCGCGCCGCTGACGAACGCCTCCGCGTCATCACCCGCGGCTCCGATGGCCTCTCCGAGGCCGCCGCGGCGTCAGGACGGATCCCGCCGGGCCACCCCGAAGGCTTCATCGAGGCCTTCGCCAACATCTACCGAGGGGCGATTGACCGCGTGCGAGGCGTTGATTCCCACCACGCGCGACTCGCGCCGACCGTGGATGACGGAGCGCAGGGCATCCGATTCGTCGAAGCCTGCTTGCGCTCGAACGGCGCGTGGACAGACTTCGAGTAGTTCTCAGAGCCCGCTGGCGCCGTGAGCATCCTCATCCCGCCGAATACGCAAGAAAGTCCAAGGCCCGCCGGCGATAGATCGCTCGAGACCGTTCGGCGTGCTGTGTCGTCCCACACTCGGGGAAGATCAAGCCGACCATCGCTGGCATACACCGCCAACGGCTCCTTCACTCACCGACCGAAGGCGTCCGCCACCGGACGTCCCGGAACTCCACCCGGTTCCCCGGATGGTGGGTCTGGAACGCGACATGCCCACGATCGAAGTCCGTCAGCTTCGCGTCGACCATCGGCTCGCCGTTGATCCACGTGCGCACATGGTCGCCCACCGCGAGGATCCGGTAGTCGAACCATGCCCCGTCCCGACTGATCGGCTTGCCCGGCAGCGCCGCCGCCTGGTCGTAGACGCACCCCGTGTAGTTCGTCTCGCGCTTGTCATGGTGGTCGATCTGCGCCTCGTAGCCGAGCGGCCACGTGTCCGGATCCTCGGGCCGCGGCACAGTCCGGAAGTAGATCCCGCTGTTCCCCGTCCGAGGCGCATCGGTTTCATCAGGCAGCGCCACGCGGACCAGCGCACGAATCTCGATGTCCTCGTGCGTCACGTCGCTGAAGAGATGCCCCGGCCCGTTCGCAGCGACAAACGTGCCGTCCTCGAACCCGAAGTCTCCGCCACCCCGATGCGTCCAACCGCGCGTCGACTTCCCATCGAACGCGTCCACGAAATCACCCGGATCCGGATCCGGCGAAAGGTCCTTCACCCGGATGTTCCGCAGCCGCAATCCCCCCTCGCCATGGTCCTGAAACGCGATGTATCCGGTCGTCGCGCGCGCATCGAGCGGCATCGGCTGGTCATCGCGCCGGAAGATGCCGCGATCGTCAAGATCCTGCGCGATCTGCACGTGCTCGCCGTTGAGCCACACATCGAGCACATCATCGACCAGTCGAATCCGGTAGTGGTTCCACTCGCCCGCCGGCTTCACCGCCTGCACACGCGGCGGGATCGCGTTGTACACCGCGCCGCAACTCGACCGCGTCGGGTCCTTCCCGTGGTCGTCCTGCATCTGCACCTCGAACCCAGTAAACGCAGGGTCACCAACCCCCGTGCAACGCAGCCCGACCCCGCTGTTCCCACCCTCGGGGATGACGAAGTCAGCCTCAAGCTCGAAGTCGCGGTACATCCGATCCGTTCGGATCCACCCACCCTGACCGGCGTCCGACACGCGGATCTCGCCCTCAACGACCTTCCACGCGTCGAGCGAACCCCCATACATCGCGCTCCACCCGTGCAGCGTCTTGCCGTCGAACAACGGCTCCCAGGTCGCCTCCGGCACGAGGTCGCCGAGGTCCGGATCAGCGACCGCGAGCGGCGAGGGAACGAGTGAGAACGACAGACAGACCGTGGTCAGCGCAAGAAGTGTCTTCATGGCGGTCAGTCTAAAGCAACCGGGTCGCCGTCGCCCTGAGAGGCCTCGGACGAACTTCGCCGCTAGACCCGGGCCGCCGCCGCGCTCCGCTCCGAGAACCGGTCGATCGACCCCGCGGGGCACGCCGACGCCGCCGTCTCGAGCTCCAGTCGCTCCTCAACGCCCAATCGATCGAGCAACCCAAGCTCCGCGTAGGTCTCCAGAAGGGAAGCCGACTGGAGCCCCTGATACACAGCGTTGGCGTCCACGATCGGCTTGCCGAGGATCTCCTCCAGCATCGCCTGCGTGTAGACCGGCTTCGCAGCCGCCGTCGACGCGGTGCCATACTGATTCAGATTCGAGGCGAAGATCCCAGCCGCGCTGATCGGCAAGAAGTCCTCGTATCGAAGCCCCTCGCAGCGAACATACCCACCCTCGAGCAGGGTCGGAAGGTCGGTCGACCGCAGCGTGCCCCGAGCCGCAATGCCCGCCTCGGTCGCCGCGAAGCGAGCGAAGACGAGACCGCGATCAACCAACTCTCGCAACGTCTTCGGAAACGCCGCAAAGTGCGCGCTGCACGCGGCCTCATACGCCGCGTGATCCTTGCTCGCGAGGTCGGCCTCCACGGCCCGAGCGGCCTCCGCTTCCGCGAGGCACGCGTCGTAGAGCTCGCGCCCGTTTGGCGTGGTCGCGTAGAAACGCTGCTCGATCTCCCCAAACCGCGCCGTGTGCGACGCCTCGATCTCGGTTCCGTCTTCTTCCGAGAACGTCACCGCCTCGGTGAGGGCGCGGAACGCGTCCTGACGCAACAGAATCGGCGTGTCCGACGCGGGCCCTTCGGTAGCGTCCTTGAAACCGGAGTGGGGAAGCTTCGTCAGATCGAACCGCTCCTCGCCCAACGAGTCCACGAGGCGTTCGACCAAATCGGAAACGCGCTCATCCGTCGCGTGGCCTCGCCCGAAACCGTCGATGTCGTCCTGGGAGAGGTGCTTGAAGCTCAGTCGGACGAAGTCGGCGCCACCATCGATTCTGATGGCCTCCAGCGCCCGTGTGGCTCGCTCGCGAAACTCGGCGACGTCGATCTCGCCAAGGCATCGCTTCATCGCCGCGGTGTAGAGATCCATGCAGAACGTGTTCGGCGTGAGGTGGTTCAGGTGATGGGCCTCGAAGCAGGCAATGTCCGCCGCGATCTTGAACCCCGCCTCGCACAGATCCGTGTAGAGGGCATGATCCCGCGCCCGTCCGGTCCACTTAAAGATACGCCCCGTCGCCTCGCCGATCAGCGCGTCCGCGTCATCCGTGGACAGCCCGCCCTGTAATTCGCTCCTCTCGATCAACTCCTTCGCACGGTTGGAGAACACCGTCCGCTTCGCGAGCAGCGTCTCGACCCGCTCGCGAGTCTCGTCATCGAAGTAGCTGGTCTGAAGCAGCGAACTGAACACCCGATGCTCCGGGTGCACAACCGATCGGAACGCCGTCGCGATCACCGGCTGGCTCTTCGACCCGACGCTCGTCATGTCGTAGAAGTTGTGCGGCTCCATGGCGAAGCACGCGAAGAACCTCCCGATCCAGCGGTACTCGTCCGCCCGCCCAATCCGGATCGCTCCGTGCCGCTCACCGCTCGTCTTCTCGAGCTGCTCATCGCTCACCGACAGCCCGACATGCATCTGGGCGAGCAAGTCGCACACGACGCGATTGCACACGGTGTTCACAGCCAGCGACTTGTCGTACATGGGCGCCTCGAGGGCATACATCCGCGACAACTCGGCAAACAGGCGATTCTGCATCTCGATCTTGTCGGCAAACACGATCATTTCTTAGCTCTCCGACCCACCGATCGACGGAATCGCGATACCGGATGGGCAGGTCGATTATAGACATAGGGGTAAATAAAGACCCCGCCAAATCGGCGGGGGCGATCGATTCGAACGGTGCTTCCGACGACTCAGGCGAACACGACGTAGAGCGCCACGGTCAAGATGACCACCACGATGCCGAGCGCCTTCGCGATGCCGGAGCTCTTGAGTTCCATGCCTTCGGCCTGGGGCAACGCGATCGCCTGCGGGAGCGGCTTGATCACGGTGATCAGTCCCAGCACCACCGTGATGGTCACCACGACGAGCGCCGCGCGGTTCAGGAAGTTCACGAACAGGAAGTCACCGAGCGTCGTTCCGGCGACCATGGGCGTCACCACGAACTCGTAGACGGCCGCAAGGATCGGGCTGAGAACGAGCCCGATCACGCCCGCCATCCGCGGCGCGCGGGGCACGAACAGGCCGAAGAGGAAGATCGTCAGGATGCCCGGGCTCAGATAGGTCTGGAGCTTCTGGATCGCGTTAAACGCCCCGCCGAACTCCGGATCGGCGAAGATCGGCGCGATCAGGCAGCCCGCGATCACCGCGATCGGCACGCAGATCCGACCCACGAGCACCTGCTGGTGGTCCGTCGCGTCCGGCTTGAGGAACCGCTTGAAGATGTCCATCGTGAAGATGGTCGACGCGGCGTTGAGCATCGAAGCAAGCGAACTCACCACGGCGCCCATGACCGCGGCGATCACGAACCCCTTAAACCCGGGGCCTGCGAGGAGCGACACGAGGATCGGGAACGCGTCGTCGTAGTCGTAGCCGACGAGCGGCGCCGCCGCGGGAAGGCTCTTGTTCCCGTCAACGATCGCCTGGTTCGCGTTCGAGAGCGTCTCGCTCGGCGTCCACGGCTTCGCGTCCTCAGGGTCGATCGCCCCGTTCTTCGCGTCGCTCTGGCTCCGGGCATCCGCCTCGGCGACGCCGCCGGTCGCGAGGTTGTATGCAAAGACGGCTTCCGCCAACGCCGGCTGGCGATCAGCAAAATCGCCGTCGAACGGGAAGAGTTTGCCCTCCGACGAGGGCGCCTCAGCAAGCATCGCGTCAGTGATCGCAAGACGCTCCTCGAGCGGCATCTCGGCCGTCGTTCGCCCGCTCCCGTTCGCGATCGCGAGCCGGACCGACTCCGGTAGTTCGATGCCCGTTGTCTTGGAGAGCTCCAGCAGGACCGGACGGTTCGTCTTCGCGTCGCCGTCGATCCGATCGGCCATCTCGCCCGAGTAGAGCGTGAACGCGATGATGCCGGGCACACACACGACGAACGGGATGATCAGCTTCATGCCCGCCGCGAAGACAATGCCCTTCTGTCCCTCGGCGAGCGACTTCGAACCCAGCGCCCGCTGCATGATGTACTGGTTCAGACCCCAGTAGTAGAAGTTCGGAATCCAAAGGCCGACGACCAGAGCGGTCCACGGAATGACCGAGCTCGTCCACGGCAGGAACATGTGCATCTTCTCGTCTTTGAGCACACCGAGCCGTTCCGCCACGCTCGATGACTCGGCGACGCCGAGCTGGTTCGCGACCTGCGTCGCGTCGTTCATGCCCTTCGCGGGATCGGGCTCACCGAGGGCGCCGAGCGCGAGCCACGTGATCACGGCCCCGCCGACGATCAGCGCCGCGCCCTGGATGATGTCCGCCCACGCGCACGCCTTCAGGCCGCCCGCAGCGACGTAGACCGCCGCCGTGATGCCGATGACCCAGCAGAGCACCGCGATGTCGTCGAGCGGATAGATGAACCCGACGTCCGTGCTCGCGATGTTGATGTACGGGTCGAGGAACTTCGCGCCCAGATACGTCACCAGCGAGATGTTCACGCTGATGAGCATGATCACCATCAGCACCGACATCACCGTTCGGGCGATCGGGCTGAAACGGAACTCGAGGTACTGCGGGATCGTGTAGATGCCGCTCTTCAGGAACATCGGTAGGAAGAAGAACCCCACGCACACCAGCGTGATCGCCGCCATCCACTCGTAACTCGCGATCGCGAGCCCGATGTCCCCGTTCGCCGCCGCGCCCGACATGCCCACCATCTGCTCGGCGGAGATGTTCGCCGCGATGAGGCTGAACCCGATCAGCGGCCAGGTCAGCCCACGACCCGCGAGGAAGTAGTCCTCGCTCGTGTCCTTCTCCCCGCGGCTCTTGATCAGCCCGATCGCGACGACCGAGGTCGCGAAAATGATGAACACGATGATGTCGATGACGGTCACTCGAGTATCTCCTGCGGCGCGCGGCATCCCGGACCAGCGCATGGCGAATGGCCCGCCATGATACCGGTTTCGGGCACCTTAGCGACCGAGGCGTCGAATCACAAAGATGGCGTCAAGTCCCGACCAGGCCGCTCGAGGGGGATCAAGCCGCCCGCCGACCGTGCCCCGATCGCAGGTCCAGGGCGTTCATGCACGCCGTGACGAGTCGATCCCGGTCGATCGGCTTGCTCGCGTACCCGTCGCACCCCGCCTTGAGACACTGCTCCGCCGCCCCCGCCATCGCGTGAGCGGTGAGGGCGATGATCGGCGTCCCGCAACCCTTCGCGCGAAGCAGCCCGACCGCCTCATACCCGTCCATCCCGGGCATCTGGACGTCCGTCACGATCAGGTCGTACGGCAGAGGGTCGCGAAGCTCCCCGTCCACAGACGTCCCGATGACGCACGCCTCCACCAGTTCGATCCCGTTCTCGACCACGTCAACCGTGGCCCCCGCCCGCCGGAGATGGAACGCGATCAGACGACGATTGTCAGCCCCGTCATCCGCAAAGAGGACCCGAACGCCGTTCAACGCGTCCGTCGGGACAATCGCAGCGGGCGCCGTCGGCGGCGACACCCGCATCGCGACCTCCGCCGCTTCGTCTGAGTCGATGAACGCCGCCCCGGCTGTCGGCGCGGCCGCGATCGCGAACGAGAACGTCGTCCCGACCCCCGGCTCGCTCGTGAACGAAATGTTGCCGCCGAGCATCGTCACGAGGTACTTGGAGATCAACAGCCCCAGCCCGCTCCCGCCGAACCGGCGCGTCGTCGTCGTGTCCGCCTGCTGGAAGGCGCTGAACAGCTTCGAAGCCGCCTCCCTCGGGATGCCGATCCCCGTGTCGACCACATCGATCGCCAGGCGGTTCTCCCCCTTGAGATAGCACACGCGGATCGTCACCCCGCCTGTCTCTGTGAACTTGATCGCGTTCCCGACCAGGTTCGTCAGGACCTGACGCAGACGAAGCGGATCCGTCACCACCGACCGTGGAATCGTCCCATCGAACTCGACACGCAGCCACAACCCCCGCGCGCTCGCCTGGACCCGCATCAGCGACACAACCTCGTGCACCACGCCGGGCAGGTCCGTTGGAATCCGCTCGATCGTCATCCGGTTCGCCTCGATCTTCGACAGATCGAGGATGTCGTTGATCACGCCGAGCAGATGCTCGCCGTTCCGCTGGATCGTCCGAGCATGCTCCCGCCGCTCCCCGGCGTCCTCCGTGTCGCGCAGAACCTCCGCGTAGCCGAGGATCGCTGTCATCGGCGTGCGGATCTCGTGGCTCATGTTCGCCAGGAACTCGCTCTTGGAACGATCCGCGACCTCGGCCTGCTCCTTCGCCTCACGGAGTCGTGCCTCGACGTCGTTCCGCTCGAGCTCCGCCGCAGCCCTCGCCCCGAAGACCCGGAGCGTCGCTTCCACGTCGAAATCAACCTCCAGCGGCTTGTCGTGGATCACGGCCAGCACGCCGATCGTCTCCCCCCGGCTTCCCGTCAGGCGGATGGCCGCGTACGACTCCGCGTCGAGTTCCTTCAGAAACGAGTCGCTCGGATACGCGTTCGCAACGCCAGACTGGACGTAGTGGAACGACTTTCGCACCGCGTCTTCACAGGGCGTTCCGGTCATCGAGTACTCGAGATCATGCGTCGGCCGCCCATTGTGCCATCCGCCGATCACCCGCCCGGACGGCTCCCCCTCGACCTCGCCGCACCGCGCAACAGCCGCAAACGACGCCCCGAAGACCTTCGCGACCGCGTAGCTCAGCTCGGTAAGTGTGTCGTGCTCCGCCGTGCCGAGACGAATCTCCATCGCCGCCCGCAGCGCCCAGTCCAACCGCTTGTGGGCGTCGATGTCGATGTGCACGCCGACGATCCGCTTCGCGATGCCGTCCGCCCGCCGTTCGACGACCTCGCCGACACACCGCACCCACGTCCACCCGCCACCCTTGGTCCAGAGGCGATACTCGCACTTGAGAAGATCGATATCGCCGCGGATCACCGCCGACATCGCCGACTCCGCGTCACGCACGTCCCCCGGATGGCACGTCGAACGCCACCAATCCCGACTCGCGTCGAACTCGTGCGGCCTGTAGCCAAGCATCTCGAAGTACGTTGCGTTGCAGACGTTCTTCTCCGCGTCGACGTCATAGTCCCACAGCCCGATGTTCGACACCGTCAGAGCGAGCGACAGCCGCTCCTCAGCCAGCGCAACACGCTCCTGCGCCCTCGTGAGCTCGGTCACATCGGTCAGCACCGAAACGAGCCCCTCGACCCGCCCCGTCGGCCCGCGCAGCGGCGTCTTATCCACCCGCGCGAACCACTCCTCGCCGCTCGCGAGCCTGAACGAATCGATCACCCCGAGCATCGGCGTCCCGGTCCGAAGCACCTCGCGGTCCTCCTCCCGTCCGCGCTCATGATCATCGAGCGACGGGAAGGCCGACGCGTTTCGCCCACGGATCTCCTCCGCCGCGTGCCCGAGCACCGCCGCCATCGAGCGGTTCAGGTTGACGATGTTGTTGTCCCGGTCCTTGCAGAGCACCCGCGCCGGGATCGCATCGATGATCGACTGCAGCTTCGCCTGCGCAAGCGTCGCGTCCGTCACATCGTTCTGTACCGACAGGAAGCCGATGATGCGACCCTCGTCGTCGAACTGCGGCTGCACATCGACCGTCGTCCAGTACGCCCGTCCCTCCTTGGATCGATTCGCGAGCGTCCCGCGGAACGGAAGCCCACGCTCGAGCGCCACCCGCATCGCTTCCACCGCGTCGCCGTCCCCGTCCGGAGACCCGATCAGCTCCGCCGTCGTCCGACCGACGGCTTCGGCAAACCCGTAGCCCGACGTCCGCTCAAACGCCTCATTCACCCACACGATCCGGTGGTTGTCGTCCGTCAAGACCACCGGGTTCGTCGTCCGCTGCACGACACTCGCGAGCCGCTCAAGGGCGATCGCTCGATCGATCAGCAACTGATAGCTCGACCGCGTCAACCGCACGATCGGCTCGAACACCACGATCCCGAGCGCCAGCAGCGTCATCGCCGCGACACCCGCCCACAGCACAACGAGCTGAATCTCCCGCCCCGCCCGAAACGCGTCCAATGCCTCGATCGCGTCCGACGCTGACGAGCACGCCTCGAACTGGAGCTTCGCCGCCCGATCCACCGCCGCGAGCATGGATTCCGGCTCCGCATCGATCAGCAACACCTCGACCAGGCGGACCATCCGTTCACACCCCAGGCCGACCTCGTCGATCGCAGGTTCGACACCCGCCGCGGCCTCGACGCCCCAGACCTCGGCGATCCCATCCGTGTGCTCCGACATGCGGTGGCCGACGGCCTCGATCCGCCGGATCAGTGTCCGGATCGACGCCGCCCGCTCGTGGCGTTCCACGGTGTCCGCATACGTGAACCTCGCGGCCTCGTGGTTCAATTGTGTCGTCAACGTCCGTTGATCCGATGCCAGGTCGAGCAACGTGCCGATCGTGTGGGCCTGCAGGGCGGACGATCCGGTCACGATCGCGCCGATCGCAACCAGCGCTCCGAGCGCAACGAGGGACAGCAGCATCGCGAGTCGGATGCGGACGTGGGGCTTCGACCTTCCCTTCAGAAGGTCTTCAACCAACCCGGTCGTCTTCATTTCCAGCCCGGACCAGCGCCGCTCGTCCGCGTCGATCCCATCCCTTGGAGCGATCGCCGAATACCCAGGATTGTGACTCGACCGCTCGTTCATGCTCATTCTCGGAAAATGTCAGCCGCCGACCGCCCGCTCCACGGTCCGGAATCCGTCCATCGCCCGAAGGGACCCGACGCCTGAGGCTACCTCTAGAGGGCCCCGTGAATAGAGCTCTGAGCGACCCTTCAGATCGCCAAGTCCCCGAATTCCGCGCCATCCATCCCGCTTCACACCGCAACCCGCCAGGATCTAGCTTTCGCTAACATGCCCGGGCTTCCCCGGGCGTCCCGGGGCCGCGCGACTTCCACGCCAAGAGCCCATGACCCCCTCGCACGCCGCCAGGTACATCTGCGCCGCCCTCCTCACCGCGAGCTGCGGCCTTCCGGTCGCCGTGGCGGGTCAGGCTGTGCAACCGGCCCAGACTGCGCAGGCAATCGCTCCCGCAGAGCTGTTCCGCCTGCCGATCGACCCAACCTCGGGCCCGCTGCGCTTCAGCGCACGCCGAGGTTGGACCTGGCGCGAACCAGCCGGCTCCGCTCCACCGACCACGCGGCTGCTCCTCGACGGTGAAGTCCGCCTCGTCCTCGCCGACGTCGACGTCAAGGCCGACCGCGCCGCCCTCTGGATCGCCCGCGAACCAGACGCCGCTGGCGCCGACCGCTACCACGTCTTCATCCTTGCCGAAAATGTCCGCACGCCGAACACCGACCCCGCCCTCGGCGTATCCGCCGCAGAACTGCCGATCGCGGGCGTCGTCATCCCGTCAGGCCCGATCGAACTCCGCGTCGACGCCCGCTTCGATCGCCCGCCCGAGGGCCGGGAACTCGTCGAGTTCCTCAACAAAGCCAAGATCCGCGTCGACGACATGCGCTCAGGCCGTCCCCTCCGCCCCCAGCCGAGGATGAACGACCTGACACCGATCAGGCCCGCCGACCTCACCGATCTTCCCTTAGGCAGTCGGCCAACCGCCCAGCCGCCGGCTGAGCCGCGAAACGAGCCCGTCGACGAACCAACCGACACGGCCCCGCCGCCCGTCGTCACCCCCGTGCCCCGGGCCCCATCGCCACAACCCGCGCCTCCCGAAACTCGAGAAACGCCGACGCCCTCGACGCCAACGTCAGACCCCACGCCCGCCCCCTCAGGATCTGAGCAATCGGAACGCCCGAGCGCACAAACGCCGCCCGCCGCGACCCCATCTCCAGCGGCTGCCCCCGCGGACGTATCGCCCGAAACAACGGAGCGACCCGCGGTGGCCGCCGCGCCAATCGACGACGCCGACGAGATCCCGGAGGCCCGCCCGATCTTCGCCGCCGACGGCGTCTTCTATGTGGGCGCGGGCGAGACGGTCATCGTTGAGTCGGGGGAGCAAGCCAACACCGCCACGCTCATGGGCGGCGTCACGATTCAATACCAGTCGGCCGACGGTCAGCTCGAACTCGTCGCATCCCGAGGCGTGGTGTTCCTCCAGCCCGGACCGCTTCGCCAATCGCTCGGCCGCCTCGGCGCCGACGAGGTCCGTGGCGTCTACCTCGAAGGAGGCGTCCGCGTCACCGATGGCGACTACACCATGCGCGCCGAGCAGGTGTACTACGACGTCCAGGCCAACCGAGCCATCGCCCTCGACACTGTCTTCTGGACCTACGAGCAGCGCATCGGCATGCCGCTCTACATGCGCGCCGACGTCGTCCGCCAGGAAGCCGCCGACGAGTTCAACGCCGAAACCGCCCGCTTCTCGAACACCGCGTTCTTCCGCCCGCATCTCGCGATCGGCGCCCGCGACCTGACCATCGTCCGCCGCGAGGACGAAGCGGGTGACACGCGGTCGATCATTGACGCCCGGGGCGTCACCCTCCGCGCCGGCCCCGCGCCGTTCTTCTGGTTCCCTCGCTTCAAGGGCGATCCGGAACGCGTCCCCCTCCGGAACATCGGCTTCAGCGACTCGAACCGCCAGGGCTTCACCGTCCAGACCGAGTGGGACCCCTTCGTCCTCCTCGGCATCGAACGCCCCGACGGGATCGACGCCGCGCTTGACATCGACTACTACGGCGAACGGGGCGTCGGACTCGGCGCTCGCGCCGAGTGGGACCGCGGCCGACACTCGGGCGACGCCACAGCCTATTTCCTCCCCGACGACCAGGGCTCCGACATCAGCGTCAGCGGCTCCGAGATCAACCGCGACGGCGAGGCACGCGGCATCTTCGTCGGACGGGACTTCTGGTCACTCACCCCGGAATGGACGCTGATCAGCGAGATCGGTCACGTCAGCGACCCGCTCCTGACGCAAGACCTCTTCCGAGATCTCGGACGCGATGGCGACGACGTTAACTCCCGCCTCCACCTCCGGAGGCTCGAGGACAACACCCGCCTGAGCATCGAGGCCGCCGCGACGCTCAACGACTTCGTCGTCAACCAGCACCGCCTCCAGGCCCCGGGCTACAACGTCGACAAGCTCCCCGAGATCGAGCTCGACGTCATCGCCGACGACCTCTCCCCGTTTCTCCCGCCAGGTCTCGTGACCCATACCTGGGAAGCGAGCTACACGAACGCGCGAATCCGGCTGAGCGAGGTCGACGCCGCTGAGCAGGGCTTCCTCTTCCCGGAGCAGTCGCAGCGCGTCTTCGGAGGCGATCCCGAAGACAGCTCGGGCGACGTGCTCCGTGCGCTCGGATACGACGAGTCATTCATCAACCGCTTCGATACCCGCCACGAGTTCACCTCCGTTCTCGACCTCGGCCCTGTCCGTGCGACCCCGTTCGCGGTAGGACGGTTCACCGCGTATGACGACGATTTCGAGGCCTTCAGCCCGAACGAGGACGACAACGTCCGCCTCTGGGGCGCCGCGGGTGTTCGCCTCTCGACGAGCCTTGTCCGTGTCGATGACTCGGTCGAATCACGCACCTTCGACCTCCACCGCATCCGCCACATCATCGAGCCGAGCCTGACCCTCTGGCACGCCGAAACCACCGTCCAGGCACGCGACCTCCCCGTCTACGACGATGATGTCGAGCAACTCGGCGAAGGCAGCGCTATCCGCCTCGCCGTCGACCAAACCTGGCAGACCAAGCGCGGCGGCCCGGGCAGGTGGCGCAGCGTCGACGTCTTCAAGCTCAACTTCGAGTACGCGTGGGCCGCCGACGACACCGAGCGCGGCACGCCCATCGCCCGCTGGTACGACGCCCGACCCGAACTCGGCGCCCCGCAGACCTACGCCCGTAGCGCCTTCGAGTGGCAGGTCTCCGAGATCGTCGGCCTCGCGGGCGAGCTGATCTACGACCCCGATATCTCCAGCCCCTCGCGAGAGAGCATCGGCGTCCGTCTCACGCCGGGCCGCGGCTTCGACGCCATCGTCGGCTTCCGACGCCTCGAGGCCCAGGACGCGACCTACCTCGATACCTCCGTCGGCTACCTCTTCGCCGACAAGTACCAAGTCCGCGCGGGAACGCAGTACAACTTCGTCGCCGAGGACTTCCAGGACGTCCGCGCCGTCGTCCTCCGCGATTTCCCGGTCGGCCAGTTCGGCGTCTCGATCAGCTACAACAACATCACCAACGAGACCTCGTTCGGCGTGGTCCTCAGGCCCTTTGGACAGGGAACGGGCCTCGGCTTCGGCGGCGACACCACCAGCTCAAGGCGATCCCTCGGCTTCGGCGGATGACGACGAACTCGCGTCGCTCTCGACCGCCGTCTCCGTGACCTCGTCCTTGGCTTTGTCACGCTCGTCGATCAGGTTCGCGTACGCGACGAAGATGAGCACCGCCGGAATCGCCGCCTTCTCGACCGCGGTGTCCGCAAGATCCGTCAGATTCCGGATCCGCCCGCTATCGACGTCGTCCGTCAGGTCATTCGCGACATTCTCGATCGTCCGCAGGATGCTCCCGAAAACCATGAGTTCCTGCTTGTTCTGCGGTCGGATCTCCCGGATTCCCGGCAGACCCCACGGGATGACGAGCTGCCACCCATGCTCGGTCAGCCGCATCGTGAGCCCGATCGGCGGCGCCACTGCCCGGTCGTCCCACGTCAGCGCAACGATGTCATCGGTGACGTAGTCCGTTCCGAGCTTCCCACGCCCCTCCTCGAGCCATCCATATGGATCCGCGAAGATCTGCTTGAGCAGCGTGTTCACGATCGCCCGCTGCGATTCATTCATCCGCGGAGCGCTCAAACCGCCAAGCGCCCCACCCGTCGCCGCCGCCCCGCCCGTGTCCAACTGGAGGTCGGGACGCCGCACCCGCGACGCGCCGAAGTTCGACGAACGCCCCGATCCGGGCCCGCCGCCCGAGATCAGGTACCGCGCCCATGAACTCGCCCGATTTTCCTCAGCCGCCACCTTCGCTTCGGCGCGAAACCGCTCGATCTCCTCCGGAAACCGTCGCTCGACCGCGTCGCCAAGACGCTGAAGCGACCCGAGCAGCGACCCCGCCTGATTGAGCAACGCCCGCTGCCCCGCGTCCTCCGCATAGATCAGGTCCGTCAGCCGATCCGCTTCGCCGTTGACGATCATGGCCTGAGCCGAGTCGATCGCCTCGTCGGGCGTGTCGCGCCGATACTCGCGCCGTTCGCCGCACCCCGCAAGAACGACCGCGGCGAGGGCGCCGGCCAACAAATTTGCGCGCATCTGACCCGTTGTGCGCAACATCACGCTCATCGCTCTCATTTTCGCATGAAGCCCCGCAACCGATTCGTAGACTCTTCTCATGATCAGTGTCACCGTCAACGGTTCCACCCGTGAGCTCCCCGAGGGCTGCACGATCGCCGAACTCATCACCGAACTCGGCCTCGCCGAGGCCATCTGCGCCGCCGAACTCAACGAACGCGTCGTCCCCGTCGCCGAACGGGCCGATAGCCAACTTAATGACGGTGACCGTATCGAGATCGTCACCCTCGTGGGGGGCGGCTGATGGAGCTGAACGTGGGCGAATGGCGTCACGCGACCGCGTCGATCCTGTCCATCGGCGACGAGCTCGTCCGTGGCCAGACCCTCGATACCAACTCCAAGTGGCTCGCCGACCGCCTCTCGCTCGCCGGCATCGAGGTCGTCGAGCACGCCACGGTCGATGACGACGAACGCCGCATCGCCAGGGCGCTTGAACGCCTCGGCGCCGCCACCGACCTGATCGTGGTCACGGGCGGCCTCGGTCCCACCGCCGACGACCTGACCCGCTTCTCCCTCGCCCGAGTCCTGAGCGGCGGCCCGGACGCCGATCGTGCGTCCCTTGCCACCGACGCCGATTCACTCGAACAGCTCAAAACCTGGTTCGCGGGCCGCGGCAAGCCCATCCCCGAGGCCAACGCCGTTCAGGCCCTCTGCCCCGCCGGCGCGACCATGCTCGCCAACGACAACGGCACGGCTCCGGGCCTCCACGCGGCAATCGACCGCCTCGCGTGCGATGTCTTCTGCCTCCCGGGCCCCCCGCGCGAACTCCAGCCGATGTTCGCCCGCTACATCGAGCCGACGCTCCGTGGCGCCGGCAGAGGTGTTTCAGGGGTCCGCCTGCTCCTCACTTTCGGCCTCGGAGAATCCGCCGTCGCCGACCCCATCGGCCCGCTCATGGACCGCGACCGCCCCGATAGAGGTCTTCCGCTCATTGGCACGACGGCCAGCCGAGGCGTCGTCACATGCCGCATCCGCCACACCGCAACCGACGAGACCACCCTCCGCGACGCCCTTGATCACGCCGAAGACGAACTCCGGGCCATCCTCGGCCCCGCTGTCTTCGACCGCCGCGACCCGGCCAAGGGCGACGACATCGATGTCACGCTCGCCCTCCCCGCGACGCTCATCGACCTCTGCCGCGACGCTGGCGCCCGCCTCGTGACCGCCGAGAGCTGTTCCGCGGGGCTTCTGGCTTCGATGATCGCCGACGTCCCAGGCGCCAGCGACGTCCTCAGCGCGGGGTGGCTGACCTACGCGAACGAGGCCAAGACGTCGATGCTCGGCGTCCCCGCCGACACGATCAAGGCCCACGGCGCCGTGAGCTCCGAGGTCGCCCGCGCGATGGCCAGCGGCGCCCTCGAACGGGGATGCGACCTCGACCCCGCCGTCCGCTTCGCCGCGGCAATCACGGGGATCGCAGGGCCGGGAGGTGGCACGGAGGAAAAGCCCGTGGGAACGGTCTGGATCGCGGTCGCGGACCGGGTCACGGGCGAGATCGACCCCCGCCGCTTCCTATTCAAGGGCAACCGCCTCGCAGTCCGCGAGTGGTCGGCCCGCGCGGCGATGGGGATGGTCCGCCTGGCCCTTCTCGGCGAGAACATGGAACTGCTCGGCGAGGTCGAACGCCTCGGCGCCAAGGCCTTCACCTAGAGTGCCCCGTGAGTGACCAAGCACGCAAACTGAACGTCCTTCTCATCGGCGGTGGGGGCCGAGAGCACGCCATGGCCGCCGCCATCGCCCGCTCGCCCCGCCTCGGCGAGTTCTACGCGACCGACACCGCCAACCCGGGCATCGCGGCCCTTGCGAAGACCGTCGAGGTAAGCGGCAAGCCTGCGGCGACGAAGGACCTGCCGTACTTCTGCGACCATCACGCGATCGACCTCGTCGTCATCGGACCCGAGGATCCGCTCGCGGCGGGTCTGGCCGACAAGCTCTCGACGCGCAAGGACGGAACGCCGCGGTTCGTCTTCGGTCCCAGCGCCGCCGCAGCGAGGCTCGAAGCCGACAAGGCCTACGCCAAGAGCCTCATGCGGGCGGGATCGATCCCGACGGCCGAAGGACGCGTCTTCAAGGATGCGGAGGCCGCGATCGCCTACGTCGAGTCCCGCGATGACCCGGTCGTGGTGAAGGCC
This sequence comes from Phycisphaerae bacterium, assembly GCA_002706885.1. GTDB lineage: Bacteria > Planctomycetota > Phycisphaerae > Phycisphaerales > UBA1924. Next base: position 42,218 of record PAKY01000010.1, read on the forward strand.
GCGGGCCTCGCCAAGGGCAAGGGCGTGGTCGTGCCCGAAACAACGGCCGAAGCGGTCGACGCGGTCCGACGGATCATGATCGACAAAGCGTTCGGCGACGCGGGCACGAACGTCGTCATCGAGGAGAAGCTCGTCGGCCGCGAGGCTTCCGTGCTCGCCCTCGTCGATGGCCGAAACGTCATGCTGCTCCCGCCCTGCCGCGACCACAAGCGGCTCCGCGACAACGACATGGGGCCGAACACGGGCGGCATGGGCGCGTTCTGTCCCGCGACGGACATCGATGACGCGACGATGAGCATCATCGAGCGGGACGTGCTCGTCGCGATCGTGGATGCTCTGCGACGCGACGGCGCCGAGTTCCGGGGTGTGCTCTACGCAGGTGTGATGCTCACGCCCGCCGGCCCGAAGGTCCTCGAGTACAACGTCCGGTTCGGCGACCCCGAGTGTCAGCCGATGCTTGCCCGCCTGACCTCCGACCCGCTTGATCTCATGCTCCGGACCGCGCAGGGATCGCTCGACGGCGCCCGACCCACATGGGACGACCGCGCCGCGGTGTGCATCGTGCTCGCGGCCCACGGCTACCCGGACGACCCACGCAAGGGCGATGTGATCACGGGCATCGACAAGGCCGAAGCGATGGCGGACGTCAGCGTGCAGTACGCAGGCGTGCGGAGGCTCGAGGACGGCTCGCTCGTCACGGCGGGCGGTCGAGTGCTCGGCGTCACCGCGCTGGGCACGAATGTCGTGGACGCGCGCGCGAAGGCGTACGCCGCGGCGAACGTGATCGAGTTTGAGGGCAAGCACATGCGCCGGGATATCGCGGTCTCAGCCGTCGCTGCCCGCGTCTGATCCGCCTCCGCCGACGCTCCGGATCCTCGAGACCCCTCCAACGAGTTCCCCGAGCCGCTGCGCGTCGAGACGCATCATGACCCGCCCGATCGGCGTGGCTTCGTCGCCGACGACGACAGACGCCTCGGCGATGACATCCCCTCGTGCCGAAACGACGTGCATCGATTGGCGGAGCGACCGATCGGCGCCGAGCGACGTTGTCAGTCGGATCGTCAAGGGCGTCTCGAACTCGGCGGGCGGTGGGGCGTCGATCAGTTCAGATTCTCGCAGCCGCGACACGGCCTCGAGCCACTGCTCGACGTCCTCTCTCGCGACCTCCACATTGGCCCCGTCGTCGATCCATCGACCCGCTCGACGCTCGAGCGACCGCGACGCGACCGCCTGCGGATTCTCGCTGATCGCTTCGACGCGGGTCGGTCCGACACCCGCTCGGAAGAGCGGCGCCGCTCGACGCCACGACGCGAGGGCCGGCAGGCTCACGAGTCCTCGCGTCGAACTCGACGCCAGCGCATCGACGGTCACGCCATCGGGCTGAACGAGTCGGACCGCTCCGCGACCGCCGAGCGAGAGTCCGCCCGGCGCCACGATCGACGTCGTCCGATCGCCCTCCACGATGTCGAGCCGCGGCGCCCCGTTGTACCGAGCGTCGTCCGTCGACGCTTCGTCTGAGGGAAGCAGTTCCGATGTCGCGAGGCCCCGAAGCGAACCCGAGATCACGCCGTCTTCGCCGGGCCACTGCCAGAGCGCTTTCCCGGCAGCGTCCAGGCGCGTCACCAGCCAGCCGGGGCCGAGTTCATCCCAGCGCTCGGCACTGACCACGCCGCCCGGACCGCTGATCCGAACGGCGGTGACGGACGCCGGATCGATTCCCGGTCGGATGGGAGGCGGGGCGTTGCGTGCAACGGCGGGCGAACCGTTGGCATCGACGCGGGATCCGTCGGGCGTTGTCACCCAGACGAGAACCACCGCGACCGAGGCCACGATCCATGTGATGAGAACGCTTCGCCAACGCATCGCGGCAACACTAGCGGGAACGGCGCCCGAGCGTCGATACGGTTGGTTGTGAAGCCCCTCATCGCCATCTGCCCGGACGTCATGACCATCAACGGCGTGCCTCGACACGTCGCGTCGCGCGCGTACTCGGACGCGGTCGCGAGCGCGGGAGGGGCGCCTTTCATCGTGCCGCTCGGTGCGATGAGCGTTGAAGAGCTGGTGAGCCGAGCGGATGGCATTGTCCTGACCGGCGGTGACGACCCGCGGACCGAACCGTTCGGTGTTCCGACGCACCCCGAGGCGCGGCCGATCCATGACGACCGCCAGTCGTTCGAGACCGATCTGATCGCCGGTCTCGCATCCGCGGCGCCGGACAAGCCGGTCCTGGGGGTCTGTCTCGGCATGCAGATGATGGCGCTCTGCGCCGGCGGCGAACTCGACCAGTTCATGCCCGAGACCACGCCCACCCATTCCGACCATTGGGAAAGCGAGCACGTCGTCAAACCGACGGTCGACGACGCCACGATCCGCCTCGACGGCGCCGTTCGGAGCAAACACCGGCAGGCCGTTCGCGATGCGGGATCGCTGCGTGTGATCGCTCGCGCGCACGACGGCGTCGTTGAGGGGATCGACGATCCCCGCCGCGCGTTCTACGTCGGTGTGCAGTGGCACCCGGAGCGGACGAGCAGCGAGGCGTGCGGGACGTCGATTTTCGAACGCTTCGTCGAGGCGGTCAGGAACGGGTCAACGCCCGCGAATCGCTGACGCCAAGGGCCTTGTAGATCTCCTGCGTCCCCTTGCTCTTGTTGAGCGTGTACAGGTGGATGCCGGAGACGCCGTGGTCGAGCAGGTCGAAACACTGCTGCGTCGCCCAGTGGACGCCGACACGCTTGACCGCTTCGGGGTCTTCGCCGGTCCGACGGATCGCGCGGAGGAGCGGCGCGGGGAAGCGGGCGCCCGCCGCGAGATCGCCCATCCGGCGCATCCCTTTGGCGCTGGTGATCGGCATGATGCCAGCGATGATGGGTATGTTGATGCCAGCGAGCTCGCACCGCTCCCGAAAGTCGTAGAAATCGCGGTTGTCGAAGAAGAGCTGCGTGACGATGTAGTCCGCGCCCGTGTCGACCTTGGCCTTGAGGTAGTCGAGTTCATTCAAACGGTTCGGTGTCGCGGGGTGACCCTCAGGGAACCCAGCGACGGCGATGCCGAACCCCTTCGGATCGGGATGCGAGCCGCTGTCGTTGAACTTGCGGATGAACGCGACAAGGTTCGACGCATACTTGAACGCGTCGTCATCGGGGTTGTAGTCGTCCATGCCCGCGGGCGGGTCGCCGCGCAAGGCGAGCACGTTGCTGATGCCGGCCTCGGCGTACCGCTCGAGGATCTTGCCGATCTCGGCCTCGTTGTGGCAGACGCTGGTGAGGTGCGGCGTGGGGTCGAGGGTCGTCTCCCGCTTGAGCCGCGTTACAAGGTCGTGGGTGAGTTCGCGCGTCGACCCGCCGGCCCCGTAGGTGACCGAGACGAAGCTGGGCTTGAGCTCCTCGAGTTCCGCGATGTTCGCGTAGAGATCCTGCGCCGCCTGCTCGGTTTTCGGCGGAAAGAACTCGAACGACACCGTCGTTCGCCTTGTTCTGAAGATGTCCCGAATGTGCATGACGCTCCTGTCGCACCGTGAATCGATGTATTCTACCGTCCATCCGGATGAACGGATGAAGCATCCCCCGGCTTTCCTGCGCAGATCAGAGCCTCTACCCGTTCGCCGAGCCGCAACACGAACACGCTAAACGTCGTCGAACCCTTCCCGCGGAGCGTTGACTGAAGTTTGTCAGGGTTGACGACTTGGCCCCGGGTTTTGACGACGACCTCGCCCGCGTCGAGCGAGCGGAGCGCTGATTTCACGCGTCGCTCGCTCCATGGCAGTCGCTCGATCAGCGGGAACGGCGAAAGCCAGGGGTCGTCGACCCGGCTCTCGGACGTCAGCAGTCCTGTCCCCGGGTGAGCGAGTCCGACGAGGCCGTGGGCGTGAGCGACGACGCCCGTCAGCCGCGCGCGTTCGAGCGCGGGGTCGACTGTGAAGATCCACTCGGATGCTCGGTCGTCGACCTCAAGCGTGTTCGGCTCGCCCGTGACCGTTGCGCCGACCGGCAGGGCGGTTGCCCGCGCGGTTTCGCCCCTCGCGAGGTCCCCTGTCCAGAGCAAGGCCTGTGTGAGACGCCCGTGCTCGCTTACGAATTCAACGTCGCCCAATCCGAGTTCGGACGGATCGACGCCGGGAGCGAGTTTGACGACGGCGCCCGCTGATCGCTTGATGAGGCGCGCGACATCGTCTGCTGGAGGCGTCATCTCGTCGAGCCCGCGCCTCCGCCCCTTGCCCTCGGTCCGGCGAGACGGATCGATATGGACGAGGTCGTCGGGCGACACCAGATTGTCATCGGTCACGTCGGCGCATTGAGATTCGACGGCAGCGTTCTGCTCGCACATCCAGGCGCGGGTGTCGTCGAGGTCCACGGCGGTGACTGGCGCCCCAAGCCGCGCCAGCTCGATGGCGTCTCCACCGATCCCGCAGCAGAGGTCGAGGAGTCGGCGTCCGGCGTGCACATCGTCGACACGCCGCGCCTTCCAGGCGGCGACGGCGGTCGACGAGGCCATCTGCACGCCTTCGACGTCGGCGATGAGGTCGTCGGCGATGGTCGGCATCTTGACGCGCGCTCGCGTCCGGGCGTCCGCCAGTTCGAGCGCGATCGGAACCAGATCCGCGTCGAACTGGCGACGCAGCCGTTCGACGGCACGGACGTCGGTAGCGTCGCTGCGCGAAGCGGCTTCGCGCAGCGACCTGTTCGCATCGGTCATCAGCCGGCGCCATCGGCCGAGCCGCTCGGACGGCCCGCTCACGCGAGGTAAGCGCGGAGGGCGTACTCGCGGACCATGCGCTCCGTGGTGAAGTAGGCGCCGTTGAGCATCACGCACGAGCGCATGATGTTGGCCCACCGCTCGCGGTCGCCGTACGCAGGGAGCAGGTCGTGCTCGAGCCGCGTGTACAGGCTCTCGGCGTGGGCGCGGTCCATGCCCGCCTTGTCGTTCGCGTAGGTCACGTCATCGCCGTTCGCGCCGATCGCCCAGCCCGTGACGCCGTCGACGCAGCCCTCGATCCACCAGCCGTCCATCGTCGAGAGACTCGGCACGCCGTTGAGCGCCGCCTTCATGCCGCTCGTGCCGCTGGCTTCGAGGGGCGGGCGCGGGTTGTTGAGCCAGACGTCGGCGCCCGAGACAAGCCTTTTGGCGACCTCGATGTCGTACGACTCGACGAAGGCGACGCGCACGGCGCCTTCGAGCGACTTCGACGCTTCGACGATCGTGCGGAGGATCTCTTTTCCGCGTCCGTCGTGGGGGTGGGCCTTGCCCGCGTAGATCACCTGGATCGGCTGCTTCGCCGCGATCGCACGGAGTCGCTCGAGATCGCTCAGGAGCAGCGTCGGCCGCTTGTAATCGGTCATACGCCGCGCGAAGACGAGCGTCAGCGGTTCGACATCGAGCTTCTGGCCAGTGCGCTCCTTTACGAGATCGACCAGCTCGCGCTTCGCCGCGTCGTGGGCGCCGAGCAGCTTGTCGGTCGGGATGGACGCCGCCATGCGCAGCCCGGCGTTGGCCGTGCGCCACTGCGGGCAGTGCTCATCGAAGAGGTTGCGCATGTTCGGGTGCGACCACGTCGCGGCGTGGACGCCGTTGGTGATGGCGTGGATCGGGTAGCCCGGGAACATCGCGCGGCTCACCTCGCCGTGCTTCTGCGCCACGGCGTTCGAGAACGCGGAGAAGTTCATGGCGAAGCGGGTCGTGTTGAGCGTCTGGCCCTCGCCGTAGAGGTCTGGGCGATCGAAGACCGGGTGCCCGCCGATGATGTCCTTGACCATGTCGATGTTGAAGCGGTCGTGACCCGCCTCGACGGGGGTGTGCGTCGTGAACACGCACTTCTGACGGACGTCGTTGATCACGCCGTCGGTCAGGCCGGCGTTCCTTCGATGGTCGTCGGCGCCGCCGCGCTCGGCGCGACGGGTGATCTGCTCGCTCAGGAGCTCGACGCACACGAAGCACGCGTGGCCCTCGTTCATGTGGAACGCGCCGAGGTCGTGGCCGATCGCGCGGAGCATGCGCCGACCGCCGATGCCCAGGATCGCTTCCTGACGGACGCGGTGATCCTGCTGGCCCGCGTAGAGGCGGCGGGTGATCTGTCGCGCGGCGTCGTCGTTGGGTTCGATGTCGGCGTCGAGGAAGTAGACCGGGACCACGTAGCCCGAGACGCCGCGGATATCGAGGCGCCACGCGCGGATGACGACTTCTCGCCCGTCGAGCGGGACGGTCACGCGGGGCGCCATCTCGCGGAGGTGTGTTGAGGGGTCCCAGGTCTGCTCGGGCTCGCTCTGCGTGCCGTCGTCGCCGACCTTCTGCTTGAAGTAGCCGCCGCGGTAGAGCAGCGTCACGCCGACGTAGGGGATCTCGATGTCGGCGGCGGCGCGGAGCGTGTCGCCCGCGAGGATGCCGAGGCCGCCCGAGTAGGTCGGGATGTCGGCCTCGAAGCCGATCTCCAGGCTGAAGTACGCGATGTCTCGGGAAAAGCGGTTCATGCTCGCGACCTCCTTGCGCTGGAGGCGAGCATAGTGAAACGGCCGGCCCGCTGGAGGCGGACCGGCCGTGGAAAGTCATCTCAGCGGCGGTTCAGATTCACCCACCAAACAGGGCACGCAGGCGGGCGATGACCAACTGGGCCAGGGTCGGCTGCGGCGGGGCGTAGACGACCGGCGCCGGGGGAGGCGGGGGAGGCGGAGCCACCTTGACCGGAGCCGGCGGGGGCGGCGGGGTCGGAACGGGCTTGGCCTTCACGACCGGGGCGGGGGGGGGTC
>PAKY01000011.1 GCA_002706885.1 Phycisphaerae bacterium
AAGCCCCGGCGTTCGAACGCCGGGGCTTTCGTCATCATGACTCGTGATGTCTGAAGCCGACCTAGGAGCGTCGGCGGCGCACGGCGTCGAAGTCGAGGCCTGTGACATCGAAGATCGTCAGGCCGCTCGAACCGCTGACCACGCCGTTCTCGACCACGACGGTGTCGCCGAGTCCGTTTGCCTCGAATCCGAAGTAGAGCGGCGTGAGTCCGTCGATGTTCACCATGGTGAGCAGGTCGCGGCCGTCGGCTTCGAACGCGGTGATGGCCCAGACGTTGTGCGGATGATGAGGGTCGACGGGGGGAGTGGGACCCGTCCCGAAGTCGTCGACCAGATTGTCGCTCAGGCTCACCGCGAGGAAGGCGCCCGATCCGTCGGTCGAGGTTTCGATCAGGATGTCGGCCTTGCCGCGGGCGGCGACGGTGTGGTAGCCGTCGCCGTTGACATCGCCCGTGGCGACGCGAACGCCCGCCGCGAGGCCGGCGCCATCATCGACGGCGACGTTGATCTCGCGGACCTGCTGGACCGCGGGGAGCAGGAGACCAACGACGACGGCGGGATCGGCGCCCGGGCCGAGAACGTCGCCCGGCATGGCGAGGTCGACGCCGGTCCCGGCGGGGGGGATGTTGGGGAGCAGGCTCGGATCGGCGGCGGCGGCGCCGATGACGGTGGACAGGGTCAGCGCGATTGACAGCTTCTGCATCGGTGTGCTCATTTCGGATCCTTCGACTTGATGGGGGGGACGTCGTTCCGGCGAGCGGTCGCCTCGTTAGGACCGCGACGCCCGCTCGTGGAACATGGCGAAGGAACCGACCGATCGGGGACATCGATTGAGCAACGATTCCCGAAAAATCCGGCGGCGGGTCAGCTCGTGATCGCGGCGAGCGCAGCTCGGAGGCGTTCGAGCAGGTCGCGATCGGTCGTGGCGGGGTCGGCGCGTCGGGCCGCGGCGAAGTCGTACGCGGCGAAGGGATCGAGGAGTCGCTTCGACTCATCCTCGGTCGCGTATCGCGGCACGGCGTGGGCGTGCAGTTCGGGGACCTGGTTGCAGAGGATCAGGTAGTTCACCCGCTCGCACCCGGTGGCACGGCGAACGGCGTCGCCGAGCGTCGCGAAGTCACCAAGGAACGCTCCCCTCGGCTTGCGAGGCATCTCATCGAGGTGCGGTGGCGCGACCCCGTCGATGAGCCGCGGGAGGAGCATGCAGCATCCAGGCAGGGCGTCCGGCTGCTGGTTCGCGAGGATGGCATAGCCCGAGGGGGGCTGGGCGATGAGCTGTGGGTCATCGCCCGCCTCGATTCGGGCGACGCGGTTGGCGATGGGGCCAGGTGTCATTCGGCGCCGTCGGCTTCGGGGGCCGTTGATTCCGCGGCGTCGTCGGCCGGGTCGTCATCTCCGTCAGCGCCTTCGAGGTCGGCGGCCTCCTTTTCATCGTCGCCCGAGATGCTGAGGAAGGGGATGGTCGAGTCGATGTTGTTGATGGTCTTTCGGAGCGAGGCGAGGTGGGCGTCGAGCTTGGTGAGGTCCTCGTTGGTTTCGCCGAGGCCCTCGTTGATGGTGACGAGCGAGGCATCGATCGACTTGAGGGAGGCGTCGATGGAGCTGAGGGAGCGGTCGATGGAGGGGATCAGGTCGATCGCCTCGAGCTGCTTCTGGACCTCGATGAGCTCGTTGTTGGTCTCGTCGAGCTTGGCGTTGGTCCCGTTGAGGGAGTCGCGGATCTCGTTGACGACGCAGCCGGGGAGGGCGAGGGCGACGAGCAGTAGGGCCGCGGAGCAGGCGAGGGCGTGGCGGAGACGTTGGGTCACGGGAGATCCTCCTGCCCGTCCTGTCGGAGGCCCGGGCTTGCGGGGAGGATAGCGAGCGGGGGCGGGGGGCTGGTGAAGCGATGTTCACGTGGGCATGGCGTCGAACAGCGTTTCGGGAACGATCGACAGTTCGCTGGCTTCACTATCGATGCTCTAGCCAGCTCGAGATCGCTCGGACGATGGAGATGAGCCCGAGAAGCATCAGGCCGGCAGGCAAGATGAGGGCGATTGCCGCGCATCCTTTCCTCGTCACACGAGAGGCTGTCGTCTCCGGCTCCCGCCGCTTGCCCGCCGCCCTGATCGGTCCTTCCGCCCCCAGCCGCTGTAACCTCGATCGAACGGGTTCCGGATACAACTCAACGTTGGCGAGGCGGCACCGCGCGGGAAGCGCTGCGAGCATGTTTCCGACGAGTTCGCCGTGACGAGCGGCGAACCCTTCGATGTAGTGAGCGACCTCGTTGTCCGGGCGGTCGCTGACGAGGTACCACCGACCTGCCTCGATCGGGTCCTTCATGTCCCGGCAGAGGTCGCCGAGGCGCCCGCACAGCACGGGGTCGTACCCGGTCGAAGTCAGATACGACGCGAGTCGCAGCTTCGCCGTGCCCAGGTCGCCGGCCGCGATATCCGCTTGGACGTCACGGCTGCTCAAACCTGCAGCACCCCGGTCTTGAACTCGGCGTCCCAGTCCCATCCGCACGCCGCTCCGAGCCCCGCGATCAGTTCATCACGCGTGCGTTCGGGGCGGATGATTCGGTCGACCCACCCTCGCGCGGCGCCGTGGCGGATGTCCTGCTGTTCGCTGTAGCTCGCGTGGACGGCGGCGAGGATCTGCTTGTGGGTTTCGGGGTCGATCTGTTCGCCCTTGCGTTCACGGCTCTTCTCCTCGATCATCGCGAGGACGCCCGTGGCCTGGTTCGCGCCCATGACGGCGCACTTGGCGCCGGGCCAGGCGAAGGTCAGGAAGGGCTCGAAGGCGCGGCCGCACATGGCATAGTTCCCGGCGCCGTAGCTGCCGCCCATGATGACGACGAGCTTGGGCACGACGCAGTTGCTCATGGCGTTGACCATCTTTGCGCCGCTGCGGATGATGCCCGACTGCTCGCTGTCGCGGCCGACCATGAATCCCGTGGTGTCGTGGAGGAAGACGAGCGGGATCTTCCGCTGGTTGCAGTCCATGATGAACCGCGCGGCCTTGTCGGCCGAGTCGTCGTAGATGACGCGCGGCATCTCCTTGGCCTTTGAAGGTCCGGCCTTGCCGCCGGGCTGCGTCCGCTCGGTGATCTTGCCCTGGTTGGCGACGATGCCGCAGGCGTGCCCGCCGATTCGCGCGTAGCCGCAGACGAGCGAGGGGCCGTAGTCGGCCTTGTACTCGTCGAAATCGGGCGCGAGCGTCTCGCCCTTGCCCCCCGCGGCGTCGCCGTCCGGGACGGTCCGCGCGTCGACGATCGCCGCGATGATGTCGAGGACGTCGTACTGGTGGCCCGGCTTGTCGGTGAAGTGGGTGTAGATGGAGTCTGGTTCAGCGACGGAGCGACGAAGCGACGAAGCGACGAAGGGCCTCGTTTCAGGATCCTCGTCGCTCTCTCCACCCTTCGTCGCTTCGTCGCTCTGTCGCTCCGTCGCTTTTCTTCGCTTCCCCAATACCTCCCGCAGCCGGAACAGGCACGCTTCGTCGTCGGGCTCCTTGAAATCGATCGTGCCGCTGATGGCGGCGTGCATGGAGGCGCCGCCGAGTTCCTCGTCGCTCACATCCTGGCCGATCGCGGCCTTTACGAGGGCTGGGCCGGCGAGGTAGAGGCCGCTGCCCTCGGTCATGAGCAGCGTGTCGCAGAGGACGGGGAGGTAGCCGCCGCCCGCGACGCAGTTGCCCATGATCGCCGCGGTCTGGGGGATGCCCTCGGCGGAGATGACGCTGTTGAGGTAGAAGATCCGCCCGAAGTCGTCGGTGTCGGGGAAGACGTCCTCCTGGAGCGGGAGGTAGACGCCGGCGGAATCGACGAGGTAGACGAGCGGGAGGCGTGCCATACGCGCGACGTGCTGCGCGCGGATGATCTTCTTGCAGGTCATCGGGAAGAAGGCGCCGGCTTTCACGGTCGCGTCGTTCGCGATGATCATGTGCGGGCGTCCGTGAATGAGGCCGACGCCCGTGACCACGCCCGCCGCTGGGGCGCCGCCGTGGTCGGCGTACATGCCGAACGCTGACCAGAGCCCGAGTTCGGTGAAGCCCGGGATCTCGTTCGCGTGGACGTCGGTCGATCCGCCCCCATCGATGAGGCGGGCGACGCGTTCGCGCGCGGTCAGGCGCTGCTTGGCGTGCTGGCGGTCGATGGCTTTCGCGCCGCCGCCGGAACGGATGGACGCTTCCTGGGACATGAAGTCAGCGGTGGTGTCGCGGAGGGTGGGGGTGGTGTCGGCCATGCGGTCAAGGTAGCCGCGGGGCGGCCGCAATGCCTTCGATCATCGCCTGGTCATCCGTTCCAATGGCGTTGCGACGGGGAGGCGCTGCCGCCTACCACCCGCCTCCACCGCCGCCACCACCCCCGCCGCCGACCGACCCTCCGCCGCCCATGCCGCTGGACGAAATCGAAGAAGACGACGCGAGCGAGCCGGAGACGGAATTTCCGACAGAGCTCGACAGGTCGGACACGGTGAAATCGGAGAGAGTGGCGCCGATGTACCACGGGATGATGTGTTGGCGACGCGTCAGCCATTCGATGTCTTCGGGATCGCTCTCGAGCATCTGCTGGGCGATCTCCTCGAACTGCTCGCCCCACTCGCGTTCTCGGTCCAACGCCACCGCGTAGGGCAGGTGCTCCTGCAACGCTTCGAGGCGGTCGGTCGCGGGGTTCGCGCGGAAGTTGTCGAGGAATCGCTCGTAGGCGTCGATCTCGTCCATGAGACGGCGGCCTTCGGGTGTGATGCGTCTGAGCGCGAAGAAGGCGATCGCGGCCGCGGCGATGGACATACCCAGGCCGATCGGCGCGAGGATCGAGCTTTGCCGCATGATCTCGCGGAGGACGAAGAGCTCGGCGAGCCAGAACGGAACCGCGAACGCGGTGAAGAGGACGGCTCCGACGGTAACAAGCGATCGAGCGGTCGGGGTCTTCGAAGCGTCGAACGCAGACGCCCAGATTGCCAGCGCGCCGAACGTGAGCGCGGTGACACCGACCGACCACAATGAGATGAACGCCGAGAAGAATCCGAGCGCAATCGCCCGTTGTTGGTCGGCGAGCATGGTCAGAACGAGGCCGACGATGACGGCCAATGCGAACCAGACCAGCCCCAGGAACCAGACGCCGCGGTTGCGGACGATGTGGGCGGGGAAGTGCTGGACCTTGACGTCGCCCCCGAACGCTCCGGACGCATCGGCGGCGGCCGCCGATGGACCGTCACCGATCGTGACTTTGGTGGCGCCCTTCTTGAACAGTCGCTTGAGGAGCGTGCGTTCCTCGTTGAATCGCGGCTCGCCGTCCAGCCGCTCAAGGTCATGCCCGCCACCGTCCCGCTCGGTGATGCGAAACACACCCGCGACGCCGAGGTTGAGGATGCCCGCGGCGAACGCCGTGTTGTCGTACTTCCGCTTCTTCAGTACACGGCACGAGGCGGGCGAGAGGGCTTCCGGGGGCTTGTCGCGTGGCGGGAGGACCGAAGACGGCGCGGATCGACCGCGCAGCCACCACGCCACGATGTAGTAGATCACGACGCCGAAGGCGCCTGCGAGCACGGTGGCGCCGTAGGGGTCGGCGCCGAGCATCGCGGCGATGCGGTCGTTTGTCGACGGTCGCGTGACCGCTCCGGCGGGCCAGGCGACGGAAATCGTCAGCCCCTCGCCCGGCGCGAGTGTCCGAGCGGTCTTGATCTCGGCGCCGTCGGCGGTCTCGGTCGACGTCGCGTCGGCGCCGGCCTGTCCGGCCCGCCCCGTGTAGACGTCGATGCTCGTCGGCTTGCCCGCAGCGGCTGGAAGGGAAACCGTGGCCGACGCGCGCTCGATCGGGAACGCCCAGCCGTCGCCCGTCACGTTCCAATACAGCTCATCCACGGTTTCGTGATGACGGAGTTGCTGCTTTGCCTCATAGCTGATCGCGAAGGTGTGCGGCCCGGGTGAGAGTTTCCGATTCTCGCGGCCGATCCGGATCCGCAAGCCTCCCCCGATCGGTTCGATGGCGTAGGGCTCGTTCTGCCCGTCGCGTGTCACGCCGAGCACGGTGAACGCGGGGTTGAGCCGGGTGTAGTACGGGCCTCGGGCGAGCGTGGGGAGTTCGCGGTAAATCCCGCGCTTGATCTGATCGCCCCTCGCGACGACCTCGATGGTCTCGGTCACGACGATGGAGCCATCGGCGTTGACGAAGATGTCCGCATCGAACGACCGGATGACCTCCCGCTGCGCGAACGTCAACGTCGACAAAGCGGCGAGCGTTACCCAGGCGGTCAGTCTGCGTGTCATACGCGGTGTATTCCTTCCCGTTAGGACCATGCCGCCACCTCGCGAGTCGTCGGCGATCGCGGGCGGCGGGCGTTAGTCTCTCTCCATGAACGATATGAACGATCGCCCGCACACCCCCCGGCGCCCGCGCCCGTCGCTTCTCAGCGTATTGGTTTGTTCGGCCGCGGCAGCTGTCGTTTTCACGACGGCATCCGCCCAGGACACGCCTCCTCCGAAGGAAACGATGCTCCCGGCGGACACGTTGCTCTATCGCGGCTTCCCGGAGTCGCCCGCGTCGGTGACCGACACCGTCACGATCGACGGCGAGTCTGTGCGGTATCGCGCGGAGGCGGGGACGATTGCGATCTCCGCCGACGAGCGCACCCCGGCGGCACGTCTGTTCTACATCAGCTACACCCGTCTCGACGCGACGACGGGCGAGCCGCTCGAGGCTCGCGATCGACCGATCACCTTCAGTTTCAACGGCGGCCCCGGTTCGTCGAGCGTGTGGCTGCACCTGGGCCTGTTCGGCCCGTACCGCGTGAGCTACGGCGACGACGTGGGCAACGCGACGCCACCTCCTTATGGGCTCGTGCCGAACGCTGAGAGCCTGCTCGATCTGAGCGATTTCGTCTTCATCGACCCGGTCTCGACCGGCTTCTCGCGTGTTGAAGAGGAAGTGGACGCGAGCGGCTACCACGGGCTCGAAGGCGATATCGAAGCCGTGGGGGCGTTCATTCAGCAGTACCTCTCGCGACACAAGCGCTGGTCGAGTCCGAAGTTTGTTGCGGGTGAGAGCTACGGGACGACCCGAGCGGCGGGACTGGCCGAGCACCTCTGGAATCGACACGGCGTCGGCCTCAACGGCGTCATGCTCATCTCGAGCATTCTGAACTTCCAGACGCTCCGCTTCGGCACGGGCAACGACCTGCCGCACATCCTCTTCTTGCCGAACTTCGCCGCGACCGCCTGGTACCACGATCAACTCGACGACGAGTTGCAGTCGATGGACGTCGCCGATCTGGTCGCGGAGGTTCACGCATTCGCGACGGGCGACTACGCGACGTACCTCATGCGGAACGCGGACGCGGACGACGAACTCCGCGAGAGCGTGACACAGCGTCTCGCGCGGTACACCGGCCTGAGCGAGACGTATGTTCGCGACACGAACCTCCGACCGGCGATGCCGGGGTTCTGCAAGCAGTTGCTTCGCGACGAGGGGATGACGGTCGGGCGGCTCGATTCGCGGTTCGTCGGTCGCGATCGCGACAACGCGGGCGAGAGCAACGAGTTCGACCCGTCGTACTCGGCGATCCTCGGGAGCTACACCGCGGGGTTGAATGAACTGGTCCGCGAACGCATCGGCTTCGAGACCGACCTGCCCTACGAGATCCTCACCGGTCGCGTGCGACCGTGGGCGTATGGACGGGCGGGCGAGGGCCAGTTCGTCGATGTCGCCGAGCGGCTTCGCGGGGCGATGCAGCAGCAGCCGTATCTGCGGGTCTACCTCGCCAAGGGGTACTACGACCTTGCAACGCCTTCGGCGGCGGCGGACTACACGTTCGGACGGACCTTCGCCGACGAATCGCTCCGCGAACGCGTGATGCACCGGTCATACCCGGCGGGCCACATGATGTATGTGCATGCTCCGAGCCGGCGTCAGCAGCGTCAGGATTTGGTCGAGTTCTACACCCAAACCCTTGGTCAACAGTGAGTTCGGTCGTCCTAGTCTCGACGGCTGATCGCCGATCCCCGATCCCCTCCATGGTGGAGTCGACGCCACCCACCACAAAATCTGACCCTTTTGTCTCCCGAACCTTGACACCTGTTGAGGATCTGGTAAGGTTGTTCCTGTCGGGCACGCGTCTGTCGCCGCCCCCGACCGGTCGCCGGCCAACGAGGTCGGTCCGATTCGCGGCAGTGGGTGATCCCCCCACAGGGCTGGAAGATGCCTGAGGTCGGGAGCGCCAGGAAAGAAGGAGGGTCCACGATGGCCCGCAGCAGCACCGCGTCCGCCGAAGGTACGTCCGCCGCCACCAAGAACGGGACCGCCGCGACGGCTGACCCGAAGGCCGATGCCAGTTCGGCTGGTAAGTCGAGCGGCAAGGCGGACAGCGCCGTTGAGCCCAAGGGCTCCGGCAAGGCTGACACCGCAACCGACACCACCTCAAAGAAGAACGAGGCTCCGGTCGATCCCAAGGCTGCCGAGCGTGCCAAGGAAAAGGCCCAGAACCTCGGGCGTGTCGTCTCGCAGATCGAGAAGTCCCACGGCAAGGGATCGATCATGCGGCTCGACGAGGATGCGTACCTCGCGATCCCGGGCATCTCGACGGGCGCCCTTTCGCTCGACCTTGCTCTCGGAGGGCGCGGCATTCCGCGTGGTCGCATCGTCGAGGTCTTCGGCCCGGAGAGTTCGGGTAAGACGACGCTCGCGTTGACCGTCGCGGCCCACGCCCAGAAGAACGGCGGCGTTGCGGCGTTCATCGACGCCGAGCACGCGCTTGATCCTTCTTGGGCCCGCAAGATCGGGGTGAACATCGACGACCTGCTCGTCAGCCAGCCCGACACCGGTGAGCAGGCGCTCGATATCTGCGAGCTGCTCGTCCGGTCCAACGCGGTCGACATCATCGTCGTCGACTCGGTCGCGGCTCTCATTCCCCGAGCTGAGATCGAGGGCGAGATGGGCGATACCCATGTCGGTCTCCAGGCACGCCTCATGAGCCAGGCGATGCGGAAGCTCACGGGCGTCATCGCCCGCTCGAGCGCGACGGTGATCTTCATCAACCAGATCCGCGAGAAGATCGGCGTCATGTTCGGCAGCCCCGAGACGACGCCCGGCGGCCGGGCCCTCAAGTTCTACAGCTCCGTCTGCATCGACATCCGGCGCACCGGCTCGCTCAAGGACGGCGAGGAGGCTGTCGGCAACCACGTCCGCGCGAAGGTCGTCAAGAACAAGGTCGCGCCGCCCTTCCGTGTGGCGGAGTTCGACATCATGTTCGACGAGGGCATCAGCGCCACGGGCGACCTCGTCGATCTCGCGGTGGACTGCAACGTGTGCCAGAAGTCGGGCGCGTGGTACAGCTACGGCGAGCTCCGCCTCGGCCAGGGACGCGAGCGGGCCAAGGAGTTCCTCCGCGACAACCCCGACCTCTTCGCCGAGATCCGGGCCAAGGTCCTCGACATCAAGGCGCCGAAGCCGAAGAAGGCGGAGGCCGTCGAGGCCGAGTGATCCGGCCCGGGTTGACCGCCTACCATGGCGGTCCCGCAGCGGATGTGGCGGAATTGGCAGACGCGCTAGGTTCAGGTCCTAGTGGGGGTAAAACCCCGTGGAGGTTCGAGTCCTCTCATCCGCATTGTTCTGATCGCCCGGTGAGCCCATGAGGCCCGGGCTCTTCGACGCGCGAATCCGATCTTGACTCCGACGTCGTGGCCGTTACCCGGATCGGGGCAGGCTGTAGCGCGTTGCGATCGCGCCGCCAATGAAAAAAGCCCGGGCTTGCGCCCGGGCCTTGGAGTCAACGGTGGTGGTAGCGGAGGCTGGGCTTACTCGTCCGTCGGGACGACAACCCAGCTCGCGTCGTTGTCGAACTCGTACAGGTCGAACTTGCTGTTCGGGTAGCTGACGTTGCCCGTGTTGTACAGCGTGTTCGAGTCCGCGACGCTCGGCAGCGCGGCCGGGTGAGCGAGGCGGCTGTCCCAGTTCTTGTGGGCCGTCCGCTGGAACGAGTTGGCGGCGGCGTTCAGGCGGGCGAGGGCCGTGTTGGCGAGCTCGCCGTGGGCGTTGGCGTCGGCGACGGCCTTGGTCGCGTTGGCCTGCTGCTGGGCGCCCGCGAGGTAGACGTCGGCGTACGCGCGGTTGCGCTCCGACTCGGTCTGGACCATGCGGTGGTTGAAGCGGGCGAGGACGGCCCGCTCGTCGGCGCCGGCGACCTGGTACTGCTCGGTGGCGCCGGCGTTGGCGATCACGCGGTTGGCCTCGATCGTGCCGCGGCGGGCAACGTCGATGGCCTGGTTGGCGCCGAGCTCGGCCATCGCGTCCGCCATGATGCGGGTGACGTTGGCGTCGCCGACCTCGAGGTCGGTCTGGGCGAGGGTGCGGGCGTAGCCGATGTCGGCGTCGTTCTGACGCTTCGAGGCGAAGTGGGCCGCGGCGAGCTCGGCGGTGTTCGCGACGGTGATCCGCTCGAACGTGTTCGCGAGGGCGCTGGATTCGTCGAAGTTCGCCGAGGCGATCGCGACGAAGGTCTCGGCGGTCTGGTCGAGGCGATCGAGCTCGGCGGCGAGGATCTGCTCGCTCGACTCGATCTCGCGCCGCATCTGGGCGACGACGGCCTGCTGGCTCTGCTCGAGGCTCTGGGCCTCGGCGAGGCACTGGTTGCTCTGGGCGGTGCCGCGACGCATGGCGGCGTCGCGCTGGACGATGAGTGACTGCGCCTCGCTCTCGCCGCTGCGGCGGGTCGACTCGGCCTGTGCGACCAACTGGTCGTAGCTCGCGCCGCCCTTCTGACGCTCGGCCTCGGCGCCGCTGCGGAGAGCCTCGATGCGGGCGAGGGTCGCCTGCTTGTTGCTCTCGGCGTCCACCTCGGCGCGCTGGCGTTCGGCGTGCGCGGCGGAGATGAGGCCCTCGGCGTGGGCGACCATCTCGTTGGTGGCCGAATCGGCCTGACGCTTCCAGGCGTCGATCGCGGCGTGCCACGCCTCGTGCTCGGCGCCCTTGGTGTCGAGCCACGCGTTGATCTCGGCGAACTTCTCGTCGCGGTTGGCGAGGGCCTGCGACTCCTCGGCCTCGGCCTGCTGGAAGAGGCGGGAGGCCTCGGCGAGAGCCGAGCGGAACGCCGCGATGCGGCGGGGCTCGACGGTCTCGGGCTTGCCGTTGGCCCTGGTGAGGGTCGGCTTGGCGTCGGACGGGGTGGCGACGCGCGGGTTCTGCACGTCGTTGCCCGGGAGGTCGGTCGCGCCGTTGAGGAAACGGGCGGCGAGCGCGGCCTTGAGCTGTGCCTCGGCACGGGCGGCCTCGGCCTCGGCCTGACGCTGGATCTGCTTCTTCTCGTCCTTGCTGAGCTGGATGTCGTGGGAGGCCTGCTCGCGGATCGAGGCGACGCGGGCGTCGATCTCGGCCTGGACGAACTTGGCGCGGGCGGAGCGCTCGATGCGCTGGCCCTCGGCGCGGGTCACGCTCGCGGCGGCGAGCTCACGCTCGAAACCGGCCTCGATCGACTCGGTGGTCTCGGCGAAGACGGTGCGGCTGAACTCGAGCTCGCGGTCGGCCTCGGCGCGACGGCGATCTTCCTCGGCGCGGTCGGTCTTGCTGCGCGCCTGGGCTTCGGCCTTGAGCTGCCCCGCGTCGGTGAGCGACTTCTCGTGCTTCACGCGGGCGGACATGACCGAGAGGCGGTAACGCTCTTCGACGTCCTGCGACTCGAGGGCCTTGGCCTCGGCGATCATCTCGTCGACCTTCGCTCGCGACTGCTCGAGACCGGTCTCGGCCTTCTTCATGAGTTCGGCGACCGAGGCCTGGGTCTGCGTGCGGACGGTGCTGACGCGGCTGTTGATCTCTTCGACCTTCGCGTCGGTCTGCTCGGCGATGTTCTTCGCCGCGTTGCGGAGCTCGCGGACGCGCTCGGAGGCGCGGTTCTCGGTCAGCTCAGCGGTCTGCTGCATCTGCTCGATCGTGGCGCGGCCACGGTCGGAGACGGCGGCGCGCTGCGCGAGCATCGACTCGTGCTCGGCGAGGGCACGCTCCCAGTCGGTCTCGGCCTCGGAGCGCATCCGCTCGACCTCGGACTGCCACTCGCGGACGGAGGCCGAGAGCAGCTCCTCGCGGCGCTGGTGATCGGCGACGCCGGCCATCTCCGCGGCGCGGATGTTCTCGTACGACTCGTTTGCGCGGGCCTGATAGGTCTCACGCATCCGCTCGGCGTAGGCGGTCGCGCTCTCGTGATCGCTCACGGCGCGGACCAGGTCGGCGTCGGCGGAGGCGACCTGCTCGTTCCGGTTCGCGTCGGCCTGGACGAAGGCCGACTGCGCGGCGGCGCGGCGGGCCTCGATCTCGGCGGTGTTGCCGGTGGCCTCGCTGACCCAGCGGGTCGGCAGACGCATCGACCGGCCCTCGGCGCGGTAGAAGTCCTGCGTCACGTCGCCGATCGCCCCGTTCGGGTCGATGTCGACCGTCGCCATGCGGGCCTGCTCAGCCTGCGTGTGATCGGTTCGGCTGTTCGAAAACGAGAAACCCGACGATCCGCAGCCGGACATGCCGGCGGCGAGCGCGGAAACAAAAGAGGTGATGACGATCGATCGGCCGAGAAGGGCCGGCGACTGCTTGACTCGTTCCACCGTTTACTCCTTTGGGCATTGCTCGCCCGCCGCTGATAACTTCTGGCCCCGCGCCAACCCGCCGGGCGTGCGCGGAGTGCTATCGGCGGCTCAGAGCGGCCCTCTCAGTCCCGCTTCGGGGCACGGGTTCCGAAGCGTCGGCTCATTCCGACTGAGCCGGTTGCGCGGCCCACTCCCGAAACGACGTCTCCCGCGATTGCGCGGTACGCTCACGCGATGGGGGTCGTTTACGTCGGCATCGATGAAGCGGGCTATGGCCCGATGCTGGGGCCACTTACAGTGGCGATGACCGCTTTCCGCTCGCGCGACCACGATCCCTCGGACGGCGTACCCGACCTCTGGAAGTCGCTGCGAAGATCCGTCTGCCGCGAAACGTCCGATCACTCGGGGCGCATCGCGATTGACGATTCCAAGAAGCTCAAACTCCCGAACACGAGCAAGAAGCGTCATCCGCTGACACACCTAGAGAGGGGCGTTCTCGCTTTTCTCGGCGCAGACGGACCTGCGGACGATGCCGCTCTCATGGCGACGGTCGGCGCGGAGCTCGATGCTGCGCCCTGGTACGCGGGGGAACCGACTCACATCCCGCTGGGAGCCGACGCTCGCATGCTGGAGCTCGATCGCGCATCGCTCGCGCGTGCGATGGAGGCCGCGGGGATCGAATTTCTCGGGGCGAGATGCGTCGCTCTGTGTGAAGGCGGCTTCAACAGGCGACTGTCGTCGGCCCGTTCGAAGGCCGCGGTGTCCGGCGCTGTGGTCGCCGAACTGGTCAGTGAAGCGATCAAGCGGTGGGGTGGCCTCGGCGATTGCCTCCGTGTCGCGGTCGATCGGCAGAGCGGTCGGGCGCACTACGACGATCTGATCGGGCTCGTGTCGCCCAAGCCGACGATCGTCCGTCGGGCGATCGTCGAGTGGTCAAGCCGGTACGCGATCGAGCTCCCGGGCGATATGGATATTGACGCGGCGATCGCGTTTGAGGTTGAGGCCGAGCAACGGCACCTGCCCGTGGCCCTGGCCTCGATGACCGCGAAGCTCGTTCGCGAACTGGCGATGCTGCGTTTCAACCGCTACTGGCGGACGCGACTGCCCGAGCTCAAACCGACCGCGGGGTACTACGGCGACGCACGGCGATGGCTGGAGGACGCGAGGCCCGTTCTCACCGAGGAAGTCCGTCGGGCGCTGGTGCGCCAGGCGTAAGCGGCTAGCCTTCCCGCGTGCTCGCAGAATCCGAACACACCCGCATGCTCCGCAAAGCCGCCTGGCACGCCGTTCGCGCGGCCGGCTACGCCGAGCCAAATCCGCTCGTCGGGGCTGTGATCGTTCGTGATGGAGAGGTGCTCGGCGTCGGGCATCACCAAAGGTTCGGAGGCCTCCACGCCGAGCGTGAGGCCCTTGCTGACTGTCAGCGGCGCGGCCATGATCCCCACGGCTCAACGGTCTATGTCACGCTCGAGCCGTGCCGTCATCATGGCAAGCAACCCCCCTGTACCGATGCGTTGATCGACGCGGGCGTGCGGAAGGTCGTGTATGCGCGGCCGGACCCTGCCGGCGTGAGCGGCGGGGGGGCGGACGTCCTTCGAGCCGCCGGCATCGAGGTCGAGGTCGCTACCGATCCGGGTGTCGCTCACGTCATCAGCGAGCCGTTCGTGCATCGGGTGCGCACGGGCCTTCCGTGGGTGATCGCCAAGTGGGCGCAGACCATCGATGGGCGGATCGCGACCCGAACGCGTGAGAGCCAATGGATCAGCGGGCCGATGTCGAGAAGACGTGTTCATCGGTTGCGGGCGCGGGTCGACGGGGTGCTGACCGGGCTGGGGACGATTCTCGCGGATGACCCGATGCTCAACGCACGCGACGTCCGACGCGTGCGACGGGACGCGGCGCGGGTGGTGGTGGATCCAGATCTGGAGACCCCGATCGAAGCCGCCGTCGTGCGCACGGCAAGCGAGATTCCGACGATCATCGCCTGCTCGAAGGATTTGATCACGGCCGACATTTGCGAGCGTCGGCGGCGGTCGCTCGAAGACGCGGGCGTCAAGCTTCTCGGCGTCCCCGAGGCAACGGACCAGCCCGGGAGGCTCCGGCTCGACATGCTGCTCTGCGCCCTTGTTGAGCGGTTCGCGATGGCGAACGTCCTGGTTGAATCGGGGGCGGTCCTGCTCGGGTCACTGCTCGAGGCGGATCTCGTCAACGAGGCACGGGTGTACGTGGCTCCGCTGATGCTCGCGGACGCGGAGGCGTTGCCCGTCGCGACCGGTCGAGCGGCGCTTGCGCTGAGCGAGGGGCGGCGGTTCGCGCTCGGCCGCGCGAAACGCGTCGGCGAAGACATGGAACTGACCTACGTCCGGCGGGCGGTCTCGCCGTAGAACGCGAGATCGAGGCTGACGGAGCACTTCATGGGCGTGCCCTCGGCGACGACCATAACTTCCGCGCCGTCCCGGGCATGCTTGGTTCGGAGCATGGCGAAGGCGATCGGCGTGCCGCCGAGCATGGGACTGATGGTGGAACTCGTCACGCCGCCGATCGGGGCGGTGTCGTCGGATTCGGGGAAGAGGTTCGCTCCGCCGAGCGGCTGAAGCGCGTGGCCTTGGGCGTCTCGGGGCGGCTCACCGATCGGTCGAAGAGCGACGAGGATCTGCTTCGGTCCGCCGAGGCTGTGCATCCGCGCGACCACCTCCTGGCCGAGATAACAGCCCTTCTTGAAATTCACGCGTTGGTGCAACATCCGTTGCCCGCACTCGGCTGGCAGGGTGTCGGACCCAAAGTCGAGGAACATGATGGGCTCGCCTGCCTCGATCCGCGCCGTGTTGACGGCGAGCCACCCGGTCGGACGCACGTCGGGCCGGTCGTCGTCGGCGTCTCTCGGCGCGAACCGCTCGTAGATGTCGACGGCGGCGGCGGTCGGCACGGTCAGTTCGAAGCCCGGTCCGCCCGTGAGGTCACGTCGTTCGACGATGACGTTCTGGCCGGCGATCGTCGCGCGAAGAGCGCGCCCCGGCTCCAGGCCGACAGCGGGGGGGCCGTCGTCGTCGCGCCGCGCGTCGATGATCGATGCGGCGGTGGTCCCGTGGAGGGCGAGGCGGTGGTGGTCGTTGGTGGCGTCGCGGATGGCGACGTCCTCCATGATGACGTAGGCGCTGAGGGTCTCGATCGTGGGCGCGACGGCGTGGGCGTCGAGGTCGACGAGCAATCGGTCGCCCAGTTCGAGAAGGCGGAGGTCGGCGACGATGCGGCCCTTGCGGCTGAGCCAGAACGCCTCGCGGTAGGAGAGTTCGTCGATGCCGACGATCTCCTGCGTGACCATGTTGTTGAGGAAAGCGTGTCGGTCGTCGCCCGTGATCTCGATCGTGCCACGGTGGGGCTGATCGAGCAGCGCGGCGCCCTTTCGAACCGCCCCGTACTCGAGCTCGATCGCGCCGAAGGTCTCGACCAGCGGGAGCTCGATATCGGGCGGGCCGTATTGGCGGACGAAGGCGTCGGCGCGGGCATGCCGCTCGTTCAATGGGCTGTTCGTGGCCATGGGCGCTTCCTCCACCGCTCTCGGTCCGGATGCTACGCTGACCTTCCCGACCAGCAAGAAAGGCCTGAGAGACGATGAATACCGATCTACTGAAGCGGCTGTGCGAGACCCCGGGCGTCCCCGGACGTGAGGAACGGGTTCGCGCGCTGATCGAGGCCGAAGCGGCCGACCTGTTCGATGAGATGGTCACCGATGCGATGGGCTCGCTCATCTGCCGCCGTCACCCTCGGACGAAGGGCAAAGGCAAGCAGTCGAAGAAGCGGTCAACGGCGGGCGAAGCTCCGAAGCTGATGCAGCTCTGCCACATGGACGAGATCGGCTTCTATGTGCGCCACATCGACGACAACGGGTTTATCTGGCTCGACCCCGCAGGCGGATTTGATACGCGGAATCTCTTCAGCCGACGCGTGCTTGTCTGCACCGAAGATGGTGACCTGAAGGGCGTGATGAATCCGGGCGGGCGTCCGGTGCACATCTCGGGCCAGGACGAGCGGACGAAGGTTCCCGAGGTGAAGGAGTTCTTCGTCGATCTGGGCATGAAGGCTTCCGATGTCCGCAAGCGCGTGATCGTCGGCGACTACGTCGTGATGGACGAGCCGTTCATCGAGGTGGGCGACAAGCTGGTCTCGAAGGCGATGGACAACCGGGTGGCGTGCTGGCTCGGGCTCGAGTCGGTCCGTCAGCTCGACCGCAGCGGGGCGGGACACGCTTGTGAGATCATCGTGGCGTTCACGACCCAGGAAGAGGTGGGGCTCCGTGGCGCCCGGACGGCGGCGTTCAGCGTCCTCCCCGATATCGGCATCGGTATCGACGTGACGCTCTCGTGCGACACGCCGGGGGTGCCCGAGAGCGAGCGAGTGACGAAGCAGGGCGAAGGGTTCGCGCTGCACATCAAGGATTCGAGCTTCATCAGCGACTACAGCCTCGTGAAGAACGTCGAGGCGATCGCGAAGAAGAAGCGGATCCCGTACCAGCGGTCGCTGCTCGCCCGTGGCGGTCAGGACGGGGCGGCGGCCCAGCAGGCGGCGGCGGGGGCGCGGGCGATCGGCATCACGGTCGGGACGCGGTACATCCACACGGTGACCGAGATGGTGGACCGCCGTGATCTCGAGGCTGCGAGGGACATCCTCGCGGCGGTGATGGCCGAGGCCTGATCAGATTTTCAAATTGCAGATGGCCAGATGACCAGATCCGGAGTTCCGGGTCGGGCATCTGGCCATTTGGATTTTTGGGATCGGGCGAACTGGCTCAGGCCGCGAGGCGGGTCACCTGCTCAATGGCGTCGATGACGCTGCGGATCTGGAACGGCTTCTTGAGGAAGCCGTGGAAACCGGCGCCGTAGAGGCCCTGGGCCTGTCCGTCGGTGAGGCGTCCGCTCATGCCGATGAGGCGGATGTCCGGGTTATCGGAGCCTGCACGGATGAGGCGGGCGACGTCGCGACCCTCGCCGCCATCCAGATGGACGTCGAGGAGGACGATCGAGGGTTTGAAGCGTTCGACGGCGATGCCGGCGGCGAAGCTGGTGCCGGCGGTCTCGACCTCGTAGCCCTTCTGGTCGCGGAGGACCGAGGCGAGGGCGTCGAGGACTTCCTGCTCGTCGTCGGCGATGAGGACGCGCGGGCTTGACGGGGCGAGGCCGTCCATGGGGATGCCGTGGGCCTTCATGAACCGTCGGAGCTCGCTCATGGGGATCCGACGGTCCTTGGAACCGGGGATCCGGTAGCCCTTGAGCTGGCCGGCGTCGAACCACTTGGAGACGGTCCGGGGCGCCACGTTGCAGATCTTGGCGACTTCGCCGGTCGTCAGAACATCACGATCGAGGGCCATGATCTCACCTCGTAGCGGCCAATCAGGAGCCCGGTTGACCAACGTGGCCGGCGGGCGACGGAGAGGGACATCGGTCCGCGAACGAGGCGGCTTGATCTCGATCATCAGGGTTGGGATGTTTGGGCTGGCGGATCGCCCGGCGTTGTCACGTGTGGTCGCGTGCCTTATGCTGTGGCGGTTCGGGAAGCGCCACCCGCATCCCGGGGCCAGACCGCAATGGAGGCGGCGGACGAGCGTCCGTCGCGCGTGGCCGCCGACCGGCAACCACACAAGGATCGCTCAGAGAACCGGCAGACGGACGCCTAGACGCTGGGGGAGCGTGGCGTGCGAGGAGACCCGACCGTGCAGCAGAGAATCATCCGGGCGAGACTGATCCAGTCCCTGATAGCGGTGGTGGCGTTCGCGATCGGCGCCGTCAACGTCGCCCCGGCGCAGGACGCGGAACGTTCATCCGAGCAGACGCTGAGCGATTTCATCCACTTTGTGCGGATCGGTAACTACGAAGTCGCCGAGGGCCTCGGACGCGAGCTTCTCGCTCTTCCGGGCGGCGCGGAGTCGTTCGTCGAGCTGGTTGACGAGTCTGGCGAGGGGGCGAGGTTCGACCGCGCGGTCGCCGATGCGCAGCGTGTCGATCGGCTCCAGGGCATCGCGGCCGAGTTATCGAGACTTTATAACGAGGGACGCCTGGCGCTGGCGCGGTCCCCTGAGGAGATCACCCGCAACATCGGGCTGCTGACGCAGGGTCTTCTTGGGCGGTCCCAAGCTCGGGAGCGTCTCCAGTTCGCGGGCGAGTACGCGATGCCGCAGCTTCTCGAGGCCTTGCTCCAGCGCGGTGATCCGATCCTCCAGTCCGAGGTTCAGACGCTCCTCGTCGACATGCGTGGGCAGGCTGTCGTTCCGCTCATGACCGCCCTTCCGAACCTTGACGCGAGCGATCAGGAACTCGTGGCGACCATTCTGGAGCGGATCGGCTTCCGCCAGCCGCTTCCGGTCCTCCTCGACCTCCACAACACGACCGATGTCGACGCGGTCAAGCGGGCGACCGCTCGCGCGATCCGTCAGCTCGGCGGGGATGTGAACGGTGGTACCGCGGCGTACTACGGCGCCCTCGCCCGCGGGTACTTCGACGAGCTTGCCGAAGTGACCAGCTTTCCCGACGAGGACCAGCAGCTTCTCTGGAGCTACGACGACGGCCTGGGCCTGGTGATGCAGAACGTGCGCACTGAGGTGTACCACGAGGCGATGGCGATGCGGTTTGCCGAGCGGGCGCTCGCCACGGGCGCAGGCGCGGACGCCGTCGCCCTCTGGCTCGCGGCGAACTTCTCACGCGAAACCGATACGCCGGACGGCTACGACAACCCCGCTTATCCGGACTCACGCCCTGACGCGATGTTCTACGCCGTCCTCGCGGGACCCGAACCGTGCCAGGAGGTCGTGGACCTCGCCCTCGAAACGGAGGACACAACGCTCGCTCGCCAGGGCATCGCGGCCATCGAGCGGACCGCGGGCAATCGCGCAATGCTCAGCGGCGCAGACGGGCAGGGCGAGAGCGCGTTGGTGCGGGCCCTTGGGTACCAGAACCGTCGCGTTCGGTACGACGCGGCGCTCGCGATTGCAGGCTCGAACCCCGTTGGTCAGTTCGCCGGCTCGGAGCGGGTCGTTCCGACGCTCGCATCGATGATCCGGGACGTCGATTCGCGGTACGCCGTGATCCTCACCGGGGCCGACCGCGAGGCGTATGACAGGCTCCGTGGTATGGTCGAGGCGCAGGGCTTCCGGGCGCTGCCGCCGGCGGATGGTGGACTGGGCGACATCGCCCAGTCGCTCGCGGAGGCGCCTGGCGTCGAGTTGGTCGTGATCAACGCTTCAGGTCCGCGGGCCGAGGGGCTCGTTGACGAGGTTCGGGCAACGCCCAAGCTCTCGGTGGCGCCGATCGTGGTGCTCGCGCCGGCGACCGACGTTCAGGACCTGCGCCCGCGGTTCGCGTTCGACGGCACCGTCGAGGCCCGCGCCGAGTCGCTCACGAGAGACGAGTTCAAGGCGACGGTTGATCGCCTGGCGCGCACGACGACCGGGGCTCCGATCGACGCGGTCGCGGCTCAGGGCTACATCGACCGATCGATCGCAACGCTGCGTGACCTCGCCGTCAGCGGCAACGAGGTGCTAAACGTCGACGAGGCGACGCTGCAGTTGGTCGCGGCGCTCGAGTCGGCGACTGGCGAACTGCAACTCCGGGTCGCGGAAGTGCTTGCGCTGGTCTCGGCGGGGAACGCGCAGGTCGCGCTTCTTGACGAGGCCCTCGACCTGAGCGGTCGGGACCAGATCGCGATGTTCGGCCATGTAACGACCTCGGTCAAGCGGATCGGACGCGCGATCGAGCGTCGTCAGGTCGGGCGTGTGCTCGAACTGCTTGACGATCGACGGAACGCCGAACGCTCGACTTCGGTCGCCGCGCTGGTCGGGGCCCTCGGCCTGAGCGGCGCTGAGCTGGCGCCGATCATCCTCGAGGACTCGTCGGACGCCGTCGTCCGTCAGGCGCGGGAGTAGGGTCGGTCGAGTTCCCGATCGGACGCTGATTCCGGGCGGGTCCTCTTCATTTTTTCCTCAGTTCGTTCGATGTCATGCGCACGGCGCGTGTGACGGCGCCGCTCTCGCTCGGAGTTCGGCGCGGCATGACTGAGGTCCGTGGACAAATCGGCTGGCAGGCGTTCGTCGAATCGGCGATCGTGGTCGTGATCCTCTGCGTCCTCGGCGCACTGGTCGCCCCGCAGTTCTCCGCGGCTTCGATCGACCGGACCGAGCCCGAGACCGCGTCGACGGCGCGTCGCATCGAGTCTCAGATCGAACTCTACAGGTCCCGATACGGCACGTTTCCGCCGTTGTCGTCGATGACGAGAGGTCCGGGAGACTCGTCTCGAGGCGCCTCGTTCGGCATTCTCATCGATGAGGGTTTCATCGAGTCCGCGCCGGTCAATCCGTTCACGGGTGGGACGACGATCCCGCGGGATTGGGTCTACGACGACACCTCGGGGCGACTGACCCCCATGCGATGAGCCGGTCGGGCGATCCTCGGCACAGATCTTGGCCGCGTTCGCTCGATATGGCTGGTTCGTCTGGCCGATGACAGACCGTGCGCGCACAACGAGACATCCCCAGGCGTCGGGAGGGCGGCCGTCAGGTCGTGACCGTGGTCGCCCTTACTCTGTTCGTGGGGATGCTCTTCTGGGCGAAGCTCAGGGTGATCCACGACATCCCCCGTTCGGCGTACGCCGTTCCGGAGGATGAGTCGGCGGAGAAGTCCCAGAGCGACTTGCAGGGTGACAAGGCTTCTGACCACGAGAACAACGAAGCGGACGTTACCCAGCCGGAATGATCGTTCCTTCCCCTTCCGTGCGCGCAAAGTCGCCCGATTGATGGTCCGAAAGTGTCTGTGACGCCCCGCCGTGAGCGGGCGGTCCCCGACCAAGGTCTATCGATCGCGAGGCGCGGTATGTCAGAACGGTGGTTCATCGAATCGATGGCGGTTGTCGCGCTTGCCGCGAGCGCGGCGGGGCAACAGGGCCCGCCCATGCAGCTATCGGACGCTCGCGAGTGGGCGCTCCGGGCTCTGGCACAGCAGGCGGTCGAGGACGAGCCCTCGCTGAACGGCGGCGGACAGGTCTTCGAGGAGACCGACACGCTGCCCGAGACGCTCGAGACACCCGCTGAAGAAGAGACGTCCGTTGTGGAGGGGCCTCCCCCGCCGAACGCGGTCTTCCAGGGCTCGGTCGAGGTCAATGAGTACGACCTGGTTGAGATGCATGTCCAGAACGAGCGTCTCGGCTCGGTGCTCCAGCTTCTCTCCGTTCAATCGGAGCGGAACATCGTCGTGAGCCGGAACGTCTCGGCGTCGGTGACGGCCGACCTCTACGGCGTGTCGTTCTTCGAGGCCCTCGACGCCCTGTTGCACGTCAACGGCTTCGGGTACATCCGCGAGGGCAACTTCGTCTACGTGTATACGAGGGAGGAGATCGAGGCGCTGGAGGATGAGGATCGGGAGCTCGAGGCGACAGTTATCGAGCTCGACTTCCTGAATGCGGTCGACGCCGCGAGCTTCGTCACGCCGCTGCTGAGCGCCGACGGGACGATCACCACGCCGAGCGCGTCGGAGGATTTCTCGATCCCGGATGCGACGCCGACGGGCAAGGACGACTACGCGAACACCGCGATGCTCGTGGTGCACGACTATCCCGAGAACATCGAGGCGATCACGCGGGTGATCGCCAAGATCGATACCCGACCGACGCAGGTCCTGATCGAGGCGACGATCCTCCAGGCCGCGGTCACCGAGGACAACGCGTTCGGCATCGACTTCTCGATCATCGCCGACCTCGACTTCGCGGAGTTCGGGAACCCGCTCGCCGCGGTGAACCGGCTCATCGAGGGGACGAGCGGTGGCGACGAGGGCGACGCGGCCCAGCCGCTGGTTCCCGCGGACGGCGAGGGGCGGGCGATCACCTCGACGGTCGGCAACACGAGCGGCGCGGCGGGATTGAAGGTCGGCGTCATCGACGAGGACATCGCGGTGTTCCTGCGTGTGCTCGACGAGGTGACGGACGTCACGGTGATCTCGAACCCGAAGGTCCTGACGCTGAACCGCCAGCCGGCGAGGGTGCTCGTCGGTACGCGGGTCGGCTATCTGAGCACGACGACGACCGAGACATCCACGACGGAGAACGTCGAGTTCCTCGACACCGGTACGCAGCTTCACGTCCGTCCGTTCGTGACGAGCGATGAACTGATCCGGATGGAGCTCAAGCCGCAGGTCTCCTCGGCGAACCTCCGCCCGGCGGTCAGCTCGACGGGTCGGACGCTGACGATCCCCGACGAGGACACAACCGAACTCGTCACCAACTTGTACGTCCGCGACGGGCAGACGGTGGTGCTCGGCGGGTTGTTCACAGAATCGACCACGTCGACGCGCCGTCAGGTTCCGGTCCTCGGCGATCTGCCGATCATCGGTGTGCCATTCCGCGGCCACGACGACAGCATCCGTCGTAACGAGCTGATCTTCCTCGTGACGCCCTCGATCATCAGCGACCAGGTGCTCACGATCGAGGGTCGGGCGGCGCGGAAGTCCGTCGAGCTCGCGAGGGTCGGGGCGAGGCAGGGGCTGCTCCCTTGGAGCCGTGAGCGGCAGGTCGGACAGCTCCTGATCGAGGCGGAGAAGTACGAGCGCGATGGCGACGAACGCCGGGCGTTGCTCAACGCTCAGCGCGCCCTCGCGCTGCACCCGCAGTCGCGGGAGGCGATCCAGCTCCGCGACCGAATCCGCGGTGGAACGGCGGCATGGCCTTCTGGAAGCATGCTTGAGCGGTTGATGAACGCACGGCTCGACGCCCAGGCGTCGGTCGAGGTGGGCGAGTAACAGGGAGACCGGAATGAAGACTCGGATGACGGTCGTGGTCGCGGCGGGGCTGGCGCTCTCGGCGGGGCTGCTCGGCGGCTGCGCTGGGCATGGGAAGTACACGGGCGAGCACGCGACGCTTGCGAAGGCCCGCCTCGACATGCTCAAGGCGTCCACCGAGTACGACATGGGCCTCCAGGCGTTCCTCGCGGGTGACCTGAACAAGGCGAAGCGGAAGGCCGAGATCGCCGCCGCGCTGCACCCGGACCTCGCGCGAGCCCAGGTGCTGCTGGGGCGGGTCGCGATCGAAGAGGGCGAGATGGGCGCCGCCGTGACCGCTCTCCGCCAGGCGACGTCGATCGACGACCAGTCGGTCGATGCGTGGTACTACCTCGGCGTGGCGTGCGAGCGTCTGCGTCGGAGAGAGGACGCGCTGGCGGCCTATCGCAGGGCCGCGGAACTCGACCCGTTTAACGCGCGGCACGCGGTCGCCGTGGGCGAGGTGCTCATCGATCTCGGACGCGTGGACGAGGCGATGGCCGAGCTCGCGGCGAGCCCGGCGGCGGCGGACAGCGCCGGCATTCATCATCTCCTCGGCCACGCCGCCATGATCCAGGGCGACTCCGATCGTGCGGTGTCGCTCATGGAGGACGCGCGACTGCTCGCGCCGAACGACGGCATCATCGTCGAGGACCTGATCGACGCGCAGCTCGCGGCGGGCAAGTTCACCGACGCGGAGTTCGCGATCTCGCGGCTTCGGCGCGAAACGGCAAACACGGAGCGGCGTGATCTGCGGGTGCTGCACGCCAGATGCCTCCGTGAACTCGATCGGTTGCCCGAGGCGTACCGGTTGCTTGCCGACCTGACAGATGACCGGGAAGGACGCGACGACGCCGCGGCGTGGACCGCGCTCGGCGAGGTGGCCCAGCAGCTCGGTGACGCGTCAACCGTTCAGCGGGCGGCTTCGCGGCTCGTCTCGATCGCTCCGGAGCGTCCGGAGGGGTACACGCTCTTCGCGGTGCATCGACTCTCGAAGGGCGAGGCGGACCGCTGCCTGAAGGCAGCCGAGGACGGGCTGAAGAACGTCGGCGGCAATGTCGACCTGATTAGTCTCAAGGCGATCGCGCTCTCCGAACTCAACCGCAAGGACGAAGCGGACAAGGCGCTCGCCGAGCTCGATCTGATCGCGGGTGACCCGACGACGCCGCTCGTTCAACGGATTCATCAGGCCGTTCGCGGCGACGCCTACGTCGCGGCGCCGACCGACTGAGCGTTTCGGCTAACGACAACGATCGGAGCGTCCGCGTGTCGCGGCGCGACGTCGATCAGTTCGGCCTCGCACGTGCGTCGCCCGCGCCATTCGTTGATCTTCGGCGCAATCAGCGCCTCGACCGGGACCCCGCGTCTCAGGCCCGTCACGTGCTCTGACCAGTTCCACGCGCACGCGCGGAGGACGCGGGGCGACCGGCGGTCCGCGTCTTCCAGGCGGAGATCGATGTGCTTGCCGTCGGCGCCCATCGGTCGCGGGTCCTCCGCGAGGCGGGCGTTGACGAGGCGGAGCCGGATCTTCGGGTTGCCAGCTCCGAACGGGCCGAGCCGGCCGAGCGCAACGGTGTTCTCAAGCGTGATCTCGTCGATCGTGGCGTCGGTGTCGTAGTCGGTCGTGGTGATCAGGTCCTCCGGGCTGAGCTCGGCGTTGACGCGCTCGATGAACGCCTCCCGGAACGCCTCGAAGTTCTCCGCGGCGAGGGTCAGCCCCGCGGCGGCGTCGTGGCCGCCGAACTTCACCAGATGCTCGGCGCAGTCGCTGAGCGCGGCGTGGAGATTGAAGCCCTCGATGCTTCGCCCTGATCCGGAGCAGACCTCGCCCGCGTCGGTTGTCTTGCGTTGGAGGAGCAGCGTCGGGCGGCGGAGCTTCTCCACGACGCGCGAGCAGACGATGCCGACGACGCCCGGGTGCCAGTCTTCGTGGGCGAGCACGACGGCGCGGCGGTCGTCGGTGTCGAGCCCGTGCTCGATCGCGAGGGCGAGGGCGTGCTCGGTGATGCTCTTCTCGGTCGCCCGTCGCTCATCGTTGAGGCGGCAGAGTTCGGCGGCGATCTCGATGGCTCGATCCTCGTCGTCGGTCAGGAGAAGCTCTACCGCGTCGCGAGAATGCGCGAGCCGGCCGCACGCGTTCAGCCGCGGCGCGAGGCGGAAGCCGACGCTCTCAGCGTCGATGCCAGATCCGTCGAGGCGGGCGCTCGCGACGAGGGCGCGGAGGCCGACGATCGACGACGAGCGACAGCGCGAGAGGCCGTGTCGGGCGATGATCCTGTTGTCGCCGATGAGCGGGACCATGTCGGCGATGGTGCCGAGCGAGGCGAGGGCGAGGAGTTCGACGAGGACCTCTCGCTGCGCGGGTCTGGCGCGTTGGTCGCCTGCGCTCAGGGTCGCGAGTCGCCAGGCGAGCTTGTAGGCGACGCCCGCGCCGCACAGCTCTTCGCCATCGTCGTTCCCGAGACGCGGGTGCACGATCGCGAAGGCGTCGGGGAGTTCGGCGGGGTCCTCGGGCGGGTTGTGGTGGTCGGTGATGATGAGGTCAACGCCGACCTCGCGGGCGGCTCGCGCGGGTTCGCGGGCGGTCACGCCGCAGTCAACGGAGACGATGACCGCGGCGCCTTCGTCCGCGAGTTTGCGAATCGCCTGCTCGTTGAGTCCGTACCCCTCCTCGACACGGTGGGGGATGTAGGTCTCGACATCGGCGTCGGGCGCGATCGAGGCGAGCATGCGACGGAGGATCGCGGTGGCCGTGATCCCGTCGACGTCGTAGTCGCCGTAGATGACGATCCGCTGTCTGGCGTCGATGGCCTCGAGGAGACGCTGGGCGGCGCGGTCGATGTCGCGGATGGCGGACGGATCGGTCAGGCGAAGGAGCGACGGGTCAAGAAACGCCTCGGCGTCGGGGCCGTCAAGCTGACGAGCGGCGAGCACGCGGACGAGCAGGCGGGGGTCTGTGGATGCGGCGGGGGCGTTTTCCGGATGGCGGCGCCTCCAGCGCCTTGTCAGGCCTCTCATTCGGCGTCCCGCCTTTCCGCCCGCGTCCATGCCGGCAGTTTGTCATCCCGTCTGGCTCGTCTCCGGGCATCAATATACCCTGATCGGCGATGGTTCGACTGACGAAGATCTATACCCGCGGCGGCGACGACGGCACGACCTCGCTCGGTGACGGCGCCCGCGTTTCCAAGACCAGTCCCCGAGTCGAGTGCTACGGCACGGTCGATGAGGCGAACGCCGCGATCGGCGTTGCTGCGGCGCACTGCGACGGGACGGACGAGCGGTCCGTCGATATCGCGCGGATGCTGGTGGCGGTCCAAAACGACCTTTTTGATGTTGGCGCGGACCTTTGTGTGCCGGCAGAGGCTGCGGAGACGCCGGAATCGAGGCTCCGGGTCAGCGCGGCGCAGACCGAGCGGCTCGAGCGTGAGATGGACCGCATGAATGAGTCGCTCGAGCCGCTGACGAGCTTTGTGCTTCCGGGTGGGACTGTGCTCGCGGCCGCGCTACACCACGCCAGGACGGTGTCTCGACGAGGCGAGCGGCTCGCGGTTGCCCTGCTCTCGGCAGAGCCGGAAGCGACGAACCCGGAGGTCGTGAAGTACCTGAATCGTCTGAGCGACCTGCTCTTTGTCATGGCGCGGTACGCCAACGCGGCGGCAGGAGGTGATGTCCTCTGGACGCCCGGCAAGCATCGCGATGGCGAGGGATCGGGCTGAGGATGGGCAAGCAGCCAAAGAAGCCGACGCCCGGCGTTGAGACGGCCGAGGTGCACGCCGCGTTCGAAGAGGAGACTGGCCAGCTTCTGCGGCGGCGGATCCTCTTCGTCGTGGCGACCTGGGGCGTCTTCAGCCTGGTCGAGATAGCGTTCCGGGCCGTCCGCGAGTACGGCATCGTGGACTTCGGAGACGCCGATGACGCCAAGCGTTGGACGGGGCCTCAGCACGCCGCGTTCTGGGCGGCCATTGCCATCTGGATCGTCGGCTATGGCGCGATCGCGCTCGGCGTATCACCGCGGAAGGACGCGCCGCCGAGGCTGATGCGAGCCGCGAGCGAGGCGCTCGGTGTGCTGGACGGCGTCAAGACCGTGATCTGGATCATGGCGGGCGTGGTCAATCCGTGGGCAATCGCCGCGTTTCTGGTTCCGCATCTCTACATGTCGATCGTGTTTCCCTGGTCGCTCAAGCAGGCGTTGCGGGTCGGGGCCATCGTGATCGGCGCGGCAGGGGCGGTGATCCTGTACGAGCGAGGCTCGGAGACCGGGGTCAGGCTCTGGGTCGCGGCGATGCCGATCTTGATCGCGCCCGGGGCGATCATCTGCTGGCGTCGCCACACCCGACGCCTGGAGCGGTTCAGCTACAACTTCATGAGCCGTCGGTACGGCGACCTGCGACAGGAACTCGCGTATGCGAGGTCCGTCCATGAAAGCCTGTTCCCGCAGCCGCACGCGACCGGGCCGGTGCGGTTCGCCTATCGCTACGAGCCGATGCGCCAGATCGGCGGCGACTTCCTTCACGTGGCGACGACGGGCGACCCCGACAACGGGAACTACTCGCTCTCACTCGTCCTGCTCGACGTGACGGGGCACGGCATCCCGGCGGCGTTGACCGTGAACAGGCTCCACGGCGAGATCGAGCTGAATTTCGCAGACAACCCGGGCATCGGCCCGGCGGATGTGCTCAAGCGGTTGAATCGGTACGTCAGTCTGACGCTCGCGCAGCACTCCCTGTTCGCCACGGCGTTGTGCGTGCGGATCGATCCGAATCGGGGGGTCATCGAGCACGCGAGCGCGGGACACCCACCGGCGTTCCTGATCGCGTCGGACGGGAGCGTCGAGGATCTCGGTCCGACCGGGATCGTGCTCGGGGCGAGCGACGACGAGGCGTTCATGCCGCGAGCGGAATCGAGGTCCTTCGGCCCGCACGATGCGCTCATCGCCTACACGGATGGCGTCACCGAGGCTCGGTCGATCGAGGGACGGATGCTCCGGATCGATGGGCTCCGAGCGATGGTGCAGGCTCAGGCAAAGTCGCCACCTGGCGGGCGGTCGCTCAAACTGCTTGAGCAGGTGGCGATCCACCGTGGGCACAAGCCGCCCGAGGACGACACGCTTCTGGTGGAGGTCTTCCGCGCGGGTGAGGTCAGTACTTCACGCCCTTGACGCGGTCGGGATCGACGTATTTCTGCAGGGCGTGGGTCAGGTCAACATCGTTGATGTTGGCAAGGGTGGTCAGCCAGGCGAAGACGTCGGCGAACTCTTCTTCGAGGTTGGCCTTCTCCTCGCCGTTCGCGGGCGGACCGCCGTGGGCCTCGCGGTTGTTGTTGTAGAGGGCGGTCGCGAGCTCCCCGAATTCCTCGGAGAGCAGGACGAAGGTGGCGTGCGTGCCGCGGCTGTTGTCGGTGGCAAAGTAGCGATCGCGTATGAGCTGCTGGAACTCTGCGAACGAGATGTTCTTCGGTTCGGCCATTGATTGGCCTTTCTCCGCGTCGAGTGCCTTTGACTGGCGCTCTGAGCGGGATAGAGTTGGGGCCCGGCCGAACCAGCGGCTCGGGCGACTGATCCGTATCAACGATAGACCCCGACCGAGCACCCTCGAGCGAGTTCCGATGCCGACGATCAACCAGCTCATCCGCAAGCCGCGGCGCACGCCTGTGACCAAGTCCAAGGTTCGTGACCTCGAGAAGTGCCCGCAGCGACGCGGCGTGTGCCTGAGCGTCAAGACGACCACGCCCAAGAAGCCGAACTCCGCTCTCCGGAAGATCGCTCGCGTGCGTCTGAGCAATGGCAAGGAAGTGACCGCCTATATCGGTGGTGAGGGCCACAACCTCCAGGAGCACTCGATCGTGCTCGTTCGTGGCGGTCGTGTGCGAGACCTTCCCGGTGTGCGCTACCACATCGTCCGCGGCTCGCTCGACACGCTGGGCGTCGATGGCCGCAAGCAGGGCCGATCGAAGTACGGCGCCAAGAAGGGCAAGTAAACAAATTGCTGACCGGTGGCCGCTGCCTCCGGTCGTTTCTCGTTTGACGGGCAAGTAATCGCGGCGCCTTCAACGCGCCGTGATGAACAGCGCCGGGACCGACACCGGCAGATGAGCCGAAAGGAAGCAGATACATGGCCGGTCGTATCACGATGAGCGAGGAGCAGCTCCGCCCCGATCCTCGCTACAACGACATCGTTCTGAGCAAGTTCATCAACTGCGTTATGCACGACGGCAAGAAGAACGCGGCCCAGCGCTGCGTCTACGGCGCCCTTGACCTGATCGATGAGCGGCTCGCGAAGTCGGACGCCGAAGAGAAGCCTGAGAACGCGCTCCACGTCTTCCGCATCGCCATCGAGAACGTGATGCCGTACGTCGAGGTCCGCTCGAAGCGAATCGGCGGCGCCAACTACCAGGTGCCGATCCAGGTCAAGCCGAAGCGCCGCCAGTCGCTCGCGTTCCGATGGATCATCAGCGCTGCCCGCGGCGAGAAGGGCCGCCCGATGGCCCAGCGTCTCGCGGACGAGCTGATCGCCGCCGCGAAGAACGAGGGCAAGGCGATGGCCACCCGCGAGCAGACGCACCGCATGGCCGAGGCGAACAAGGCGTTCAGCCACTTCGCCAAGTAAACCGCGTCTCGCGACACGCGCCGAACTCACCAGACCGCGGACCTTGTTGTCCGCGGTTTTTTCTTGCGCGGCCACGGTAGTTTGGAAAAAAGACGGTTCAGGCGCCCAGATATAGGGCATTCATCTCTCCCAAATGCTTGCCGATCGAGCGATTGTGCTCTACATTGCTGTAAGCCGTTTCATCTGCGCGAGAAACGAAGAAAGAGAGGGGTATTTCAAATGGCTATCCGTGCCCTGTGCAGCGCCGCCGCGGCGGTGGCTGTCTCGTCCGGAACCGCCTTTGCCGCGGTCTCCTTTTCCAATGATCTGACCTCCGAGGCGGGCCTCTCGCCCAACCTCGAGGTGTCCGACACCGTCGACGCCAACCGCGTCGTGACCTTCGACGGTCTCGGGGCCCACTTCGGCTCGGGCGCCGGCGGGAACGACGGGCGGAACTACATCCGGACGACCGACACCGACTACGCGACCACCGATTTCGTCGCGGAGGTGACCGCTGACTTCACCTCGGGCGGTCGTGTGTTCATCGGTCTCGGTGGCGGCACCATCGGCGCGTTCGGCACGCCCGACTGGGACAACACCGACAGCATCTGGCTCGAGATCGCCCCGGGCGGTCTCTCGAACTACTTCACGTTCAACGACGGCCCCGACGGCCCCCTGGGCGCGGGCCTCACCGCGACCGGGCAGCAGATCCGTCTCCGGATGACCTGGGACGCGAGCATGTCCGCGATCACGTTCGAGATCGACAACGACTACGCGGGCGGACCGTTCGCCGCTGACCTCTCGTCGGGCGCTCTGACCACGATCGGCGCCCGTGACCTCTCGACGCTGTTCACCGGCGCCGAGCCGTCGTCGATCTTCTTCGGCAACGGCGACGGTCTGACGCTTCGCGACGCCGTCGTGACGGTGGTCCCGGCGCCCGCGGGAGCAGGCCTGCTCGCGATGGGTGGCCTCGTCGCGATCCGCCGCCGGCGGTAAGCTCGCCCTCAATCCAATCTGGATCTCTCCATCAGACCGCGGGGTTCGCCCCGCGGTTTTTCGTGCGCCGGGTGAACGAGCCAAAGCGGGGCGTCGTATCGGTCGACGTTCCGATCCTCAGCGGGAGACCGATCATGGAGAACGACGCGCCGTCGCCGCCGCGCGAACGCTCTGGGCCCGCCCTTAGGTTGGCGAGATGGCTCCTCCGCCTCGCGTCGTACGGGGCGCTGATGACGATCGTCTGTGCCCTCGCCTGGGCGTGGCTCGTTCCGTCGATCGACAACGACATTCTCGCCCTCGGCGCGTTCGCGAGCATCGTGATCACGGCCTACGCGGCCCACGGCGGGCTGCTTGCGCTTGGTTTGGCGGTGATCGCGTTGCTGGCGTGCATGCGCGTGACCACCTGTGTCGCGCTGATCGCGGCGATCCTCGCGTTGTGGCCTTCATTCATCCCGATGGCGCGGTCGCTGACCGATCCGCGGGCGCGGGACGACACCGATCTCGTCGTCTACAGCGCGAACCTGCTCTATGGGCGGTCCGACATCGAGACGCTCGCCGAGCACATCGCCGACGTCGACCCCGACGTCATCGTGTTCCAGGAGGTGACGGACGCGATGGCCGAGGACATCGAGCGGCTGTTCGCCGATGACTACCCCAGCCGCTGGGCGGCCCCCCGCCCGGACGCGTTTGGGCAGGCGGTGCTCACACGCCTCCCGGTCGTCGGCGCCCCCGTCCTGACCCCCCGCACGGAGGCGCGGCCGCCGAGCGGGTGGGTTCCGCAGATCATGTTCGATGTGCTGTGGGACGGGCGGCGCGTCCACGTGCTTGATGTTCACACCCTCCCGCCCTCGGGCCGCTCGCTCATCATCGATCAGGACGCGATGAGCGCCGCCATGTCCGAACTGCTCGCCGAGAGCGACGCCGACCTGACGATCTTCGCGGGCGACTTCAACAGCGACGAACGCGGCCGCCCCGTCCACCGCCTCCTCCGCGCGGGCATGCGCAGCGTCTGGCGGAAAGCGGGCCGCGGCGTCGGCGGGACGTGGCAGAGCCCGGGTCCGATGTCGCTCCTCCCCGGGCCGCGCATCGACCAGATCCTCTACACGGGCGACGACGCGTCGTGCATCGAGACCGGCCGCGGTCCGTTCTGCGGGTCGGATCACCGGGGGGTGTGGGCGAGGTTCGCTGTATCTGACGAAGCCGACCGCCCGTAGAACGCGATGTATGTCCTTCGGTGACTTTCTCGACGACGTTGACTACTTCATACAGCAGACGGTCGGGTTCATCTTCGGTGCGGTGTTGACGCTTGGTGTCCTCGGCGTCCTATTCCTCGCCGCTGGCGTCTTGTGGGTTATGGCGGCCGTGTTCTTTGTCCTCGGTGGTTTGATCTGCGTGTCGAACGCGTGGTGGGGGGCGCGCCACCTCCCATGCATCAACAGCGGTCGGCCGGGTGCGACTGCCAACATTGGATCGCCGCTCCCAATCGTCGGTTCGACGCTCGTGCTTCTCTCCCTCGGCTTTGGCTGGCGTTCCTGGCTCTGGGTTGCCTTCGCCACCGTTCTGTTGCTCGTCGACACAGGCGGCCCGGTCTGGTTCGTCTACGCGATGGTGCGTGGTCGGCTTAGCGGGGCGACCTAGCCTCAACCGAGGGCTCGCGCCCTCGGCTCGTGGTGTCCGGCGACGCCTCGTACCATCCCCCGTGACCACCTCCCGCTACCACCGCCAGACCCTCCTCCCCGACTGGGGCGACGAAGGCCAGGCGCGGCTCGGGGCGTCGCGGGCGGTGGTCGTGGGTGTCGGGGCGCTCGGGTGCGTTATCGCCGAGCACTTGGCTCGGGCGGGGGTGGGGCGGCTCACGCTCGTTGACCGCGACGTCGTCGAACGCACCAACCTCCAACGTCAGACGCTGTTCACCGAGGCCGACGCCGACGAAGCGACGCCCAAGGCCGAGGCCGCGCGCCGCCGGCTGGGCGAGGTGAACTCGGAGGTCGGCGTCGAGGCCGTGGTCGCGGACTTCCGAGGGCGGAACGCGGAGCGGCTCGTGGGCGCCGGGAGCCGGGCATCGGGCCCCGGATCGGTACTGCCAGACCAGCCCCCGGTCCCCGGCTCCCGATGCCTGATCATCGACGGTACCGACAACTTCGAGACCCGCTTCGTCCTCAATGACCTCGCCGTCAAGCACGGGCTGCCGTACGTCTACGGGGGCGCGGTGGGGACGCGAGGGATGGTGATGGTCGTCGATCCGCGGGACGAGTGGCGGCCGTGTCTGCGGTGCCTGTTCCGCGACGTGCCGCCGCCGGGTTCGCAGCCGACGTGCGACACCGCGGGCGTGCTGGCGCCCGCGGTGGGGGTGATCGGCTCGATGCAGGCCGCGGAGGCGATCAAGCTGATGCTCGGGGCGGGCGAGAGCGTGTCGCGCGAGCTGGTCGAGATCGACCTGTGGGTAAACACGCACCGACGCGTGCCGCTCGACGGCGCCCGCGACCCGGCGTGCCCATGCTGCGCCGAGCGACGGTTCGAGTTCCTCGATGGCGACCGCGGCGGGGGGCAGGTCTCCCTGTGCGGGCGGGACGCGGTGCAGGTCTCGCCGGGGGAGGGGGGACGCGTCGACCTGCCGGCCCTTGCGCAGCGGCTGGCGGCGCACGGGTCGTTCAACGCCAATCGATTCCTTGTCCGAGGAACGCTTGAGGAGTCCGCGCTGTCGCTCACCGTCTTCGCCGACGGACGGGCGATCGTGAACGGCACGGACGACCCGGCGCGGGCGCGGGCGATCTACGCGCGGTACGTCGGGGCGTAGACTCGTTCGCGGTTTGGTTCACCAACAGACGAGAGGAGCGACGACGATGTCGACCACCACGATCGGCCCCGGCAAGTTCATTGTCACCCCGGCCCAGCGCGCCCTCGGGTACGGCGAGAAGCTCGCGTCCGACATCGACCCCGCCATCTTCGGCGCCCTGCCCGTGATCGACGGCCAGCCCGTGAAGGCGAGCTCGCCCGCGTTCATCTACGGCCATCTCGCGCTGTATCCCGCGAAGATCCTCGAGCTGATGAGCGTGGACAACAACGCGGCAAAGGCGCCCGCCGGGTGGGAAGAGCTCTTCAGCGCGGGCGTCGAGTGCTCGAACGATCCTGACGGGTCGAAGTACCCCGCGAAGGACGAGATCGTGGACCACCTCGTGAAGTCGACGAAGCTCGTGTTCGAAGCGGTCGAGGCGGCCGACGCCGAGGACTTCGGCAGAGAGACGCCGATCGAGCGTTACCGCCAGTTCATGCCGACCGTTGGCGATGTCGTCAACTTCATGCTCAACGACCACACCATGATGCACTTCGGCCAGGTCAGCTTCTGGCGGCGGTGCATGGGCATGGGGCCGGCCATGTGAAACGGCGGTCGATCGGCTCGCGCCAGACCGACCGCCGCCACGATAGGAGGGGCTTTCGCGCCGTCCGACCGGCCGCCCCCGGGGGTGGGCGGACCGGCCGTCCGACGCTTGAGTCGTTACGCCGGGCAGCCCTGCCCGAAGAGGCGGAGGAACTCGACCACGTCGGCGATATCGAGCGTGCCGAACGGCGCGGCAAAGTCGATCGCGAGATCGCCCGCGCCGAAGCCACTCAGGAACGCGACGACGTCGGCGACGTCGAGATCACCGAACGGCGCCGCGAGGTCTGCGGCGTTGCAGCCGCCGGCGGGGATGGTCACCGTCAGCGTCGCGCTCGAGGCCACGAAGTCGGCGCCGTCGACCGCAGTCGACGCGAGCGAGATCGAAATGTTCGAGCCGTCGTCGAGCACGCCGGTCAGTTCGACGTCGCGCTCGGACACTTCGATGGGCGAGTTGCCGGGGCCGTCGATGGGCGTACCGCCGATCGAGAATTCGCTACCGACGAGGTTGAACGTCGACCCGGCGTCGACGCTGTAGACGCCGACCTCGCCGCCGCTCTGGGTAGCGGTCGCGCTCTGAAGCGTGAGATCGGTGATGCTGCCGCCTTCGATGGTGACAACGCCGTCGCGTTCAGCGATGGTCTCGCCGAGTTCGCCACCGAGCAGTTCGAGCGTGCCGCCACCGCGACGCAGGCGGAGGCCGTCGGCGACCGTGCCACCGCTCACGCGGGCCACGCCGCCGGAGAAGACGCGAGTGTTGGATCCAACGGCGCCACCGCTGACGACGAGTTCGCCGAAGATCGAGGCGTTGTCGGCGATCGTGCCGTCCTGCATCTCAAGCGATCCGCCGGAACGGACGCTCGGCGCCTCGCCGAGGTCTCCGCCGGTCATGACAGCTGCTGTTCCTTCGCCGACGTCGA
Organism: Phycisphaerae bacterium; assembly: GCA_002706885.1. Taxonomy (GTDB): domain Bacteria; phylum Planctomycetota; class Phycisphaerae; order Phycisphaerales; family UBA1924. Next base: position 35,213 of record PAKY01000011.1, read on the forward strand.
GGCCCGGACCGACGAAAGCGGGGCTGGCGATCAGTAGGCTCGAGTTGATCACAGCCGCGTTGTTGCCGATCGAGCCGCCGGTGAATTCGACGGTGGCGTTCTCGACAATGAGACGCTCGAACGTCTCGCCACCGCTGATGATGAGCGAACCGCCGGTGATCGAAGCGTCGGCGCCGAGCGAGCCACCGCTGATCGCGATGTCCGAGTTCTCGCCGCTGAAGAGCGGCCCGACGGCGCCGCCGGCGATCACGACCTCGGAGCCGTCGGTAGCCGTCAGTTCCTGCTCGACCGTGCCGCCCTCGACGTTGAGCGACGCGCCGAGCTGAAGCGTCAGCGCGCGGCGGATGACACCCTCAAGCAGATTGATGGTCACGTTCCCGGACGCGATCGCGTTGTTGCCGATTGCGCCGCCGAGGACGTTGATCTCGATGTTTTCGTCGGAGCCGTCGGTGTCGCCGATGAGAAACGGCGATCCTGTGGTGCTCTCGACGAGACCGAACTGGAACACGTTGACCTGCGTGTCCGAGCCGACGCTCCCTGAGATCGTGCGGTCCTCACCCTGCAGATTGACGACGAACTCGAAGTTCGCAGGATCCGATTGCCCGCTCACCGCGACGGTGAGCAGGGCAAGGGCTCCGATAGATGACGTACGAATAAACATGCGCTTTCTCCACACCCCCAACATGTCGTTTTCACTCCAGCGACCACCGTTGCTCGCGCGGCGGATGAGACGGTCGCTACAACGGACGCGGGCGCTGTCGCTCGTCGCTGCCCGGTCGTTGCCTCTGGTCTACGGAAGCCGGCGCAGACGGGTTGCGTCGCATCCGCGTTGACGGCGAGGTTTCCCGAATGTGTCCCACGATCGAACCGCCCGACTCAGGCGGGCGATATCGCGACCACTGTGCGCACAGCGTGTTCCATCCGGAATCGAAATGATCGACTCCAAAGTCCGAAGAGAGCGGTCAGGGGCGCACGAACGGGTTGGTGGCTTTCTCGCGTCCGATCGTGGTCGACGGCCCGTGGCCGGGATACACCGTCGTCTCATCGGGTAAGGAATAGAGACGATCGCGGATGGAACGTTCGAGTTGTTCGAATGAGCACCCCGGGAAGTCGGTGCGTCCGATGGAACCGTTGAACAGAGCGTCGCCGGCGAGCACGATCCCAGCCGCAGCGTTGTAGAGCGAGACGCTTCCGGGCGAGTGCCCAGGCGTGTGGCGGACCTCCCAGGCGACGCCCGCCAACTCGACCTTCTCCCCGTCCTTGAGGAGACGACCTGCGGGCGGAGCCGTGACCTCCGATCCGCTAAACATCGACAGGTTCAGCCTCGCATCGGTCAGCCAGTCGCCCTCGTTTTCGTGGATCCAGATTGGAGCGTCCGGGAACCGCTTGCGGGCGTTGAAGAGCCCTGCGATGTGGTCCACGTGTGCGTGCGTGAGCACGATGACCGAGGGCGGCGTCTCGCAACGCTCCGCGGCGTCGAGCAGCGCCGCGGGCGACTCCCCGCAATCGACGATCGCGGGCGGGATCGACGCGTCCTCGCTCGAGCGGAGGAGGTAGCAATTCGTGCCGTACGCCCCGAGGACGTACCCTTCGATCTCGATCGGTCCGTGCCGTGTCATGGGCGACTCTAGCCCGCGGGCTCTTCGGATCGAACGCTCAGGATCGAAGGAGGACCGGTGATGCCCGTGATCAGGAACATCGACGACACGCCCCGTTCACCCGTGCAGATGGATGGGGTCAGCGGCGCCAGCATGGCGATCATGGTCGGGCGAGAGGACGGCGCGCCGAACTTCGCCCTTCGTCAGTTCGAGGTCGAGCCCGGCGGCCACACACCGCGCCACAGCCACGACTACGAGCACGAGGTCTACGTCGTTTCGGGCACAGGCGAGATCCTGCTTGAAGGGGCGTACCGCCCGATCCGCGGCGGCGATGTGATCTATGTGCCCGCTGAGGAGGAGCATCAGTTTCGCGCGAGCGGCGCGGATCCGCTGCGTTTCCTTTGTGCCGTTCCCGTGAGCCGAAACTGCGGCGATCCGACACCGGGCAGCTAGGTCGAGGCTTTCGCCTCGCCTTCGGGCGTCGGTGCGCCAGCGTCTTCGATCGCGGCCTTTGGCGCGGGGCGGATCCAGCTCACAATCAGCAGGATCGCGATGCCGACGATCAGCCAGAGATCAGCGATGTTGGAGACGTACGGCCAGACCTCGTCCGAACCGTTGGGCCACGATCCGAACGGGAGCTTCATGCCCGGCAGGGGATGGATGAAGTCCCGCACGCAAGCGAACGCCATGCGGTCGTAGAGATTCCCGATGCCTCCCGCGATGAGCAGCCCGATGCCGGTATGCGCCCAGCGATCGCGCGACCGCGTCCACGACCGGAACATCCAGAGCGCGAAAGCGATCGCCGCGACCGTGAATCCGATGAACACGACGCGCCGTCCCGCGCCGATGCCGAAGACCGCTCCGGGGTTGAGCACCAGCGTGAAGTCGAGGAGGCCTGGGAGAACGGTCACAGGATCGTGACGCGGGACGAGGCTGCCGAGTTGTTCCGCGTTGAGCACGTCCTGGCGCGTGATCCGGACTGGAACGTCTGCGACGTGCTCGAACGCGAGCCACTTGCTGAGCAGATCCGTCGCGGCGCCCACGATGATCACGCCAAGCAGCCATATCCAAGCCGCGGTATTCGGGTGAGCGTTGTCGTTCGGGTCGGCCCGGGTCACACGCCGCCGCGCCGTTCCATCGCCCGTGCCGCTTCGATCGAATAGCGAGCCCACGGGAGCTCCTCGAGCCGCGCCGGGTTGATCGGTTTGCCGGTCATCTCGCACAGCCCGAACGTGCCCGCCTCGATCCGACCGAGAGCGTCATCGATCTCACGGATCAGACGCCGATCGGCAGCCGCCAGGTCGAGTGAGAGCGCCGCGTCGTAGCTGTCGCCGCCCTGGTCGGTGGTGTTCTGCGGTGTGTGGGTCTCGCCACCGCCCGCGCCCATCAGCGCTTCGCTCTCAAGGTTCTCGATATCACCGAGCAACTCACGACGCTTCGCGTAGAGGAGCGAGCGGTACTTGTTGAGCTGCGGCTTCGTGAACGCCTTCTTCTTCTGTGTGGAGGCAGAACTGCTCGTTGAGGGCTTCTTGTCTGACCGCGGAGCCGAGGGAATCAGCGGAGCGCGGCGCTTCACGCCTGGCCCCAGAAGTGGGGCCTCGTTCTGACCGAGCGTCACCGTCGGCTTCGCGGGCTTCGACCGCCGCGACGATCGCTTTGACACGATCGTGATGCCCTTCCGCTTGGGCTTGTCATCGCCGGCCGAAACCCCGCCCTGCTTTGGGGTCTCCGTAGCCGCCTTCTTTGTTGCCGCCTTTTTCGTGACCGCCTTCTTCGTTACTGCCTTCTTTGAGGGGGCCTGCTTCGAACTAGCATTCTTCGAAGCGGACGGCTTCGATGTAGCGGCCTTCTTGGCCGTCTTCTTCGCCGCGGACTTCTTCGCCGTCTTTTTTGCGACAGCCTTCTTCGAAGCCGCCTTCTTTGTCGCTGGCGCCTTCTTCGTGATCATCTTGGAAACACCCTTTGCCGCAGACTTCCCGGAGACCTTTTTGGATGGACCGGAAGTGCGCGCGGCCGACTTCTTCTTCACGCCGCTGGAGCGTGCAGGAGTCTTCGCCGTCGCGGCCTTCTTCTTGGTTGACCGGCTGGTCTTCGCCAAACGCGGAGCCCTCGTGCGATCGCCCGAACAAAGTGCATCCTCTGCTCACGGAATCGCGGCCAACATTACGCAATCACGCCCTCCCAGTCAAAGCCGGGCGCGATCGAGATGGCGCTCCCAGAGCGACAAGGCCCTATTTCTTGGCCGGGGCGGGCGTTTCGGCGTGAACCGTGGTGACGATGATCGGCTTCTCGACCGAAAAACGCCCGATCCTGCGGAACCGCTCGTAGCGAGCCTGAACCAGGCGGTCGAGCTCGTAGGTCGTCAGATCCTCGAGCTGCTTCACGATCCACGCCGAGAGGTTCGCCGCGGCCTGTTGGGGATCCCGATGGGCGCCGCCGAGGGGTTCCTCGATGACGTCGTCCACCACCCCCAGATCAAGGTTGTCCGCGGCGGAGAGTCGGAGGGCGGTCGCCGCTTCGTTGTTGGTCTGTTCGTTTGCCTGCTTCCAGAGAATCGCGGCGCACCCTTCCGGGCTGATCACCGAATACCAAGCGTGGCGCATCATCGCGACCCGGTCCGCGACCGCGATTCCGAGGGCGCCGCCCGAGCCGCCCTCGCCGATCACGACGCTCACGATCGGAGTCCGGAGCCGGCTCATCTCGAGCATGTTCTCAGCGATCGCCTGAGCCTGACCGCGTTCTTCCGCCCCGATGCCGGGGTAGGCGCCGGGCGTATCGACGAGCGTGACGATCGGAAGGCCGTACTTCTCGGCGAGCTTCATCTTCGCGAGGGCCTTGCGATACCCCTCGGGATGGGCGCAACCGAAGTGGCACGCGAGTTTCTCCTCGGTCGTCTTGCCCTTCTGATGGCCGACGACGAGGCACTTAAACCGCCCAATTCGAGCGAAGCCCGTCACGATGGCGGGGTCGTCACCGTGGCGGCGGTCGCCGTGGAGTTCGAGGAAGTCGCGGCAGGTGAAGCCCACGTAGTCCCTCGTCTGGGGGCGGCCCGGGTGGCGGGCGACGCGAACGGTCTGCCACGGCGTCAGCTTGCCGTAGACGTCGCGGAGCATCGCGTCGCGTTCCTGCGAGAGCGCAGCGACATCGATCTTCTCGGCGCCAGCGTTCCCGACGCCACGCTTCGCTTCGTCGATCCGACGCTCGCAGGCAACGATCTCGCGTTCGAAGTCCAACTGGTAAAACTGAGACAAGGCCAACTCCTTCGCCGCCCGAGGCGGACCCGGGGTCCTTGGATTCCTGATCGAGATACTAGAACGCCGACCCATCCGCGGCGCCACGCCCTCCCGGAGGAACACGATGAACCACGATCAGACGCCCTCTCTCATCGTTATCGGCGGGGGCGCGATGGCCCAGGCCATCGTTTTTGGCGCCGCGGAGCGCGGGATCCTCGATCTGGAGCGGTGCGTCGTCGTCGATCCTTCGGACGATAAGCGGCGGTTGTTCCCCAACGCCGCGGGAACGGCGGACGAGGCGGTCAATCGCATCCGGGCGTTTGAGACCTCGCAGCGGGCCGAGATACTGCTCGCCGTGAAACCGCAGTCGCTCGATGCGGTCGCCCAAGCCTGGTCGGCGCACGCGTCGGGGCGGGTGGTGATCTCAATCCTCGCGGGCACAACCGTCGCCAAGCTTTCGTCCGCGTTCCCGAGCGCCACGCCCGTCCGCGTGATGCCGAACACGCCCGCGAAGATCGGCCTCGGGATGTCCGCGATCGCCCGTCCGGATGTCCCGGAATCCGCGGCAACGGCGCGGACCATCTTCGGTGCGATCGGCGACGTCATCGAAATCGATGAAGCGATCATGGACGCGTTCACGGCTCTGGCTGGCAGCGGTCCGGCGTACGTCTTCTACCTCGCGCAGGCCATGGCGACGGCCGGCGCGTCGCTCGGTCTGTCGCCGATCGACGCGGATCGCGCTGCCCGTCAAACCATCCTCGGCGCCGCGTCGCTCCTGTCAGCGGAGCCGGAGACGACCGCCGAGGAGCTTCGTGCCCGCGTGACCAGCAAGGGAGGCACAACGGCTGCCGCGACCTGCGTGCTCGACGACGTGGGGGTTCTCGCGATCGTTCAGCGGGCGATGACGGCGGCAAGAGATCGCGGGCGGGAGCTTGGGGCGCAGGCAGTGTCCTAGATCACAGATCGCCGGATCGGATCGAGCGATCTGAGCGTGTGGCGATCTGAACATCCGTCATCTGGCAAATGTCTAGAAGTCTCGCCGAACAAAGATGACGCACGCAATCCCGAGGATGAACAGCTCAAATCCGACCGATGTCCCCAATACCCATGCGAGCGAACGGTCACGCTTTGCGGCGTCCACGCGCTCCGCTACGCGGGGGTCGTTGAACGCCTGATCGTCGTCGCTCATGGAGTCTGGTGGTGGGACATCGCTCGATGCTCCGGTCGTGCGATTGAGGTCATCCTCTGAGATCAAGTGACGTGTCAAGAGCTGGATCGTCTCCTGCGTCTTCGGGAAGACCACTTTCAAAAGGGTTACCCTGCTCGACCATGACGTCCAATTCTCGACGGACTCTCGTCGATCCACCAGCCGCTGCCGGGACGGGCCGAGCGCAATGTTCACGGCGTTGCGCCGCTCGTCGAGATCCTTGATCTCTTCGCCTTCAGGGGTGGTGATCTGTTCGTCGCGAGCTTCGACGTTCTGGATCATCCGGTCGGACAGGGCGATCTGGCGATCAAGGTTTGCCTCGGCGTCCTCAAGCCGGAGTATCGCGCTCTCACGCTGGAGAAGCAGTACGTCGTCCGCCGAGTTCACGATGAAAACCACGACCCAGAAACCCACAGTCAGCAGGAGTGTCGCGATCGTCGAGCGGGTAAGCAGACCGAGCAGCACGCATACGCAGAACAGGTAGCTGAAGAAGAGCACGACGATCGGGACAGCGAGGAACAGGCTCGGCTCCACGACGCCGCCGCGGAGCCACAGCACTAGGAAGCATCCCCCGCTAAAGACGAGCACCTGCATGGCGACGAACAGCAGACCGGTCGCGAACTTCGTCAGCAGGAGCCGGATTCGGCCCATCGGCTTGCTCAGCAGCATTTCGATCGAACCGCCCGTGATCATGTCCGGGATCATCGCGGCGGTCGATATCAGAGCCAGAATCGTCGAGACCCAAGTGAGAAACGGAACGCCCCAGGTGACAAACTGGAGCTCGTAGAAGAGCTGTTTCGAAACGAACTGTTCGTTGAATGGGCTCTCGAAGCCCCAATGGAAGAAGGTGACGCCCCGTTCGTTGATGCCCAGGCCCGCGTAAATCGCGATCATGAGCACATTCAGCCCGATCGCGATCCAAAACAGCTTCTTTGCGTTCAACTCGCGGTACGCGTCTACCAACAGCGTGGTGGTCTGCGTCAATGCTCTCACGACGACGTCCTCTCACGCTTGTTGTTCGGTCGCTTCGCCGCTCCGGGGCCCAACTCATTCCCGGCATCGTCCTTGACCGCCTGCAAAAAGAGATCCTCAAGCGAGGGACGGTGCGATCCCATCGACCGCACCGCGGCGCCGCGGGAAACGAGCGATCGGAGGATCGGTTGCATCAGGCCGGCGTCGTCCGTGCCGATACGCAGACGTCCGGCATCGACGCGCACCCACTCGCCCGTCGGCATCGCGCCGTCGATGACGCCGTCCGGAGCGGTCGCCACGCCCGGCGGCAGGGCTTCGGATATCGCGCGTTGTGCGTCTTCCGCTGACCCGTCCAGGGCGATCTCGTAGTACCGCTGGCCCTCGGTCAGCTCGGTGAGGGTGCCCTGCGAGCGGACGAGCCCCTGCACGAGGATCGCGACGCGGTCGCACACCATCTCAAGTTCACTCAGCAGGTGGCTGTTGATGAAGACCGTTCGGCCCTCGTCTCGGAGCCGAGCGCAGATGTCGCGGATGTCACGCCGTCCCTGCGGATCGACGCCGTCGGTCGGCTCGTCGAGCAGGACCAGCGCGGGGTCATTCATCAACGCCTGAGCGATGCCGACCCGCTGGCGCATGCCTTTGGAGTAGCGTCGGACGGGTGTCGTCCGCCAATCGGTCATCCCCACGAGCTCGAGCAGTCCGTCGATCCGCTTGCGTCGCTCCCGCCGTTCCACCCCGCCCATCGCTCCGTAGAAGTCGAGCACCTGCCAGCCCTTGAGGTGCCCCGGGAAGCGGTGGTGTTCGGGAAGGTAGCCGACCCGCGCGAGCGTGCCCTTCCGCCCGACCGGCTCGCCGAGCAGCGTGCCCTTGCACTTCGAAGGGCGGATCACGGTCATCAGGATCTTGACGAGCGTGCTCTTTCCGGCGCCGTTCGGGCCGAGCAGCCCGAAGACCTCGCCGCGACGCACGCGCATCTCGATGCCGCGTAGCGCGGGGATCTTCCCTCGGTAGGTCTTGGCGACGTGCGCCAGATCGATGACATGCTCGGGAGCGTTGATCGTGCTCATGTTCTCTTCCGTGCGACGATGTGGAACACGTGCCAGTGCTTCACGTTGCCCTTGGCGTCCTCGCCGTCCCGTTCTTCCTCATCGAACATCTCGATTTCAGCCCAGTCGAAGCACGCCCGCGCCGCGTCACGCGAACGGTGCGTTCGGTCCGGGATCGACGCCCAGGTGTCGCGGTCGCCGAAGAACTGGCCCGCGAACCGTCCCCCGGGCTCGATCGCCTCGACGCATGCCGACCAGACCCGTTCGAAGTGAGCCGGCTCGCAGAATGGGAGACTGAAGCTCGCGTTGAGGAGTCGACAGGGCGGCAGGGGCCCGAGGTCCTCGAACAGCGCGAGCCGCAGCGTGAGCAGCGGGCTCGGTTCAAACTCGGGCCGCGCGAGCAGCCGCTGAAGTCCCTCGCGGTGCCCGTCGATCCCGAAGACCGCCCACCCGCGACGCCGAAGCTCCGCGGCGTCGATCCCCGACCCGCATCCCAGGTCGATACACAGCGGCGGCGTCGGCCCGCGCATCGTTTCCTCTGCGTCGAAACGATGGAGGGCGTCCAGGAGCGTCTTGCGAGGTGGCTTGCCCTCGATACGCGCAAAATACGTCGGCCAGTCGCGTCGCGCGGCCGGCTCCCACGCGGGGCCGCCTTCGGAGTTCGGCGGTGGAGGCGATTCACCTCGCTCGTCCCAAGGATGCAGCGATCGATCGGTCATACGCTCGATCAATGTATCGGGACATTGCACACTTCGTTTCCGCCCTCGAGTCGCAGCGTGAGCTCCTCCGCGTCCGTGATCGGGTCAGCCCGGTCCTCGAGATCCCGGAGATCGTCGATCGCGTGAGCAAGTCCGTCGCGCCGAACGCCGCTTCTGAACGAACGCGAGCGAACGACCGGGCGTTCTGCGATCTCGGCGGCCCCGCGCTGCTGTTCGAGAACGTCGAGGGTTCCGACTTCCCGGTGCTCATCAACGCGTACGGCAGCTATCGCCGCATGGAGATCGCGCTCGGCGCCCGAGACGGTCTCGACGCGATCGCCGATCGAATGGCAGAGCTTGTCAAGCCGCAGCCACCCCGCTCGTTTGGCGAAGCGATGCAGATGGCGAAGCGGTTCGCCCCGCTTCTACGGATCGGCCCGCGTCGGCTCAAGGGCTTCGGTCCGTGCCAGGAGGTCATCGATCGCCGCGGCTCGGTCGATCTGACGAGGCTCCCGATGCTCCGCTGCTGGCCGCACGACGGTGACTTCGCCTCGCTGGGCTACCCACCCACGGTTAACGCCGACGTCGAAGGCCGAGGCCATCCCGACATCGAGCGGGACGAATGGGATCGCTCGTATCGCGGTCGCTATATCACGCTCGCTGGGATCCACACGATTCACGCGGACGACCGCCACGACCCTCGACCGGCTTCGCACAACATCGGGATGTACCGCGTCCAACTCCTCGGGCGCGATCGCTTGGCCATGCATTGGCACATGCACCACGACGGCGCCGCCCACTGGCGAAGCTGGAAGAAACTGGGCGAGCCGATGCCCGTTGCGATTGCGCTCGGCGGGGAGTCCGTACTGCCCTATGCCGCGACCGCGCCCCTCCCGCCCGGCATCAGCGAATTGCTCATGGCGGGTTTTCTGAACGGCCGTGGGATCGATATGGTGCGGGCGCTCACCGTCCCGCTCTGGGTACCCGCGAACGCTGAGTTCATCATCGAAGGCTTCGTGGATACCGATGGGGGTTTCCCGGGCTACGACCCGCGCGAGCCCGACTCCGGCAGGCTCGGTGAAGGGGCCGTCTTCGAGGGGCCGTTCGGTGATCACACCGGTTTCTACTCGCTGCCCGATCGCTATCCGATCGTCCGCGTGACCGCCGTCACGCGTCGCGCAAACGCGGTGTTCCCTGCGACGATCGTCGGCCTGCCACCACAGGAGGACTACTACCTCGGAAAGACCACTGAGCGTCTGTTCCTGCCGCTGCTGAAGGTCCTCATCCCCGACATCATCGACTACGACCTACCGATGTTCGGCGCGTTCCACAACTGCGCGTTCGTCAAGATCCGCAAGCACTACCCACTTCAGGCTCGGCGGGTCATGCACGCGATCTGGGGCGCCGGACAGATGGCGTGGACGAAGACAGTCTTCGTCGTCGATGACGATGTCGACGTGCATGACGTCCGCGCGGTGCTCGATGCGTGCGCTCGGTGGTGCCGACCGTCCCGCGACATCGAAACCGCGAACGGGGCCCTGGACATTCTCGACCACGCCGCGCCGAGGCTCGCGGCGGGCGTGAAGATGGGATTCGACTGCACCCGGAAGATCGCGGGCGAGGAGGTCGGCGGGATCGAGATCGACGAGGGGCCGCGGTGGGAGATGACCGCCGTCGATGGATCCGCTGCGTGGCTCAGTCGCGTCAACGAAGTCTCCGGGGTTCTCAGCGCCGCGTGCCCCGCTGGCGTCCCAGGGTTAGCCATCGTCCGGGTTAATCGTGTTTTCGATGAACCGGCGAGCGCCGGGGTGGGGCGTCGGGTGGCGGAGGCCGCCGCCGGGCTCGATCCGGATGGCGGGCCGCCGTTCGTGATCGTCGTGGGGCGGGACGTCGACCCCGAGGATCCGGTGGCTCCGCTCTTCCACTGGCTCGCCAACGCCGACATGGGCCGAGACGCGGTCAGGATCGGCGACACCATCGCCTTTGACGCGACCCCCAAGACCCCGGAGGACGGTGGCGAGCACGGGCCGGTCCGACCGTGGCCTCCGCTGATCAGAATGGATGAGGACGTCCGTCGATCGGTGGCCGAGCGATTGGCGACGCTCGGCCCGCCCGGAGTCGGGAATCCTGCCCCGAACGCGCCGAGGTGGATTGCCCCCGAAAACGTCGGGGCCTAGCATCGAGGCCGCCGCGGGCGTAGCTCAACTGGATAGAGCACCTGACTACGGATCAGGAGGTTGAGGGTTCGAATCCTTCCGCCCGTATTGAATCGGCTCGCTACAGTAGATCGGACTTGGGACGCGTTCCGAGCAATGCAGCTCGGGAGCAACGGCGAAGAGGCACTGAACGAACATGGCTCACACAGTCTCGGCCAAGAAGCGGATCCGCCAGAACCACGCCAGCCGTCGCCGGAACATCTGGCGTCTTCGGGCGATGCGTGTCGCGATCAAGGAGTTCCAGACGGCGCTCGCCGCTGGTGACGCCGGCTCGGCCCGTGAGAAGTTCCAGCACGCCGCGAGCATCGTGGACAAGACCGCTCAGAAGGGCGTCATCCACCGCAACCAGGCGGCCCGTCGCAAGAGCCGCATGAACGCTCGCCTCAAGGCCCTCGCCACCGCGGGCTGACCTGCTGCGGCGCCGGCGGCGGGAGAGCCATGCCGCGGTCAGGACGCCACAGTTCCTCGCACAATCGATCGACCTCCAGCCACGCGCCGCCCTCGGGGCCGGACGCAGGGTACTACGAACGCGCCCGCGAACCCCTCGCGAGCCTGGCGTTGTTGCTTCCTCTCTTGGTCTTCCACGAGCTCGGCGTCCTTTACGCCGAAGTTGGCCCTGCCGACCCGGCCCCATCCACCGTCGAGGCCTACCGCTGGATCGAACAGGGCATCGCCCGCTTCGGACTGATCGGCGCCGCTCCCGCGATCTTGACGCTGGTCTTGCTTGTCGGTCTTCATATCTGGCGAGGAGCGTCCTGGACGTTCTCACCCAAACTACCCGCGCTGATGTTCGCCGAGTCGATCGCCTGGATGGCGCCGTTGCTCATTGGTCAGGCCGTCTTGGGCGCCGCCGTCTTCGCCGTCGCCGCGGGCAGCGCCGACTGGGTCGGGCTTCTGAACATCGCAATCGGGGCGGGACTCTATGAAGAACTTCTCTTCCGCCTGATCATCGTCGGGGGGCTCCATTGGGTCCTCACGACGGTCGTGGGCATGGAAGGCTGGCGCCCCGGCGCGATCGCGGTCGGGGTTTCCGCGACACTATTTGCCCTGTATCACGACCTCTCCCCTGATCAGGGTCGTGATGTTGCGGGCCTGTTCCTGCTCTACGCAGCAGGCGGCGTGTACTTCGGCGTCCTCTACCTGCTTCGGGGGTTTGGTATCACCGCGACCACGCACGCGTTGTACGACGTCTGCGTCCTGTTCGTGGCCTCTGATGTGTCGTTATAGGGCTGTGGATGGGCTGACACAGAAAGTAGACCGGCGTCCCGGATTTCAATATACTGAAGGAAGGCGTTGGGGCACGCGTGGCATGCGCGGTCGTGTCGCCCTCGCGACGCTGCATTGGAAAGGATGGCCGATGGGCATCGACTTCGCGCTCGAACAGCTCTACCAGACCGGTTGGTCGGCGATGGATACCGCCGGGTGCGAGTCCGGTCCGAACGGGCGCTGGGCGCCGACTGTCGAGCGCGTGAGGCGTGAGTTCGTGGCCGCGGGATTCGAGCTCGATCTGGCGCACATCGCGTCGTTCGATTGTTACCGCGCTGAATGGCGTGACGATGCCGGATCGCCGGTCGGATCGGTTGTGGGTCAGACCGAGCAGGAAGCCGCGGTGTACGCCCTTGCGCAGTGCCGTCGTTCGTTCGTCGGAATCGCGTGAGGCGTTGATCGGCGCGGCCACCCGCGCTATGTTCGTTGGACGCTTTTGGCGTCGGCTTTGGCCCCATCGTCTAGCCTGGTCCAGGACGTCAGGTTCTCATCCTGAAAACAGGGGTTCGAATCCCCTTGGGGTCACTTCTTCATCTCCGGCGACAGCCGGTCGCGGATTGGCAACAGATGTCCGGCGCTCGCCCGTCTGAACAGATGCTCAACCAGACAGCTTCGGCCGCAGGCGACTCCAGCGAGCGCCGTGAGCCGATCGTTCGCGAAATACAACGCGTGCTACGCGATCGCATCCGCGAGGGAGAACTCGTCGCGGGCGCCAAGCTGCCGAGCATGCGTCAGCTCAGCGTCGAGTTCGCGTGCAGCCTCGGCATCGTCAAGCAGGCCGTCAACACCCTCGCTGCTCAGGGGTTCCTGCGGTCTTCGCCACGACGCGGCGTGTTCGTCGCTTCACACGCGCCGACGGCGCGAGAGATCGTCGTGGTGCTCCCGCACCTCGAGATCGCCCGCCTCCATGTCGCGATGCGCGGTGTGCACACGGCGCTCGACGCGGCTGAGTATCGCATCGCGATACACGCGACCGAGCCCGCGTCTGAACTCCCGCTCGATTACCTCAGCTCTGCGAGCGTCGCTGGAGCGTTGGTCCTCCTGCCGTCACGCTCCGAGCACGATTCGCTCGTTCCCGCGATCACGCAGCGCGGCGTGCCGACGGTGGTGGTCGACGTCCAGACGCGTCTCAGCGGGGCCGACGTGGTCGCCATTGATGCAATCGAGACGGGGCGGCTCGGGGCCGAGCACCTGTTCAGCCGCGGTCACAAACGGGTCATGGTCGTCGAGCCGATCCTCGATCAGCGCACGCCGAGTGAGGTCCTCGACGGGATCGGCAACGCCGCGGAAGCCGCCGGAGCCAAGCTGGTGCGGGCGAGGGTCGACCGTTCGTCCGACGCTCCGCGGCCGGGGTGGTCAACGGCGCGTGTCGCTGTCCGCGAGGCCCTCGAGCATGAACCGGACGTCACGGGCGTCATCGGTCTCGGACCGCAGCTCACCCTCGGCGCCTGCCTCGCCGCCAAAGATCTCGGTCGATCGCTTCCGGACGACCTCTCGCTCGTCGGGCTGCTCGGGGATAGCTCCGCCCTTCAGAGTTCTGAGCCCGCTATCACGATCTTTGACAACCCTCTCCGCGAGGTCTGTCGCGCCGCCGCGGCCCGCCTGATCGAACGCATCGACGGCCTCGACGAAGGCCCGCGCGTCATCACCATGCCGCCGATCCTGATCGAGCGTGGAAGCGTCGCGTCGCCGCGCTCGGGGTCGGCGCCGTGACCGCCGATTCCCCGTCGGGGCCCGTCGTCATCCTGACGGCGATGCCCGACGAGGCCAGCGCCGTCCGCGCCTCGCTCGCGGAGCCGATCGAGCAGATCGACAGCGGAACCCGGACGTACGAACGCGGCTTGTTCCGAGGTCACGACGTCGTCGTCGCGGTCTCCCGTTGCGGCAAGGTCGCAGCCGCCTCCATGACCGCCGACGCCATCGTCCGGTTCTCTCCGAGCGCCGTGCTCTTCACGGGCGTCGCTGGCGGCATCGGGCCGGAGGTCGCGGTGGGGGACGTGGTGGTCGCCGACCGCCTCATACAGCACGATCTCGATCCCAGACCACTCTGGCCACGCCATGTCGTGCCGCTCCTTGAGGTCAGCGAGTTTCCAACCTGCGAGCGTTGGACGGCTGCGTTGAGCGCCGCGGCGGAGGCGTTCGCGACATCCGATGGCTCAAAGTCTCACACCGGTCTCGTCGTAAGCGGCGATCAGTTCATCCACGATCGAGAGCACGCCGGCGCGATCCTCGACGCCCTGCCCGCCGCCCTGTGCGTCGAGATGGAGGGCGCCGCCGCTGCGCAGGTCGCGTACGAGTACGCCGTGCCCTTCGCGCTCGTCCGCTCGATCTCCGACCGCGCCGACGCCGACGCCCCGTCGACATTCCTCGATTCGCTCGGCTCGTTCGCCGCCTCGCACTCGCTCGCCATCCTCGAGATGGCGTTCGACATGATGGCGGTCGGAGCCGACCGATGACGCCACTGCTCGCATCAGCGGGCGCGGCCGAGGTCACGATGGCCCTGTCGCTCATCGCCGCCCTTGGAATCGGCGCACAGTGGCTCGCCTGGCGGCTCAAGATTCCGTCGATTCTGCTCCTGCTTCTATTCGGCTTTCTCGTCGGGCCCGGCGTGCGGTTCCTCGGATTGGGCAGCGAGCCGCTCCTCGACGTGAATTCGGTGTTCGGCGACCTGCTCACACCGCTTGTCGAGGTCTGCGTCAGTTTGATTCTCTACGAGGGCGGACTCACGCTCCGCTACGGCGAGATCAAGTCGGTCGGGCGCGTCGTCGCAATGCTCGTCACAGTCGCCGCGATCATCACGTGGGTCGTCGCGAGCGTCGCCGCCAGCTTCATCCTCGGCTTCCCGACCGAACTCGCGATCCTCCTCGGCGCCGTGCTCATCGTGACGGGTCCGACCGTGATCGGCCCCCTCCTCGAGCACATCCGCCCGTCAGGTCTCCTCGGTCCGGTCCTCCGCTGGGAAGGCATCGTGATCGACCCGATCGGCGCCCTTTCCGCGGTCCTCGCCCTCGAGGTGATCCTCATCTCAAACCCGGGCGACGCCATCGGCGAGGTGCTGATGGCTCTGGGCATGACGGTCTTCGCGGGCGGCGCCTTCGGCCTGCTCGCCGCAGGTCTGATCATCTGGGTGATCGACAAGTTCTGGATCCCGGAGCGGCTCCAGAACCCCGCGAGCCTCGCGTTCGTGGTGATCGTGCACGGGCTCTCCAACGGTCTGCAGGAGTCGAGCGGTCTGTTCGCCGCGACGGTCATGGGTATGGCCCTTGCCAACCAGAACCGCGTCGATATCCGTCACATCGTCGAGTTCAAGGAGAACCTGCGCGTCCTCATCATCGGCGCGCTTTTCGTCGTTCTCTCGGCCCGCGTGAAGCTCAGTGCATTCGCGGGCGTCGGTGTATGGCCTGTCGCGCTGTTCCTGATCGTGCTCATCGTCGTCGCTCGCCCGATCGGCGTGCTCATCGCCACCCTCCGCAGCGGGCTGACATGGCGGGAGCGGGCTGTGGTGGCCCTCATGGCCCCACGCGGCATCGTGGCCGCTGCCATCGCGTCGGTCTTTGCGCTGACCCTCGCTGACGCGGGTCTCGACATCGAGCAGCCGGACCGCCTCGTCGCGGTGACGTTCGCAACCATCGTCGGAACCGTCCTCTTCTACGGCATCGTCGCTCCGATTGTCGCCAGACGCCTCGAGGTCGCCGACCAGGACCCGCAGGGCGTCGTCTTCGTCGGCGCGAGCCCGTTTGTGCAGGCGCTCGCGACGCTTCTGACGAGCCGCGGGATCCGTGTCGTCGTCGTCGACACCAACCGAGGCAACATCACAACCGCACGCATGGCTGGCCTCGACGCCCGCTACGGCAATGTGCTCGAGGACGCGTTTCTCGAATCGCTCGACTTCCGCGGCATCGGACGGGCGATTGCAATGACGCCCAACGCCGAGGTCAACACCCTCGCGTTGCAACGCTTTGAGCGGGTCTTCGGCAAGGCCGACGTCTACCGGATCCCGGTGCGGAGGAAGAAGACGAAGACAGCTCCGCCAAAGGGCGACGGCGCTACCGCGCCAAAGAGCGAATCCAAGGGGCACGCCAAGGGTGGCGCCGACCGCGTTCAGGCCGAGCACGGGCGGCGTCTCTTCAACGACGAGATCGACCTCCACACGCTCCAAGAGCATCACGCGGGCGGGTGGGTCCTCCGCGCGACCAACATCTCTGACGAGTTCAACTACCGCTCCTACCGCACACTCTACGGCGCGGGAGCGCAGGTCATGTTCGTTCACGAGAAGGACGGTTCGCTCACCATCGTCGCGGCGAACAAGTCCGTAACGCCCGAGTCGGGCGACGTGGTCATCGCGCTCATCGATCCGGACGAACTGCTCATGCCGCCAATGTTCAGCGCTCCGGCGGCTGAGGGGGACGGCCCTGAGCCGCGGGCTGAACCGCCCAGTGCAGCTTCTTCATGAGCGTGCTCAGGTAGGTCGTCTCGGGATTCATCACGAAGTCCACCGACCGGCGTGGGCCTTCGATGACGACCTCCGCACCCGGGTGCAGCCGCTTGTGGATCTGGCCATCGGCGACGAGCGTGGTGCCGATGTCGCCGTCATCGTTGCCGCGTGCGACACGGATCGAGACCCGGTCATCCTCGGAGAGCACGATCGGACGGAACGCGAGCGAGTGCGCCGCGATGGGCGTGATCACGGTCACCGGCGCGTCCGGCGCCACGATGGGACCGCCCGCCGAGACGTTGTACGCCGTCGACCCGAGAGGCGTTGAAACGATCAGTCCGTCGCCGTTGACCACCGGCCCGGGCTCGCCATTGATGGCGATCTCGAGAGAGATCATGCGGAACGGCGGGCCCGCGGTGATCACCATCTCGTTGATGGCTTCCAGCGGCGTGGCGCCGCCGTCGCCGTCCGAAACCGTCGCGCTGAGGGCGCGGACGGTCCGCAGCGGAAGCGGCGCATGTTCGAGGAGGTCCGCCGCTCGCGCCTCGAACGCGTCGGGGTCGAACGCGGCCATGAATCCGACGCGCCCCGCGTTCACGCCCAGGATCGGAACGCCCGTCCCGAGCAGCCGTCTGGCAGCGGCAAGCAGCGTTCCATCGCCGCCGACGACGCAGATGAGGTCAGACTTCGCGATCGCTTCGGTATCGCACTCGTAGTGAACGTCGATATGCCCCGCGAACTCGGCGTGCCGCTCGATCAGAGCGCGGACACGCGTCGCGGCCTCGAGGGCGCTCGGCTTCACGTCGTTGAAAGCGAGATGGACAACCCGGCGGGAAGGAGCCATGACCCGCACGGTATGTCGGGTCATCGCTGGCGTCCGGGGTGAACCGGCGCCATCGGCAGTCATGCCTCTGCCCTCGCGTGCTGATCGGCGGGGGAAACGACCTCCGCTGAGGGTGGACCGTCACAGGAAGCGGCCGCTCGCACGGCCGCGCGGATGGAGTGCTCATCGATGCCCGCCGCGGCGAGCTGGTTGGCGCGACTGTCGTGGTAGATCCAGCGGTCCGGTATCCCGAGACGGGTCACGCCCGAGGCGTCGAGTCCGAGCTCATTCGCGGCCTCGATCACGGCCGCGCCAAAGCCTCCGACGATGCTGTGGTCCTCGACGGTCACGATCGGGATGCGTCGTGACAGCAGATCACGTATCAGCCCCTTGTCGATCGGCTTGGCGAAACGCGCGTCGAAGACGGCCACCGCGTAATCGTCGCCGAGAGCCTCCGCGGCCCGGAGCGAATCGATCGCGGGCGCGCCGAACGCGAGCACGGCGACATCGGGCCGATCGTCGTCCAGATCCGCGTGGCGCTCGCTCAAGCGGCGTGCCTTGCCGAGTTCGAACGGCGGGCACGAGTCGGCGACGAGGCTTGAAACGCTGTCCCGCGGGTAACGGATCGACGAAAGACCTTCTTCGTACGTCCGCATGAACTCCAGGCCCGCCCGGAGGCTCGGCTCGTCGATCGCCGCGATCAGCGCGGCGTCGGGGAGGGTGCGGAGGATCGAAACGTCACAGAAACCGTGATGCACGGCGCCGTCGCCACCGACGAGCCCGGCGCGATCGAGGCAGAGTCGGACCGCGAGGCCCTGGAGCGCGACCTCCTGGAACGCCTGGTCGAACGCACGCTGCAGGAACGTCGAATAGACCGCAAAGAACGGCTTGAACCCCGTCTTCGCCATGCCCGCCATCATGTCGAGCGCGTGGCTCTCGCAGATGCCGACGTCCCAGGAGCGATCGGGGTACGCCTCGATGAGCTTGTCAACGCCCGTGCCGCCCGGCATCGCCGCGGTGCAGGTGACCACCTTCTCATCACGCGCCATCACATCGAGCATCGCGTCCGCGTAGGCCGCGGTGAAGCTCCGGCCGTCGCTCTTGAGTTCGACCCTGCATCCCTCAGACCGATCCACCTTGAACGCCTTGGGCGAGTGGAACGTCGTGGCGTCGTCCTCGGCGATGTCGAGGCCCTTGCCCTTGATCGTCTTGACGTGCAGAACGATGGGACGATCGATGTCCTTCGCCTCCGCGAGGAACTCGATCAGCGTCGGGAGGTCGTGCCCGTCGATCGGTCCGACCGTGAGCAGCCCGAACTTCTCGAACCACGAGTCCTCGGTGATCAGCGCCTTCGTCATCTCGCCCGCGCGGTGGTAGGCGTCCGCGAGCAGCCCGCCGCCCGGCAGGTGGCGGATCACCTCGCGAGCGTTCCGCTTCAGGTCCGCGTACGTGTGGCTCACGCGAACGCGATCGAAGTACCCGGCAAGCGCCCCTTGCGGCTTGCTGATCGACATCCCGTTGTCGTTCAGGATGACCAGCATCTGACGCTTCAGCGTCCCCGCGTTGTTCAGCCCCTCCATCGCGACGCCGTTTGCGATCGACGCGTCGCCGACGATCGTCACAACGCGCCGCCCGTTCGGACGCTTCCGCGAGTCAAACGACTCGCCAGCAAGCTGATCGCCGCGCGCCATGCCGACCGCGGTCGAGATACCCGTCCCGGCGTGGCCCACCCTGAAGAGGTCATACGGACTCTCCAGCGGCTCCGGGAACCCTGCCATGCCGCCGGCGGAACGGAGCTTGCTCAGCAGCGGATATCGCCCCGTGACAAGCTTGTGGGGGTAGCACTGGTGGCCGACGTCGAAGAGAAGGCGGTCATAGGAAAAGTCGAAGACGTGATGCAGGGCGAGCGTGAGCTCGACCACACCCAGATTCGGGGCGAGGTGCCCGCCGGTCTTCGAGACCTGTCCGATAATTGCCTCGCGGATCTCGGCAGCGAGGTCCGTGAGCTGTTCGACGCTGAGCTTCTGCACGTCAGCGGAGCCATTCATTCGAGACAGGGCCGACATGCCACCTCCTGAGCTCCGCCAACCGGCGTCAGACGGGCGCCGCGGCGGTACTTTCAGAGATTCCTGAAAGCATGATACATCCGCGAGGTCGCCGAGCGGCGCGTCGGATGCGTTCTATTTCGTCCTCTCGCTAAGGTACTCGCATACATCGGCGAGCACCCCCCTGTTCGCGCCAAGCCGAGCCAGAGCCTCGATCGCCGCGCCCTTCAGTTCGCCGATCGCTCGGCGCGAGGCCTCGATCCCCATCGCTCCGGGATACGTCAGCTTACCGGCGTCCGCGTCCTTGCCAGTCGCCTTGCCGACATGCTCCGCTGTCTGGCTGAGGTCGATCAGGTCGTCGACGATCTGGTACATCAGCCCGACCGCCTCTCCGTACCGGGTGACCGCGTCGAGTTGTTCGGCGCCCGCCGCGGCAACGATCGCGCCCACGCGGCACGCCGCGCGGAGCAGGGCGCCCGTCTTGTTCCGATGTGTCAGCCGGACCCGGTCCTCGTCCGATAGCCCATCGGGGAACCCGCCGAGCGTGTCGTAGACCTGGCCGCTGACCATGTCGGTCGTCGCGGCGGCAAGCTCGGACGCAGCGGTCGCCCGCTCCGCTCGCTCGTCGTGCGGACCAGCGAGGATCAGTTCGAAAGCCATGGCGAGCATCGCGTCACCCGCGAGAATCGCCAAGGCTTCACCGCTGCGAACGTGGAGCGTCGGTCCGCCCCGTCGCATGTCATCGTCATCCATCGCGGGCAGATCGTCGTGGACGAGGCTGAAGGCGTGGACCAGCTCGAGGGCCGCGGCCGCTGGGATCGCCCGCTCGCCTGCCTCCGTTCCACCGACCGCCTCGGCGCACAGCACGCACAGGGTGGGTCGAAGCCGCTTGCCACCGTTCATGACCGCGTAGCGGACGGCGTCCCGTAGCGGATCGGGCGCCTCTCGACGATCGAGCCACGCGTTGATATGGGCGTCAACCGCCTCACCGACGCGACGCGCCTCGTTCAGCACGGGTCGGGACAGTGCAGCGTCCTGAACGCAGGATTGGTCGGCGCAGGGCATGCGCGATCATAACGGACGCCGCGACCCCGGTACGATCGCCCCGTGGAACTGATCGAACGGATTCTGGATCTCATCCGCGCCGGCGGGTGGGTGATGTGGCCCCTCCTCGCCCTTAGCCTCGCTTCGATCGCGTTGACGGTCGAGCGGATGGCGTTCTGGGCGACCACGCACAACGCGGGGCGGATCGAGCGGCTCGGGACGGTCACCGAACTCGTCCGAGCGGGGGATCTGCCGTCCGCGGCGGCCAAGGTCGCCCACGACCGCTCGGTCTACGGGCGATACCTCTTGGCGATCATCGCCAGAGCGCAGCGCACGCGGCCGGACGGCGCCCCGATGCAGGAGTCGTACGCCCACGAACCGGCCGAGCTTGTTCGACCGGCGATTGAGCGTTTCGGGGCGACAATGGCGACGATCATCACCGCCGCCCCGATGCTGGGCATCCTCGGCACCGTGACGGGCATCATCCGTAGCTTCCGCCTGCTCGACGACGCAGGGGCCGTGACGGATCCCGCGGCCGTGGCGGCGGGCATCGGCGAGGCTCTGTTCACCACCGCCTTCGGGCTCATCGTGGCGCTGATCACGCTCTTCCCGCACGCCGTCTTCCGTGCGCACGCCGACCGTTGTCTCGCTCGACTCGAGGTTCTGGCGGCAACGGTGGTTGAGGCGACCGGCGGCCAGCGACGCGAGCCGATCAGCCCTGCTGAGCGCGGATGAGTTCGTAGATCTCTTCAGACGACCCGGCTTCGTAGACCTTCGTACGGAACGCTTCGGCGCCGAAGAGGCGGCTCACCTGGGCGAGGGCCTGAATGTGGTCGCTCGTGCGGTCCGGCGGGCTCGCGAGAAGGACCACGAGCTGGACCGGCTTGCTGTCGATCGCTTCGAAGTCCAGCGGTTCCGAAGGCTTACCGATCGCCATCGCGAGCCCGTCGAGGCCAACGCACTTGCCGTGCGGGATCGCGAGGCCGTGGCCGATTCCAGTGGTGCGCGTCTGCTCGCGTGTCCAGACCGCGGATTTGAGCGACCCCGGATCGCTGACCGTCCCCTGCTCATGCAGCAGGTCGACGAGTTCATCGATGACCCCTCGCTTGTCGGTAGCGGCGAGCGGGGATCGGATCGTTTCGGGCGTGACGAGGTCGAGCAGATTCATGAAGCCCTCTCGGTCGCCGGCGGGCGGTGCGGAGGCAGTTGGGGGGGTCCCCGAGCAGAGCGGGGAGTGTATGGCGGGCGCCTGCGCGCCGTTTGCGATCTGCGTCAATCCCGCCGAAGCAGCGCCGCGAAGCCACCGTCGCGATATCGCGTCGGCCGGCCGCCGGGTCGACCGTCGGGCAGAATGACACGCTGGTGGACAAGGGTCAGGCCGAGTTCTGATGCGGCCCACTCGGTCTGGTCGAGGTTCTCGGCGTCGTCGATCGCGCAGGTGGCGTACACCAGCATCGCGCCCGTGCGAAGCAGCGACGCCCCGTTTCGGAGGATTTCTCTCTGGAGACCGACGAGGCGGGTGGTCTGGTCCTCTCCACACCGATACCTCGCCTCCGGGCGCCTCGGAAGCACGCCCGAGTTCGAGCATGGGACATCGAGGAGCACCAAATCCGCCGCGCCGGGATGCGAACGAAGAGCGGCATCGGGCGTCGACACTGTCAGCCGAGACTCGGCGCCCAATGTCTTCTTGAGCGTCTCAAGCCGCGGTTCGTCCGTGTCCGCAGCGATGACCCGCGCGTTCGGGCACATCGCGAGCAATTGGCGGGTCTTCGTCCCCCGTCCTGCGCACAGATCCACCACGAGTGAGCACGACCCAATCGCTTCGACGTCGGCGACCTGCAGCGCGGCGGTCGAAGTTGGATCCTGGACCCAGAGGTCCGATCGTCCCCGAAGCAGTGAGGGGAGGTCGGCAGGGCGGTCCACGACGGCGGAGACGCTGTCGTCGTGAGCGGACAACCCCTCGGGAAGGGCGCCGGAAGCGTGCGCCGTGTTGAGTATCACGGGCGGGATGACGAGCGCGTGCAGCGCCATTTCGCGGGCGGCGTCGGAGCCGTGACGATCGAGCCAAGCCCCGAAGAGAGCCCGCGGAATCGACGACGCGATGCGCACCCGCTCTCGCGGATCTTCTGGCAGGAGCGGTTGGGTCAACACACGTAGGCGTCCGTCGTCGAGCGGGACGACGTCACGTCGTTCCAGATCGTCGAGGCCGTCAGACGGAGCATCGATTGTTTCGTCCGACACCAGTCCCGCGAATCTGCGGAGCACCGCGTTGCACAGCTTCGACGCGCCGCCGCTGACACGCCGCTTCGTCCACTCGACCGTCTCGTCGATCGCGGCGTGTGCCGGCACCCGATCCAGGAGGAGCAACTGAGCGGCGCCGGCGATCAGCGCCGCCTGGAGCGGGGGCTGCATCGGATGGAGCGGTCGGCGACCGACGCGCTCCAGCAGGAACGCCAGCGTGATCCAGCGACGCAAGGCGGCTCCCGCGATCGCGTTCGCAAAGGCGGCTTCGCGCGCGTCGAGCCCGCGATCGTCGATCGTGAGCGGGAGGAAGTCCGGATATCGGGCGGCGTTCTCGGCGAGGACGCGATAGGCGGCGTCGCGGCCTGACGCCGGCGCCTCGCGGAGGGCTGGCATGGGCGGAGGGTATGTCGCCCGAGGCGCCGAGCAGCGGTACCGTTCGCTCGTGGGACAACCGCGCCGACATCGCCCCGGTCTCTTCGGCCGAGGGCTGCCTCTCCCCGCATGGCTCGCGGGGCTGCCGATCCGGCGCAAGCTGATGGTGCTCCACACGTGCTTCTCGCTCGTGCTCACCGGAATGCTCTATCTGGCCCTTCGAGCGCCCATCGACAACCTGGTGCGCCGGGCCGAAGTCGACACCGCCGACGCGATCCTCGACCTTTTCGCCGACGGCGCGGTCGCCGAGTCGGATGACGATCGCCTCCGAGCGGGAACCGCGGCTGAGCTCGGACTGACGGCGACCGCGGTGGACACCCTTGAGAATGTCGGTCGGCACGTCACCGTCGACCACGACGCCGAGGGCACGGTCCGCGCCACCCGCCTCGAAGATGGTCGCTACGCGATGGTCAGCGTCGAATCCCCCGGCGTGCGGTCGGGCGTCCGCCAAATCTATCTCCTGCTAATCGCGGCCCTCATCGCCATCTACGCGCTGATCGTGCTCGTTCTTGAGGTTCTCGTGCTCCCGAGGCACGTCTACGGCCCGATCGGCACGATGCTCGACGCCGACGACGCCGCCCTCCGCCGGGACTACCGGGACGAACTGATCCCCGAGCGCATGATTCCCAAAGACGAGCTCGGATCGATCATGCGGTCCCGAAACGAGACAATCGAGGCGCTCCGACGCGAGGAGCGGGCGCTCGAGCAGGCGCTGCAGCGCCTCGAAGAGGTCGCGACAGACCTGAAACGTAAGAACCACCTGCTCGAGAACGCACGGCGGAACCTCGAAGGCGCCGATCGCCTCGCGAGCCTCGGCATGATGTCGGCGGGCATCGCTCACGAGCTCAACACGCCGCTCGCCGTGGTCAAAGGCCTCGTCGACAAGCTCGCCGATTCGACGAGCCGCTCGCTCCCCCCGAGCGAGGCGCAACTCCTTCGCCGCGTGGTGGGGCGGCTTGAACGTTTGGGCGACAGCCTGCTCGACTACGCGCGCGCTCGATCGACCCAGCGCCGATCGGCGGTCCTCCGCGATGTGGTTGAGGAGTCGCTGACGCTCGTTCGCATCGATCGCCACGCCGAGGGTGTCGAGATCGAGAACGAGGTCGCGAGCGACATCGAGCTCTCCTGCGACGCCGACCGGATGATCCAGGTCTTCGTCAATCTCGTGCGGAACGCCGTGAACGCGATGGTCGAGAACGGTCTGTCGGGGCGAGTCGTTGTTCGTGCCTCCAGAGAGTCCCGTGGCGGCGACGCGTGGATCGGTGTACGGGTGATCGATGACGGCCCGGGCATCGATCCCGCGGTCCTTCCGAACCTTTTCGAGCCGTTCGTCACGGGTCGGCTCGACGCGAACGGAACCGGGCTCGGCCTCGCCGTCGCCGAGGGCATCGTCCGGGAACACGCGGGCACGCTGATCGCGCGCAACAGGCCGGAGGGCGGGGCGGAGTTCGAGGTGCTTCTGCCGATGGACACGCCGCTGATGGGGACATCACCCGAATCCGGCTCGGCTGAAGCCGCGGATGGCGGTAACATGCCTCGCACAACGGACGGTGAGGCCTGATGCGCGTGACGGAAGCCACAGACACGATCCCGCTCTCGATCCTCGCGATCGACGACGATCCCGACTTTCGCGAGTACCTACAGGGCGTCCTGGAGGGCGAGGGACACTTGGTGCGCGTCGTCGCCAAGCCCGACGCGTTCTTCGACGCCTGCGAGCAGCGGCTTCCCGACCTCGCGATCCTCGACATGAAGATGGGGCCGCACTCTGGCGCCGAGGTGCTCGCAGAAGTCCGCCAGCGATGGCCGAAGCTCTGCGTCGTGGTGCTCACGGGCTATCCCACGATGGATTCGATGCGTGAGACCTTCCGTCAGGACGTGTTCGACTACATCGCCAAGCCCTTCGAACTCGCGCAGCTCCGCAAGGTCCTCTCGGAGGCCGCGGACGCGTTCAACCTCGGCCAACGATCCCCGGAACGGCTCCGGCTCGAACTCGGTCGCCAGATCCGCCTCGCCCGGACCGAGCGCGGGTGGACCCTCAAGGAACTGAGCGACGCGGCCGGCTTCAGCGTGAGCCAGCTCAGTTCGATCGAGCGCGGCGCCCACCTGCCGAGCCTCGATTCGTTCCTGGCGATCGCCGCGGCCCTCGATCGCCGCCCGAGCGAGGTGCTCGCGGCGGCGGGGTTCTGAAGCGGGCCGAGGGGCCGTAGCATCCGGGCCATGGACGGCGACGCGCCCATCATCCTGATCACGGGTTTCGAGCCGAGCGGCGACGACCATGCGGCGAGCGTGGTGTCGGTGCTCAAGGCCCGCTACCCGGACGTCCGGATCGTCGGGTGGTGCGGCCCCCGAACGCGGGACGCGGGCGCGGAGCCCGTCGCGCTCACGGGGGCAAACGCGGTGATGGGCCTCCCGGGCCTGGCGAAGATCCGCGAACACCAGCGCATCAACCGCGACATCGAGGCGTGGCTCGATGCACATCGCGGCAAGGTCATCGCCCACGTTCCGGTGGACTCACCGGCCGCGAACTTCCCGATCTGCGCGATGGCGAAGAAGCGCGGCGTTCCGGTTGTGCACCTTGTCGCGCCGCAGATCTGGGCGTGGGGGAGCTGGCGGATCGGCAAGCTCCGCCGCCTGACCAGCTTCGTCTGCTGCGTTCTTCCATTTGAGGAGCAGTTCTTCCGCGAACGCGGCGTCCCCGCGAAGTTCGTCGGGCACCCGCTCTTCGACGAGCCGATGGACGACGCCGCGATGGACGCGCAGATCGAAGCCTGGCCCGAGGCGTGGCGGACGGGTTCGCCGAAGATCGCGATCATGCCGGGCTCGAGGCCAGCGGAGATTGAACGCAACTTCCCGCTCCTGCTCAGCGCCTATCGCAAGCTCGAGGCCGAGTACGGTTCGATCCGAGGCGTGATCGCGGCGACCAGCGGCGGTGTCGCCACGCGACTCCGCGAGATCGCCGAGTCCCCGGGCGTCGGTGGGCGTGGCTGGCCCGCTTCGCTTCGAATCGAGACCCAAAAGACGGACGCGGTCGCGCGGTGGAGCGACGTCGCGTTGGTCGTTTCCGGTACGGTGACCCTACAGGTTTCCCGCCACCTCAAGCCGATGGTGATCGTCTACAAGTCGAGCCGACTGCTCTACGAGCTGCTGGGCCGATGGCTCGTCCGGACGCCGTTCTTCAGCCTTCCGAACCTCATCGTCGGTCGCGAGGTCGTTCCGGAACTGATCCCGCACTTTGGAGGCGATCAGCCGATCCTGGACCGCGCCATTGAACTGATCGAGCGTCCGGAGGTCGCCAGGCGCCAGGTCGATGGGCTCGGTGAGGTTGTCGGCGCCTTCAGCGGTTCGCGCGCCGCGGAGGGCGCGGCGGACGCGATCGCTCGGGTCGCGGGGCTGAAGGCCGAGGCGCCGGTCGAAGAGGCCGTGTTGCAAAGCTGAGCGAGAGTCGCCATGATCGACGGATGCGAGCCCCCTCGTGGGCGTCGCGTTCGGTCGATTACGGGGACGATCCATGGAAACAGTCAACGCCTTCATCGAGGCGCTCAACAGCGTCCTGTTCCACGACTACGTGGTCTATGCGCTCCTGGTAACGGGCGTGCTCTTCACGATCTGGACGATCTTCGGGCAGTATCGAGCGTTGACGCACGGCGTTCAGGTCGTGCGCGGCAAGTACGACGACTCGAACGACCCGGGCGCCATCAACCACTTCCAGGCGCTTTCGGCGGCTCTCTCGGCGACCGTCGGTCTCGGAAACATCGGTGGTGTAGCGGTCGCGGTGACCATCGGCGGCCCGGGCGCCGTCATGTGGATGTGGGTGATCGGCTTCATCGGCATGGCGTTGAAGATGACCGAGGTCACGCAGTCGATGCTCTATCGGAACACCGACGACCCGGAGAACCCGCACGGCGGGCCGATGTTCGTCGTGAAGAGGATCATGACCGATGAGGCGGGGCCGAAGCTCGGCCTGATCGCGGGCATCGTCTTCGGCGCCGCGGTGCTGGGTCTCTCGGTGATCAGCGGGAACACGATCGCCATGGGCGTCGGCGCGGTCGTCGCGCTGATCATGATCGGTCTGGGTGTCGCGAACCGAGGCGCCCTCGGCAGCCTGATCGGCGGCATCTTCTGCGTGACGCTCGTGCTGTCGGCGATCACCGGCGGCAACATGTTCCAATCGTTCAACGTCGCCGAGGTGACCCACCAGTACATCCCCGACGTTCCAAAGCCCGCCATCGGCGTGTTCCTCGCGATCGTGGTCGCGCTGGTCATCATCGGCGGTATCAAGCGCATCGGCGCGGTGGCCGGTCGCGTCGTCCCGATCATGTGTGCGCTCTACATGGCCGCTGGACTCGTCGTGCTCGCGCTCAACGCCGACAAGATTCCGGAGATGATCGGCCTGATCTTCAAGCACGGACTCCCGAGCTTTATGGGTGGATCGGACGCGGAAGCCGGCGGGGCGTTCCTCGGCGGAACGTTCGGCGTCGCGGCGACCTGGGGCATCAAGCGGGCCCTGTTCAGCTCGGAAGCGGGCCAGGGATCGAGCCCGATCGCTCACTCGGCGGCCAAGACCGACGAGCCAGTCCGCGAGGGCGTGGTCGCGGGGCTTGAGCCGTTCATCGACACGATCGTCGTTTGCACCATCACCGCGCTGGTGATCCTTTCGACCGGTGCCTGGAACCGCGAGTCGGCGGCGGTGTACGCGGCGGACGCAGAGATCTCATGGACGGAGCGCGCCGACGAGGGCGAAGTGTTGTGGCGTCTCCAGACCCCGGCGCTTCCCGGCATGAAGGACCTCGAGAAGCGGATCCGCCAGATCTCCCCGACCGAGTTGGGCTGGTCCGAGGGCGAGTCGAACATCTTCATGATCGCCAACGCCGAGCCGGTCGCCGGCGACGGTCTCTCACGGGTCCAAGTCAACGGTACCGTCACGCAGGAGGCCGATGGAAGGTACCTCGTTCAGTGGGAGCCATTCGCGAGCGCCACGCGCCCGGAACTGGTCACGCGCGGCGTGTACGTGAACTACATCGGCGCCGGTCTGACCGCCCACGCCTTCGACCGCGCGGTGCCCGGTCTTGGAAAGTGGCTCATCATCCTCGCGTCTTGGCTCTTCGCGGTATCAACGATGATCTCGTGGAGCTACTACGGCGAGCAGGGGGTGTACTTCCTGTTCGGAAAGAGCGCCCCGGCGTTCGTTCTTCCGTACAAGCTGCTCTACTGCTTCCTGATCTTCGTGTCCACCCTCCCGTTCATCAAGACGGAGAAGGACCTCGACATGTGGACGACGCTCGGTCTCGGAGCGATGCTCGTCGCCAACATCCCGATCATGCTCGTCTTCGGGTTCAAGGCCATGCAGGCGTACCACAACTACATGGGGCGCCTCTCACGCGGTGAACTCGCGTCCGGCGAGCACGCCGCTCCGCCCGTCACCGACGTGGTCGAAGGCAAGGACGTCGAGTAACGACTCAGTTCGATGAGGTGGGCGACGGCTGCGCGTCGATGACCGACGCGATCTTCCCAATCGTCTCCTGCGCGTCGGCGTGACTCGTCGCGCGGCTCTTCTTGATCGCGCCGCGCCACGCGAAGGGAATCGAGAGGATCGTGAGGGGGTAGTACCACCACCAGGTGCGGAGCCAGCCCGTCTCAGGCTGCGTCCACGCGTTGTAGAAGCCGAGGAAGGTCTTCAGGAACGAATCGGTTAGCGGCTCGCCGGGCCAGACCGACACGAGCAGCATGACCGCGAAGATCGTCGGCATCAGCCGTCGGAACCGCAGCCGCCACGCGATCCGACGGACGCCGGACGGATCGTCGCTCGAGAGCATGACCAACCGACGATCGAACGGCGTCCCGAACGCCGCCACCGAGCACAGCCCGTCACCATCGCCCCGTTCGAAGCCCGCGAGCTTGCCGCGCTTCGAGAGGGCCTCGAGTCGAGCGACGATCTCGTCGGTCGTGAGCGGCGTGTAGAGGTCGGGCAGCGAGGCGTTATCGGCCCCATCGGACGCCCCGTCCTGTCCTTCGCTCGTCGTAGGCGTGGTCATCGCGCTCCTATCGACCCCCGTGGGCGGGGACTGTACCCGCCCGACGAGCCGCCGACACCCGTTTGGCGCCGTCCTCGCACCCTGACCCGCAGCCATGGACCCAGCCCTCTCAGAACGCCCGGCGCTGCGGCTCGTCCGCATGGATGTTGATTCGGCGAAACGTCGTCGCGCCGACGCAACACGATCGGAGGGTCCCGGTCTCGCCGCCACCGATCCGAGATGGGTCTTCGCCGTTCGTGTCTCGACGCAGCTCGAAGGCGGCTCGGCCGCGATCCTGACCCCCGACCGGAGGAGGCGGCTCATGCGCACCGCCGAGGCCCTCGGTCTCCGTGCGTTCGACGCCAGCGTGCTGATCGCGATCGTGCAGGACGGCGCCCGCCGCGGCGAGGCAGCCCTCTCCGCCGATGTCGCCCGCCGAATCGAGGCCGCCCCGGCGCCGACTAAGCCGAGGGCCGACGCCGTCGGCGCCGCGCTGTCGATGATCTCCGCGGCGCTGATCGCAGTCGCCCTCGTCGCTCTTTCGGTGAGGTGGCTGCTCGGCGGATGACGCAACGAGGCACGCCCGCGTCGGTATGCTCCAACTCCGAAGGAGTCCGGAGCATGCCGCTGATCGATCCGGGGAAGAAAGCCCCCGCCTTTGCCCTCAACGACCAGGACGGAACGAAGCACGCGCTCAAGGACTACGCGGGTCGGGCCGTGGTCCTGTTCTTCTATCCCAAGGACCTGACGAGCGGCTGCACCGAAGAGGCCTGCGGCTTCCGCGACGCCCTTCCGAAGTTCGAGAAGATCGACGCGCAAGTCTTCGGGATCTCAATCCTTGGCGTGAAGAGCAAGAAGAAGTTTGCGGAGAAGGAAGGGTTGAACTACCCCCTTCTGGCGGATGATCGCCTCAACGACGAGGGAAAGCCCGATCCACTCGTGAGCCAGAAGTACGGCGTCTGGGTCGAGAAGAGCATGTACGGACGAAGGTACATGGGGATCGCCCGGACCACGTATCTCATCGGCCCGGACGGTTTGGTCGTCGAGCGATGGGACAAGGTGAAGACCAAGGATCACGCCGCGGAGGTACTGACGGCGGTGAAGTCGCTCGGCTGAAGGTCTGAAACGCGGGAAGAAGGAGATGCACATGTTCAGAACTCGCAACCGGATCGCAGTTCTCGCGCTTGGCGCCGCGGGCCTCTTCGGCCTCGGCTTCGCGGCCGCCGTCGCGACGATCCCGGAAGTCCGCTCAACGGACGACGCTGCGCTCAAGGGCACGAAGCTCGAGACCCTCGCGCCGTTCATCGGCGACTGGGAGATCGAGACCGCCTGGGCGAACGGCATGGAGCTCTGGGCGCGGAACGAGTACCGCGTCGTCATGGACGGCAAGTTCGTCGAAGCGGTGACCTACGCGAAAGACGGCGACGCCGATCCGTACGCCCGCTACCTCACGCTCTATCGCTGGGACGACGAGCAGGGGACGATTGTCGCCCACGGCTTCCAGAACGACGGAACGGTGTCCGTCCGCCCCATGCAGGTGGGCGCCGACGGATCGCTCTCGGCCGAGTGGGCAGCCACCGAGAACGAGAATGGCCCGAAGATCAAGCAGACCGTCTCCACGCCCGCAGGCGATGCCTACCGCTGGCAGGTCTGGATGCTCCAGCCAGGCGGCGCGGGGGAAATGCAGATGATCGACGGCGAGTGGAAGCGGACTGACTGACCTTAGCGGCTGAACACGGTCTCCGTCACGATTTTCACATTCTCAGAATCTATCTGCGATGAGATTGGCATGAACGCGGAATGAGCGCATCTTGTCGCTGCGGACCGTCCGTTTCGGGCGGCGCCCGGGGTTTGTGTCATCGCAGGGGTTCAGAGATGAGAATCGCAAACGGATGTGTCGCCGTTGTCGCTGCGCTCGCAGGAACCGCAGGCGCCGGTGTGTCGCTGCTGTCGAGCTTTGATCCTCCCGGCGGCGGTCTGAACGCCATCGGTTTCCACGCGGGTGTGATCTATGCCCACGTGAGCAACACGACCACGCTCCAGCGCTACAACGCCGATGGCACATCGTTCGGCGCCGACCTCGCCTGGGTACCGGGCGGCGGCAACGACAGCGACATCGATTTCTCGATCACCCCCCTCGAAATCGGCGGCATCCTCGTCCCCGCGGGCACGATGCTCGTCACGCAGGGCGAGCCGAGCACGCAGACGCTCTACGCCGTCGACGCGGGCACCGGGTCGATCCTCGCATCCCAGGATCTCGCCGAGCCGATCGGCCAGCTCACGGGCGGCGCCATCGATCCGTTCTCGGGCATGCTCTACACGATCGACTGGACGAACGACGTCATCCGCGTCTTCGATCCTTCGACGGGCGTCGCGGGCGTCTCGTTTGGCTTCGGCGGCAACTTCGACGCGTTCTACAGCGACGTCGAAATCTCGGCGTCAACGGGCGAACTGTTCCTCGTGAGCAGCAGCCAGAACGTCATCCGCGTCCTCTCGGCGTCAGGCGAGTTCCTCCGCGACATCAACGTCGACGACCTTGGCATCTCCGGGATGTCGGGCATCGCGTTCGACGACCGCACGGGCGACGCCTGGATCAGCAGCACCAACGGATCGATCTACCGCGTCGGTGGCCTGACCGCTGGCGTCCCGGCGCCGGCCTCAGCCGCGTTGCTCGGCCTCGGCTCGCTGATGGTGACGTCTCGCCGCCGTTCGCGCTGACCCTCGCGGCGTCACTCGGCCTTGTACAGCCACTCAGCCTCGAGCAGGTCCAGTTCGGCCTTGATCTCGTCGCGCTGGTCGGTCAGCTTTCCGGCCCGCTCGTGATCAAGCCAGACATCGGGATCGGCAAGCTGCTTATCGATCTCGGCGACCTGCTCTTCGAAGAAGCCGATCTTCTCCTCGAGCTGCTCGACACGCATCCAGGACCACTTGCTCTTCCGCGGACGGTCAGCCTCGCTCTTCTTTGACGGCGCTGGCGGAGCGGGCTTCGGCGCAGGCTCGACGGCGCGCTTCGGCTCCCGGACCTTCGCGTCCGACGCCGTCGACCGCGTCTGCTTCTCCGCCCACTGCGAGTACGTGCCGAGAAACGCCTGCACGTTCCCCTCGCCGTCGAGCACGAGCAGGTGATCGCACGTCGCGTCGAGCAGCGCGCGGTC
>PAKY01000012.1 GCA_002706885.1 Phycisphaerae bacterium
CACGCGCTCCAGCGAACCGTCGGGCATGACTTCTTCGAACAGCCGCCACCACACATCCGCCGCCCACGCCGAGTCGCTCTCGACGCCGACGGCGCGCAGCAGAGCGCCGTTCCGCACCCGAGCGTGTTCGGCAGACCTGATCGTCTCGAGCAGCGTGCCGTGCAACGCCTCCGTGCCGATCCGCTTCTGCTCCTCGTAGCCCATCCAACGTTCGTTCACCAGCGCCCGAACGACCTCGATCACCAGCGCCGCGATCGCGATGTCCGCCGTAGGGCACTCCTGGATATCCAGCACGCGGATTTCGATCGCGCCGCGATCAAACCGCGCCATCGCCCCCCGCGCGTTCGCGAACTCGTGCCGGAGCACGCCCTCCGGGTCGAGCGGGGCCAGCTCGTCGTACAGCCTGCCGAGCACGTCGCGCTCGTACCCCGACCGCGTGTACAACGCTTCCGGAACGACGAGCCCGGTCATCATCGGCACACGCGCCGAGTTCGTGCGATACACCTCCATCCGATGACACGCGAGCGGTGAACAACGCCCCTCAACCAGCGGTGAGCTTGCCGCGAGCGCAGGCAACAGCGGAAGCACGACACGCAGCGCCGCGTGCAACCGCCCGAACTCCTCGTCGTTTGCGAACGGAAGGTTGATGTGCGTGCTCTGCAGATTCCCCCAGCCGTGCCCCCGACACCCGAAGATCCGGTCATACGCGCGATAGATCTCGTTGTACTCGTGCGGCCAGAGCCTCGTCTCGGTGTTCGGGTCCATCCACGGATGCATCGCCGTCGGCGCCAGCCGCGCGTTCATCGGCTCCAGCAACGCGTCGATCCGACGCACGTGATCCCCGAACGCGTCCGCCAGCCCCGTGAGCGACGTCGCCGGTCGCTGTGTCTTCAGCTCGACGACATGCAGCGCCAGCTCGTTCGACCACGAGACGACGCCGTCCTCCCCGTCCGGCTCGACGTCCGACGTGTCATCACCAGTCGCGGCGCGGAACAACTCGTCGCAGATCGGACGCACGTCCAGCGTCTCGCGATCAACGATCATGTACTCCATCTCGACGCCGAACGCCTCGAAGAGCCCCAGCGGGTACGACCAGTCGGATTCATTCTTCGTCATCGCGGCTCGAGCTTCGAAAGGAAGTGGTTCATCACCCGCACGTACAACTCGTCGCCGAGCGCCGCGTCCTCGACGCCCGCGTCGATGTTCGGATTGTCGTTCACCTCGATCACCACCGGCTTCCCGCGCACCGTCTTCAGGTCCACGCCGTAGAGCCCGTCCCCCATCAGCTTCGCAGCCCGCACCGCGAGCTTGACCACGTCCTCCGGCGCTGTATCAACAGGAAGCGTCTCCGCGTTTCCGGTGTGTACGCCCTCGTCGTCCCGCTTCACGATCTGCCAGTGGTCCGCCGCCATCCCGTACCGACACGCGTACAGCGGCTCCCCGCCAAGCACGCCGATCCGCCAGTCGAAGTCCGTCGGCACGTACTCCTGCGCCACCAGCAGATCGCTGTTCTCGAAGAACGCCGCCAGCATGTCCGCCGCGTGATCTCCCGAGTCGCACCGCTCCACCCCGTTCGAGAACGAGCTGTCAGGGCGCTTCAGCACGCACGGAAACCCGAGCGCTTGCAAGCCCTCGAGCGCGTTCTCCTTCGAAAGGATCAGGGTCTTCGGCGTCGCGACCCGATGCCGCGCAAGCGTCTCCGCAAGGTACACCTTGTTCGTGCACCGACGAATCGACCCCGGATCGTCGATCACCACCATCTCCTCCGCCTCGGCCCGCCGCGCGAACCGATACGTGTGGTGGTTGACGTACGTCGTCTCCCGGATGAACAGCGCGTCGTACTCCGCGATCCGCCCGTACGCGTCCTTTCGGATCAGATCGCACGAGATCCCCACCGACTCGCCCGCCGCGATGAACCGCTTCAACGCCTCCGCGTCCGAAGGCGGCATCGGGTCCTCAGGATCATGCAGGATCGCCAGGTCGAACCGCGTCGGCGCCGACGCCTTCCCCTTCCTGGGAACGCGACGCAGGTACCGCTCCGCCTGCTGCACCACGAACTCCCGGTGCGAGTCCGGCACCTCCCCCAGCCCGATCACCCGCACCGAAGTCAGTTTCCACGACCCGTTCCGCTCGAACTTCGCCCGCAGCAGCGGCGCCGGGAACGCGTTGAAGATCGCCTTCGCCAGCCGCCCGTGCCGCTCCGCGAGGTTGTTCCCGAAATAGATGCTCAGCTCGAACGCTTCCGACTTGATCCGCTTCAGCGTCTCCTGGATCAACTCGTCAAGGTCCTGCGACACCAGCTTCACCACCGGCGCCAGCCGCAGGTCCTGGATCGCGCTCACCGACGGCAACGGCCGATGCCCCCGCGCCTCCGCCAGCAGCGAGACGTAATACCCCGCCGCCTGGTACTTGAACGACCGGCAAAGGTTGAACACCTTCCGCCCCGTCCCCTCCGCAAGCGCAGGGTCCGACAGATACGCGTACGACGAGACCAGCTCCGTCCCCGGTATCTCCATCGGCCAACGTTTCGGCGAATCCACGACCAGCAACGGCTTCACGCGTCCACCCGACCGTTCACGTCCCCACGCTCCCCCGCCCCTCCGGGCGGCTGAATCACCAGCAGATTCGCGTCATACGTCAGCACGCCAAGCATAATCGCCGGCACCAGCCGTTCCATCGAAACCGTGTACCGCTGGCTCTCAAATCCCGGATTCCCCTCGAGCGGGTCCGCGATCGTCACGCCCCGCGTCTTCCCGTCGAACCCGTGAAGCACCACGAAGTGACCGGTAGGGAATCCCCGGATGTCGTCGTAGTCATCGTTCGGACCGAACTCTCGCGCGCACCGGTAGAGATACGTTGCGCTCAGCCCCGTCAGCACAGGCAGCCCCTGGCGGATAAAGCCCGCGATCAAGCCGCCCGAGAGATCCCCGAAGCTGATCTCCCCGCCCTTCGACAAGAACTCGAGGTACGACGCCGTCGCCACCGCGAACCGCGGGTCGTCAACGCTTTTCTCCTCCGCCTGCGCGATCAGCTTCGAGGTCAGAAAGTCCGCCCGGGCGCATGAGTCCCCATCGAACCACGTCGGATCGAACACGTGCAGATTGAACGTGTACAGCGACGCCCGGTACCCCCGCGACAACGCGTGGATCCCCAGCATCACCGCCAACGTCCCACGCCCCGCCCCCACGATGTTCAACGACCGCGCCGACTCGATCACCTCGTCGAGCCCGATCTTCTCCCCCCAATAGCTGTACACCGCGTGCAGGCACGTCGGCCCGCATGTCTCGTCGTCCGGCTGCGGCAGAATGTGCATCGCCAGCATGTCGGACCGCTCAGAATCACTCTGGTAAGGCATCCCCGAACCGCCACGCCCCTCGGGCGCCTCCGTAACCCGGCCCACCATCTCGCACCATCCCGTCATACGCGCCGAACGCGGCGTGACCGACAGCGACCTCCGCACAAATCCTAGATCGGCTCGTCACCCGTCAAACCCTCGAAGCCGACCACGTCGATAATTCCATCCAGGGCGACAACGCCGCCGCCACCCGACGCCCGTTCATTACCCGCCAGCAAGATTGGGGGTCCGAACGTCATGCCCAACATCCCGACCTACACCCAGCCCGCCGCCAACGACGCCAACACGGACGACCCCGCCACGAGCGCTCCCGACGCCCAGTCCGCCTCCCGCGCGAACCCCCCCGTCCGCATAGAAGGCCACGCCCTCGTCTTCTTCGCCTTCGACATCGGCTTCCAGGTCGACCTCGACGCCGCCGAGCCCCTCGTCCGCGAGGCCACCCGCCGCCGCGTCGTCCGAGCCCGCCGCCCCGCCCCCGTGTGGTTCGACTACAGCCCCCCGCCCCTCCGCCTGCTGGTCGAGGGCGAAACCGTCGAAGTCGCGGGCCTCCAGACCGACCCCGCCGCCGAGATCCTCATCTATGACTTCGGCGCCGCCCTGCTCACCTACCGCCTCCCCCTCCCGCCCGATCTCGCCGAACTCCCCCGACTCGGCACGTCCCTCTATTCGCACGCAGGTCTCGAGGCCGACGCCCGCCTCCGCGTCGCCCGCGTGCTCGACGCCATCCGCCCCGTCGTCGAACGCCCCCGCCTCGCCGAAGCCGTCGAGGACTACGCCGTCTTCGCGATCACCTCCTGGGGTGACAACTCCCCGCCCGACATCCTCGAGACCCACCGCGCCGTCATCGCCCAGGCGATCGAGGCCGAGCGCGTGACCCTGTCGAAGGCACAGATCCTCCGCGCGACCGACGCGACCATGACCTACGCCGAGTCCGACCTCGCCGTCATCGACTGGAACGCCGCCGTCCTCTTCGACGCCGAGCCCGACGACGTCATCTCCGTCCTCCAGCACGCCAACATCGAGCTCCTCGAGCTCCGCGTCCTCGACCACGAGCTCGACGCCATCCTCGACCACGCCGACGAAACCCTCGCCGCCCTCACCAGCTCCCGCTTCTGGCCCGCCTTCGCCTCCTCCGGCATGCTCCGCCGCTTCGCCTCCGTCCAGACCGACGCCGCCGTCATGTTCGAAGGCGTCAACAACGCCATCAAACTCCTCGGCAACCAATACCTCGCCCGCCTCTACCGCGTCGCCGCCACCCGCCTCGACCTCCCGGCGTGGCAGGCCTCCGTCCAGCGCAAGCTCGAGGCAACGGAAAGCCTCTACCAGAAGATGTCCGACTCAACGTCGACGAAGCGCCTCGAAGTCCTCGAATGGGTCATCATCATCCTGATCACCGTCTCAATCGTCCTGCCCTTCACGCCGTGGTACCACTGAGCGCAGCCGGATGTATGGCATGTCTCGGGTGCCACGGAGGAGCCGCAAAGCGACTCCTCCGTGATCACATCTCCCGCAGTTCACACCGAATTCCCAATCGCACCCACGACCCGCTTCACCCCCGTCGCCGACCCAACATCCCAACCCCCACGACGCCAACCGCCACCGACCACGGCGACGGAACCAGCGTCACGATGTGGACGTTGACATTGCTTTCGCTGGATGAGCGAGACAGAAACTGCTCGATGCGATCGACATCGCTAAGAAACAGCAGGGCGTTATCACTTGACGCCTTCACTGTGAAATTGAAATCGTCGCCGGCGAATGACGGGCGATCAAACGGATTCCTTTCGTCAATCAACTCCGGTCGGCCGCCAAGCAGATCGTGAATACCCCAGGGCGAGACGCTGTCGGGGTACAACATCAGAGGAAGCCCCGTATGAACCGCGGAGATCCCCTGTGTCAGGCCGCGTATCTCCTCCGTCGTCAGCCCACGCGCCACATCTCCCGATGACGGCAACCCCGCCGTCGGCGCTATGTCGGATGTATGCGCATAGTCCCACCAGCCAGGGTCCGTGCCATCCTTCGCCGGGTCGTAGTGCGCCGCCTTCAGGTACTCGTCGAGCGTGGGAATCCAGAACCGCGCCCCAGGCTGACGGACGGCCTTCTCATTCAGGACGATACCGCCGGCCCCGTCGAGCGAGCCAACGTCATACGCCCCCGTCAGCAGGTGCTCGACCGTCGACGGCCGGTCGTTGTGCAGCCAGTTGAGATACATCATCACCTGCGGCGCCGAGAGCGGAACCTGCGCTCTCTCGAGCCCCGCGGGCACGGAGTACGTCTCGCCCGGCCCCGGCAGGAAATTGCGAGTGGCAACGGACGTCACCGGCGGCTGGAGAAGGTCATCAAGCTCCTCACTTCGCGCCGTGAACCGGTTGGCAAACGACACCCACTGACCAACATTGATCTCCGACTTCGACATCCGGAACGCGTACGAGACGCTGCCGCGTCCATCAACAAAGTTGGTAAGCGATCCGGCCCGATCGCTCGGAAGGCTGTACGCCCGATTGCCGGGGTCCCCGATCGTGACGAACTCGAACCCGAGATCCTCAAGCTGCGCCGACGCCGTCGCCGCGCTCGCCACCACCCCAATCGCAAACACCTTCATGCCACTACCTCCGAATCGTCGTCCGCGCCGAAACCGTGACGACCGACAGCCAGCGCCAATCGCCCTCGGCACCGAACCATCGACCACACCCACGCCCCAGCCACACAGTGCAAGCGTGCATCCCGTCGTCGCCGTGTCGGGTGCCACGGAGGAGTCGCCTTGCGACTCCTCCGTGATCACACGCCCCCGCATCGAACACCAATCCCCGGGCGTCACGCGCACCGGGCGCCATCGTGATCCGAGGCCGCTCCTCGGACGACCGGATCGCAAACGCGACCGCTTGAGTTCGAAATTAGTACGCAGCGAAGGGTGACGACGGCGTTACGGATGCGTAGAGAGCAGGTCCTCAACGTCCTATCAGCACGGGTCGGTAGCGAACGACTGATCGACGCGAGAGCGAGGCATCGTCGAATTACCGAGCCGCTGGCGTTGTATGCCGGGCGTCGATGAGGAGTTCCTCTGTGATGCCGTCGTTGTCGTCGCGCCAGTGTCTCGTGTCTTGGACGGAGAATGTCGCCTTTGCCAAGTAAAAGCCGTCGGACGGAACCACGAAGGAGACGCGCTCAACGTATGTGGCGCCGACGCCAATGGCATACATCTCGTAGGAAAATCGCTTCGCGCCCGCTGGCTTGTACTCTTCAAGCAGATCGAGCGTAGGGATCACCTCTTCGCAATCGCTCCATCTCGGAAGCATGCCGCCGTCCGAAGTATCCATTCGCCGTACGCCAAACGACAGGCCCTCCGTGCCCGGGATGATGACGATTTTTCCAATGTTCTTCAGGGTGACAGAGAACGTCACCAACGACCGACGATCGTCAAGCGGCCTCACCGTCGCAGACGCCGACATGTCCAAACTCCATATGTGATCTTCTCGTTTGATAAACAGCTTGTACGTCCACCATCCTCCGAGCAGCAGTCCGGCGACCTTCACGACGCTCTCCACGATGCGAACGATTTGAACAAGTAGTTCCATGTTCATGGCGAACTGTCTTTCCATCGATAGTTGGGTGTCATCGAGTCGATGTTGCTCTCGACTGACCAATAGCCCACGCTGTCCGGTCAATAGCCGCGTGCTGTAGAGTACCGCGTCCTTTGCGGAGCCATCGCGAGCAGGACGGTCGTGAACGCGTTCGTAGTGTCGGTGAGCATCCGGCCTCGCGAGTCAGACCGATGGCCGTTCAACCTCGTACCAATCATCCGGCCCGACGCCGTACTTCTCCTCGGCCTGATGAAGAGCATCGTCCTTGTCCGGATACCAATCATCGGCGACGCAATCCTTGAGACTCGTCGGCTCGTTGGCGAACATGTACAAGTACCATCCGCCGCAGCGTTCCTCGAACTCCAAGTATTGAATTGTGCTTGACACGTCAATCTCAGGGACAAGGTTTCCGTCGCCGTCAATCGTCGACCAGCGGTGTACGGTCGTCCCGGCAATGAACTTGACGCGCACTTGCGAGATGATGAACGTCATTCGTCGTGTCCAACCGGTCGCGTCGTGTTTTCAACCGATGCTCTGTGGGCGCCTGGTTCAGCTACGCTCTCGCAGGCATAC
Source organism: Phycisphaerae bacterium (assembly GCA_002706885.1). Lineage (GTDB taxonomy): Bacteria > Planctomycetota > Phycisphaerae > Phycisphaerales > UBA1924. The sequence goes on from PAKY01000012.1 coordinate 7,510, forward strand.
AGGAGATCGCAAAGTCCCGATGTCAAAACACAGGTAGGCCGACCAACGCGGTTGCGTCGCGAGCCGTGGCCCTCAATCCAGCCTGTTTCCCTTTTGAAAGATGGAGATCCCAAGGTCGAAGTAGTTCGTGGCTGCCCCGTCGCGTTCCGTCGAGTACCACTGCCAAGCGACTTCGAACGCACGAGCCGGAAATTCCCGCGCGGCTTTCGCAAGCCACATCTCCGAGAGAAGACGAGCCAGGTCTTCCCACGCCTCCAGAGAATCCTCCGCTGACATAAGCATAATGGTGTCGACGTAGGTGAGATTTACCGTCGCTTCGGCAAGTTGCTCGCCGTACTCGGCAATGGCGCGGTCCGCGTACGCCTCGCTGAACGCTTCCGCCAGAAACACAAGGTCCCGGTACACGACAAACGCCGGCCACCCCAGCGACAAAACAGCGTCAACGTCCCGCACGCTCAGCCGGGAGAAAATCTCCAAGTCCCACTTGTCGTCCGTCATGACAACCTCGTCCGAGCGCTTTGTTTGGCGGACGGCGACATCATATCGGCCGCCTCGTCGCATCACGGATCGACAGGCGGTGAATCGCTACCCATCCGAAAACGAGAGCTCATCAAATTTCACTCTCGTATGAGAGCCGATATCGATCTGTATATCATGGTCCTTCGCATCGGACACATAATACAAGAGCGCGCCGTCTGTGTCATACACCAGCAAAGGCGGCCCGACCCAGCCGGTTTGGAGCGGTACCGTCAGCTTGGCGACGTAGATGATCCTGTGGTCCGGCAGATCAGAGGTCATGTGCCACTCCAGCCGATGCCCAGCGTGCGCCTGCATCTCGGCCGGTGATCCCCCATAGCGATCGACGTAGCTGAACTTGATGTAGAAGTACGGCCCAAGCAACAGCGTGAGCGCACAGAGCGCGACGACGACGGTCGCAGTCGCGAAGTACAGGTACTTCAACTTCACCGGCATGCGCTCGAGCGGGGTGTTCGGAGCCTTGAGCGTGGGCGATCGTCACTCCGATATGTCAGCCGGGCGCCACGATGGTGACGCAAGGCGTCTCCATCGTGTCCCCTAGAACCACGCAGACGGTAGCCCTCAGTCTGCGCAGGGGCGCTCAAAAGGACGAAGTATCTAAGCATTACCAACGAAAAACGTTCCCAAAAAAGTGTCCTAGGAAATACAGCGTCGCGAAACATATCGGCGACTGCCACAGTCGGTACACTTGGCGAGAGTGAGTCCTCTTATGAAATATTCGAGCTGACGCAGCCAATAAGTGGTACCGCCGGCGCCGACAAGATTTGTCTCCATAATCGCGCCGCTATTGCCAGCGTGGTCTCTTTGCCAAGAAGTGGCGCCACACTTCGGACACTTGCACGTTGTACTAGTCATGGGTTGGTCGCAGTCGGAGGTAGTTGACAATCATTGTAAATGTCCGGGCCAACTGGGGCTAGATGGAGAGTTCGGTCGCGCGGCTCTCTCGGACGGAGTGTCGTCGCAAGCTGTCCAAGGAGACGGGGTTAGGCACTGCCGGGCGCCACGATGATGACGCAAAGCGTCTCCATCGTGATCCGTAGCAACCATCAACCGTTTGGCCCGCAGAACCCAGAGCACCAGCACATCGCCCCTACCTGTCCACCAACTCCCGATACAGCCCCATGAACCAATCGTGATGTCGAAGCGAACCCCGGAGATCAAACGCCGCCCCCGCTTCATGAGGTAGCCGAAACGCCGTGTCGATCGCTGTAGACGCTTCATCGAAGTCGCCGAGCTCATAGCAAGCCCTCGCGAGCGCGATGTGCGCCAAGGAGCTGTCAGGCGTGTCTGCCAGCATCCGATCCACATACCGCCGGACGAGCGACGCGTGTGCGTCCATGATCCCGTCAGTCATCAGCGCAGCCGCCCGACTCTCGGGCCGCATGTCGCGCTCGAACAGCTCGTCCAATGCCTCTCGCAGCAGTTCGGCGTCGCCCGACGCAACTGAGATTTCGCACAACGCGATCCACGGCGCGGACGACCCTGGGTGGTCGGCGGCAAGCGATCGAAACCGTTCGATGGCGACCGGCGCGTCGCGATCGCGCGTCCACTGTGCGTACTCGAGCGCCGATGCGGCCGCGAGGGTCGGCCGCAGGTCGAGCGACTCCGAATACGCAACCGCGGCGTCGTCGTATTCACCTTCCGCGAAGGCCAGTTCGCCGCGATAGAACGACAGCAACCAATGCGCCCCGTGAAGTTCCTGCCACTCGTCGAGTTGCTGATGCAGAGTCGAATATTCCTGACGTTCGATGCAGTGGTCGACGTATATCCCGCAGACCCCGTACAACTCGATTGAACGTTGCAAGAGCGGGAGATGGCTGAGGAGCCCGGCGTCCGCGTCGGTCACGGCGTCGACCCACTCCTGATAGAGGACCGACCGGGAACACCCGAACCGATGCTCGTGCCAATTGTCGATGGACATCGTCGGGTCGGCGCTCAATCCATTGTCTCGTCGAGAAGCGGGTGTGGACGCCATGACATCGATCTCGGACAGCGAAGACGAAAGCAGGGCGACCGGCTGCATCGATTCGGCGTCGACAATGACGCACCCTGAGTTCGAGGGAGCGAATGCTCCGCGCACGTATACGCGTTCGCCGTTCAGAGCCATGTAGTCTCCCGAATAGAGCGCCGTCGCCGCGCGCGTCTCTGGTTGCGGTCCGTCGTCAACGGCGATCACCGCCCACACACGCGCCCCGGGCGCTACTTCCGCGAACGCGTCGACAACTGCGGCCGAGTCCGCGTCGATGCTCGGGACGAGAACCATGATGTCCGAGTGAACGTCGGACCAGAACACGAACTGATCACGGATGTCGATGGCGTTGTCGCGGTCGTACGTCCCGAGTCCTGCGTCATACGGAATCAACACCGTGCTCGACGTGCTGACGTGCATGGGGATCGCGATCGAGCCATCGTCGGCGCCGAGCGCCGTCCCGAAAAGGATCTCGTCGCCGTCCCACGATTTCCCCATCACCTTGTAGAAGACGTGGTTCGAGCAGACGGCGTCGATCACCGCCTCCCGCTGGTCCCGGGGGTGTTCCGGGGAAGCAGCGGCGGCATAGCCGTGAACGAAGATCGTCGCCAGAAGGCTGAGATACCGAGCTAGGCGGGCACGAGAATCGTTTGTCCAATCAAGCCGTATCGACGGACGAACGGATGCAGATGTCATTGCGTTGGTCGGCATCACCACTCCTCACCGAGAAGGAGTGTATCGCGAACACCAACTCGTCCCGAGCAATCGCGCCGAGAGGAGATTTCGCTTCGAATGATCGCGTCACGATACGACGACCGAATCGCGTGAAACATCAAATTCTAATGGAGCCGGGGGGATTCGAACCCCCGTCCCGTGACAGTCAGCTGGAAGCCTCTACGCGTGTAGTCCGCTGTTTGATCTCAACCTCGGGCCGGGAACGGACACCCTGCCCTTCGGTCCAGCCGCTCGGAACCTCCTCGCCGACACGCCAAGAGGCGCCACGTGTCGACCAGCCCGATAGTCGTCAATCCCCCGCCCCATCGGACGTCAGGCAGGGGACGCGCGGACGTGTATTACGCCGCGAGAGCGAACTGCGGTTCGGCAGTTATAAAGAGTGCGTGTTTTTTACGTGGCCAACACGCCCCACGACGCGCCACCTCCAACCTTCCCTGCCCGGTCGATACCAGTCGGCCCCGGGTCGGAGCGAGCCGTCACAAACGACCCGCCCACATTCCCATCATACGAGCCCCGCCTCCCCACAGATGCATCCCCCGTTTCATGCCTCCCCGGCGCCCGTCCCACAGCCCACCCGACCCGCCCCCGCCGCCGATTTCGATCTGCCCAGCCCAAGAAAATGAGCGCATCTCGCCCGCTGTGCGCGCGCTGAACGACATCCACCGAAAACGTGAGGCGCTCCCGCATTTCTTCCGTACCATCAACTTGAAGCGCGGGGCCAAAGCCCTCCCCGCGACGCGCCCATCGGGAGAAAACGTCATGCTCGCCAACACCAACGCCCGCCGCGCGATCGCCGCCGCTCTGCCAATCGCGACGGCCCTCCTGACAGCCGTCATCGCGCCCGCCGCCGACGCCAACCCTTTCGCCAACCAGCCCAAGGCCGATGAGGTCTTCTATCACATCATGCCCATCGCCTGGCGCGAAGGCATCCCCGACACCTTCCGCTACGGCGACCTCGTCGGCATGCGCGAAGGCCTCCCATACCTCGAAGACCTCGGCGTCACCGCCATCTGGATGAACCCCATCTTCCCGAGCCCCGCCTACCACGGCTATCAGCACGACCGCGCCGACCTCATCAACCCCTGGTTCGGCGACGAGTCCGACCTCATCGACCTCAACCTCGCCGCCCACGCCCTTGGCATCGAGATCTACCTCGACTTCGTCGTCTACGGCATCAACTGGGAGTCGATGTGGTTCCAGGACGCGAACGAGAACCCCCAAAGCCAGTACGACGACTGGCTCGCCTTCGACGACCCCACCAACACCGCCTTCTTCGGCTACGTCTTCCAGACCTGGACGGGCGACTCGGTCGGCTTCGTCAACTGGGATCACCGAAACCCCCTCGTCACCGACATGGTCACGAGCTGGGCCGAGAAGTGGCTCGACCCCAACGAAGACGGCGACTTCTCCGACGGCGTCGACGGCTACCGTCTCGATCACGTCTGGGTGCAATACGGCTTCGGCCCCGACGGCTGGGGCTACAACATCGACGACTTCTGGGCCACCTGGCACGACCGCCTACGAGCGCTCAATCCGAACGTGTTCACCTTCGCCGAGCAGCACGACTGGGGCTCGCACGGCGGCGAGTACCTCGAGCAGTTCGACGCCGCGATGACCAAGCCCTTCGAGTTCGCCGCCCGCGACGCCCTCTACAACGAGAACGCCGCGCCGCTCTACGGCCAGATGGAAGCCACCATCAACGCGATGCGCCCCGATGAGGGCACCTTCGTCGGCATCATCGGCGACCACGACGTCGACCGACTCGCAAGCGCCATCGGCGCCGACACGCCCGCCACCGAACGACGCGCCGAGGCCGCCGCCGCGGTCCTCATGCTCCAGCCCTTCCCGCCCATCATCTATTACGGCGACGAGATCGGCATGCTCGGCCGCAAGGCCAACTACGGCTCCGACGCCGACGACATCCCGATGCGTGAGCCCTTCAAGTGGCGCGCCCTCGAGCGTCTGCCCATGTCCCGCTACCACCGCCAGAACGATCTGGCGCGGACGAACCAGTACTCGTCGAACTTCGACGGCCGCAGCGTCGAGGAGCAGCAAGACGGAGGCTTGCTCCAGGTCTACAAGGGCCTCATCGACCTCCGCCGCTCGAGCCCCGCCCTCCGCCGCGGTCACTACCACCCGATCGCCGCGAACGACTCCGCCGTCTGGGCGTTCATGCGCAGCTACCACGCGGGCGAGGCGCCGATACCGGATGACGGTCAAACCGTTGTGGCGGTCGTGAACCTCAGCGGCGCCAACATCCAGACGACGCTCGATCTCTCGCCCTACTTCCCGGGCGGCGCCCTTCCCGCCTCGCGCATCGCGACCGACCCCGCGCCGCTCGCCGACGTCACCGACGCCAACGCCTCGGCCTACCCCGTGTCCGTTCCCGCGTACGGCTACACCGTCGTCGAGATCGATCTCCAGCGTCCCCCCGAGCCGCCCCTCCGCATCGACGGCTCGCTCGACGCGCCCTACGTCGAGGTCGCGACCAGCAGTGGCGGCTCGATCTGGGCCGCCCTCGACGGCACGACGCTCTACGTCGCCACCCAGCCCGCATCCGACGGCCGCGACCGCTTCATGATGGTCGCGCGCGAACCGGGCGCCCTCGGCGCGACCGTCTGGGCCAAGTCGGGTCAGCTCGCGGCGCCCGACGCCTACATCGGCAACGAGGTCGACAACGGGTGGTCGGGCTGGTTCGACGCCGTCGCGCCGGGCGGGCCGGTCTCGGGGACGTACCTTGAGGGCTCGATCGATCTGGGCGCGCAGTTCGCGCCGACGGACACCGTCTACCTCGCGGCCCTGAGCTACTTCACGGGCGACGGCGATCCGCTCGACTCGCAGCTCCAAGTTCCGGCGGGCAACGGCGACGGTGATGTCACGGCTGACGAGTACGTCGAGGTAGCGCTCGCGGATCTGGTCATCGACGCGTGCGAGCCCGATCTCGCGGAGCCGTTCGGGGTGCTCGACATCGGCGACGTGGTCGCGTTCCTCCAGGCGTTCTCGATCGGCGACGGGCGCGTCGACTTCGCGGCGCCGATGGGCGTGTTCGACATCGCCGACGTCATCGAGTTCCTCCAGCGTTTCGGCGCCGGGTGCCCCTGAGCGGCGCTCGCGCGCAAGGATGCGGGCATGAACATCTGCGTCATCATCCCGGCCGCGGGCTCATCGCGGCGGTACAACCAAGCGGGCGATCCGCTCGGCGGCGATCGGAGCAAGCTCGACGAGGACCTCGGTGGTCGTCCCGTGCTTCAACGCACGGTCGAGCTCTTCACCACGCGTGACGAGGTCGGCTCGATCGTGGTCGCGGGTCCGCACGACGACGAAGCCTTCGCGGCGTTCGAGATGCGCCACGGCGATCGCCTGCGGATGCTCGGCGTGACGATCTGTCGCGGCGGCGCGGACGCGCGGTGGCAGTCGGTGAAGGCGGCTCTTGCGCACGTTCCCGATGACGCGACCCACGTCGCGGTGCATGACGCGGCGCGGCCGGTGACGCCACCCGAGGTCATCGACCGCGTGTTCGCCGCGGCGGCCCATCACGACGCCCTCATTCCGGTGGTGGATGTCTCGGACACGCTCAAGCGCGTGAGCGCCGAGGAACTCGAACAGGACGCCGACCCATTTGCCGCCATACTCGGGGGAGATGGGAGTGGGCACGCGAGCGGCGGGCGGCGCGTCGAGACGACGATCGATCGCGAGCGGGTGGTTTCGGTTCAGACGCCGCAAGTGTTCGAGCGCGAGGCGCTGACGCGGGCGTATGCCCAGGACGATCTGTCGAGCACGGATGACGCGGGTTTGATGGAGCGGCTCGGCGTGAGCGTGATCGCGGTGGATGGCGACCCGGTGAACCTCAAGCTCACCCGACGCGAGGATCTTCCGCTCGTCCGGGCCATCGGCGGGGGCGCGGTGGCGGAGGAGGGGGGGGCGAATCAGGGGGTTTA
>PAKY01000013.1 GCA_002706885.1 Phycisphaerae bacterium
AAGATCATCGGCATCGACCTGGGCACCACCAACTCGGTGGTCGCCGTCATGGAAGGCGACCAGCCGAAGGTCCTGATCAACTCCAGTGGCAACCGTACGACCCCCTCGGTCGTGGGGTTCACTGACAAGAACGAGCGTCTCGTTGGCCAGCCGGCCCGCCACCAGCAGGTGACTAACCCCCGCAACACCGTCTTCAGCATCAAGCGGTTCATGGGGCGTCGTCACGAGGAGGTCGGCGAGGAAGAGAAGCTGGTTCCCTACGAGGTCGCGGGCGGCGCCCAGGACTTCGTGAAGGTGAACGTCCGCGGGGAGACCTACACGCCCCAGCAGATCAGCGCCTTCATCCTCCAGGAGCTCAAGAAGACCGCCGAGGAGTACCTCGGTGAGACGGTCGACCGCGCGGTCATCACCGTGCCGGCCTACTTCAACGACACGCAGCGCCAGGCGACCAAGGACGCGGGCGAGATCGCGGGCCTGAAGGTCGAGCGCATCATCAACGAGCCGACGGCCGCGGCCCTCGCGTACGGCCTCGAGAAGAAGGCCAACGAGAAGATCGCGGTCTTCGACCTCGGCGGCGGCACGTTCGACGTCTCGATCCTCGACGTCGGCGACGGCGTCTTCGAGGTGATGAGCACCAACGGTGACACGCACCTCGGCGGTGACGACTGGGACCAGGCGATCATCAAGTTCCTCGTCAGCGAGTTCAAGAACAAGGAAGGCATCGACCTCTCGGGCGACGCGATGGCGATGCAGCGCCTCAAGGAGGCCGCCGAGAGCGCCAAGAAGGAACTTAGCCAGAGCCAGCAGACGACGGTGAACCTCCCGTTCATCACCGCCGATCAGAACGGCCCGAAGCACCTCCAGGTCGAGCTGACGCGGAGCAAGTTCGAGTCGCTCTGTGAGCCGCTGTTCAAGCGTCTCCGCGGCCCGTGCGAGACGGCGCTCCGCGACGCGAAGATCGACGCGAGCAAGATCGACGAGGTCATCCTCGTCGGCGGCTCAACCCGCATCCCGCGCGTGCAGCAGATCTGCAAGGAGATCTTCGGTAAGGACCCGAACCGCTCGGTGAACCCCGACGAGGTCGTCGCCATCGGCGCCGCGATCCAGGGCGGCGTCCTCATGGGCGACGTCAAGGACGTGGTCCTCGTCGACGTCACCCCGCTCAGCCTCGGCGTCGAAACGCGCGGTGGCGTGACGACCAAGCTCATCGAGAAGAATTCCGCGATTCCGACCGACAAGTCGGAGATCTTTTCGACCGCGACCGACAACCAGACGAGCGTTGAGATCCACATCCTCCAAGGTGAGCGTGAGTTCGCTCGCGACAACCGGAGCCTCGGCCGCTTCCACCTCGACGGTATTGCCCCCGCCCCGCAGGGCATGCCGCAGATCGAGGTGAAGTTCGCGCTCGACGCCAACGGCATCCTCCAGGTCACCGCGACCGACAAGTCGACGGGCAAGAAGGCCGACATCCGCATCGAAAACTCGGGCGGCCTGTCCTCCGACGAGATCGATCGCATGAAGGCCGACGCCGAGGCGCACGCGGAGGAAGACCGCAAGCGTCGCGAGCTCGTCGACCTCAAGAACCGCGGCGACGGCATGGTCGCCCAGGTCCGCGCGAGCCTTGAGGAGCACGGCGACAAGGTCTCATCCGACGTTCGCGGTCGGATCGAGTCGGCCATCAGCAACGTCGAATCGAAGCTCAAGGAAGATGACGGTCCTGCGATCGACGCGGCGATCAAGGAGCTCGAAACGGCAAGCATGGAGCTCGGCAAGGCGGCGTACGAGGCTGCGGCGAAGGGCGCTGCAAACCAGCCCAATCAGGGTGGTTCGGCAGAAAATGGTGGCGCCGACGAAGGCGACGTCATCGACGCCGAGTTCGAGGTCAAGGACAACGATAAGTAAACTGGTCGCCCCAGTTTAGAACGACTCTGGGCGGCGCGGGTGATCGAGATCACCTACGCCGCCCAGAGATTCTTTTTGTGAACAGTGAGAAATCGAACGACCTCGGCGTAGGTCGGCCCGATATAGACGGATGTAACGGCGTAAAGCCTTACACCCATTCTTGTTCTCACTCTCTCCTCCACGCGACCGCCGCTTGACCAACGGCGGTCGCGTTGTTTTTGACGCTGTCGATGGATCGGACCGCGTCAGCCGCGAAGCGACACAGCATTGAGCCGCTTCGCGAGTTCCCGCAGCGCGTGGCCGCGGTGGCTGATGGCGTTCTTGTCCGCCGGCGTCATCTCGGCGCACGTGACGTCAAACGCGGGGGCAACGAGGAAGATCGGGTCGTAGCCGAACCCGTTCGCGCCTGCGGGGACCCTCGGCGCCTCGCCGATGCATCCTTCGAATGTGCCCTGTGCGTGCAGGATGGCGCCGCGGTCAGGGGCTGCGAGCACGATCGAGCACACGAATCGCGCTGTTCGCTCGCTGGTGGCCACGCCGTCCATCCGCTCCATGAGCAATTCACGGTTGATCCGGTCGCGGGTCCCACGATCAGCGCCTGCGGGGAAGCGGTCGCTTCCGAAGCGAGCGGAGAGCACGCCCGGGGCGCCATCGAGCGCATCGACGACAAGCCCGGAGTCGTCCGCGAGACAGATCATGCCGGTCCGCTCGGCGTACCACTCGGCTTTCAGGCGAGCGTTGGCTTCAAAGGTGTCGCCGTCCTCGACAGGCTCCGCGATGGGGGCGTCGAGGTCGTCGAGTCCCCGGATCGGGCCGGGCAGTGATTGCTCCAGAATCGCTCGTGCCTCGCGCAGCTTGCCGTGGTTGGTTGTCGCGATCAGAATTGGGGGCGTGTTTGCATGCAAACTGTGGCGCCTCATCGGTCCGGAAGAGGGAGTGCGCTAGAGTAGCCCGTGACACATGCCATACTCGATACCCTCGGGCTGGCCAGCCACGATCGCGTGGTTGAGCCGGCGTCTACGGCCGACACGATCACCTCGGTAAACCCCGCGACAGGGGAGCCGATTGCGGGCGTGAAGCTCGATTCCAAGGCGGATCTCGAGCGCGTTTTGGCCGAGAGCGTGGAGGCGTTCGATCGGTGGCGTTGGGTCCCCGCGCCGCAGCGCGGCGAGGTGGTTCGCGCCATCGGCGACGAGCTGCGCAAGTACCGTGATCCGCTCGGTGAGCTCGTCAGCCTCGAGATGGGCAAGATCCGCGCGGAGGGCATCGGCGAGATCCAGGAGATCGTCGACATCGCGGACTTCGCGGTCGGTCTGAGCCGTCAGCTCCACGGCATCACGATGCCGAGCGAGCGGTCGAATCACATGATGAAGGAGCAGTGGCTCCCGCTCGGTCCGATCGGCGTGATCACCGCGTTCAACTTCCCCGCCGCGGTGTGGGGCTGGAACGGCATGCTCGCTGCTGTCGCGGGCGATGTGACGATCTGGAAGCCGAGTCTTCTGACGCCGCTGACCGCGATCGCGTGCAACAGCATCGCGGAGCGTGTCGCGTCGGCGATGGGTCACAAGGGCGTCTTCCAGCTCGTGATCGGTAACGATGAAGAGGTCAGCGTCCCGCTCACGAACGATCGGCGCGTGCCGTTGATCAGCGCGACGGGGTCGTGCCGCATGGGCCGCGAGGTCGGCAAGGCCGTCGCCGCTCGTCTGGGCAAGTGCCTGCTCGAGCTCGGCGGGAACAACGCGGTCATCATCGAGCCCGACGCGGACCTCGACCTCGCTACGAAGAACGTGTTCTTCGGAGCGGTCGGCACCTGCGGACAGCGTTGCACGTCCACGCGGCGGCTCATCGTCCACGAGTCGGTCGCCGAGGACGTTGTGGGGCGACTCGAGAAGGCGTATCGCTCGCTGCTCGGGGGCGGCAAGATCGGCGATCCGCTCGCCGAGGGCACGCTCGTCGGCCCGCTGATCGGCGTTCCGTCGGTCGAGGCTCACGAGGCGGCGGTCAAGACCGCGGTCGAACAGGGCGGCACGCTCGTAGTGGGGGGGTCGCGACTCGATCCCTCGAAGCTTGCGAGTAACGGACTCAAGGGCGGGTTCTACGTTGAGCCGGCGATGGTTCGCATGCCCGCGGGCAAGCATTTGCCGATCGCTCTCGAGGAAACGTTCAGCCCGATTCTCTACGTCACGACCTACTCGACGCTCGACGAGGCGATCGCGCTTCAGAACGAGGTCGACCAGGGTTTGAGCAGCGCGTTGTTCTGTGGCTCGGTTCGATCGATGGGACGGTTCCTCGATCCGGGCGGCACGGGCAGCGACTGCGGTCTCGCGTACGTGAACTGTGGCACGAGCGGGGCTGAAATCGGGGGCGCCTTCGGCGGCGAGAAGGACACGGGCGGCGGTCGCGAGAGCGGCTCGGACGCCTGGAAGGCCTACATGCGTCGTCAGACCTGCACCATCCACTTTGGAGAGTCCTTTGCTCTGGCACAAGGTATCCGTTTCGAGTGAAGAAGCCGCGGGTATGGACCTGCTGGCGCGGACCGCGGTCGATGAGATCAGCGACGGCATGACCGTCGGGGTTGGGGCGGGGAAGACCGCGTCGCGGGCGATCCGTGAGATCGCGGCGCGTGTCGAGAGCGCCGACCTCCACGGCATCACGGTGGTCCCGGCGAGCGACGCCGCGGAGAAGGTCTGTCTGGAACTCGGCCTGAGCGTGGCGGAGTCGTCGTCGTTCGAATCGATCGACGTCCTGCTCGACGGCGCGGACGAGGTCGACGAGAAGATGCGCATGATCAAGGGGAGCCGCGGCGCGGTCGCCCGAGAGCGCATCATCGCCGCGGCGAGCGCTCGGCGTATCTATCTCGTGCCCGAATCGAAGCTGTCACCTCGGATCGGAACGAACAGCGCTCTCGCGGTCGCGGTGATGCCATTCGGTGTCGCGAGCACGAGGCAGGCGATCCTGTCTGTCGGTCTGCACGGGCTGCTTCGCCGCGATCTCAACGGCAACCTCCTGGTGACCGACAACGCCAACCTGATCGTGGACGTGTCGCTCCCCGCTACCGAGGACTACGCGGCGCTCGCCAACGCGCTCGATGCGATTCCGGGGATTGTCGAGCACGGGCTGTTCCTCGATGAGGCGGACGAGATCATGGTCGAACGCTCCGAAGGCGTGATCGATCGAATGGTTCGGTCGAGCGACTGACAAATCCCTTGCGTCCATTATGTTTTCCTCATTTGACACTACGGTCGCACATCGCTTTGGATAGTGGGTGCTAAACTAGCTCTCGGCGCCGTCGGCGACCGCGCTTTCGATTCCGCGCGCCACCGACTTCTCGCCGTCTGGGCGTTCAATGGGCCGTCGCGCCAGCAGGGGCGGCCGGCTACCAAAGGGGAGTCACCGATGAGAAAGAATGGATTGAAGCATCTGGCCGCGGCGGGCCTGAGCACCCTCGTGCTTGCGCTCAGCGGCTGCAGTACCACTCAGACGACCAACGACGGCTACAACGACGCGTCGGGCGAGACCGAAAGCGTCGAGATGGGGCACACCACGAGCCCGGCCAGCACCTCGAGCGGCGCCGATCGGCCGCGCTCCCGTCGGTACGGCTACAACCCGGCGGTGCAGGGCGACATGTTCGTCATGGGTCTCCCGTTCCCCACCGGGGACGAGGACACCAGCGCGATCCTCCTTCATCAGGTGATGCCCCGCCAGGTCCGGGCGGGCGATGAGTTCAGCTACGAGTACCACGTCACCAACCTGACGGACGGCACGCTTCAGAACGTCGCGGTCTTCCTCGAGAGCCAGGACAACCTCGAGATCGAGGGTTCGAGCCCGCGTGCCCAGTCGTCGCAGGACGGCTCGGTCTGGGCGCTCGGCGATCTCGGCCCGCGCGAGACCCGCATCATCAGCGTCCGCGCCACCGCCGAGGATCCGGGTCGCGCCGCGAACTGCGTGAGCGTCAGTTACAACAACGCCCTGTGCGTCGCGATCGATGTAATCAACCCGAGCCTGACGATCGACAAGGCCGCGACTCCGCTCGCGCTGCGTTGCGACACCGTCGAGTTCCGTTACCGCGTCTGCAACACCGGCACCGGCGCCGCCCAGAACGTCGTCATCCGTGACACGCTCCCCGAGGGCATGACCACCGCCAACGGAACGCGTCGTGTTGAACTCCCCGTCGGCACGATCGCCGAGGGCGATTGCGTTGACCGCTCGGTCCTCGTCCGCGTCGATGGCGTCGGCGAGTTCGCGAGCGTCGCGACCGCTACCGCCGACGGCGACATTACCGCCGAGTCGAGCGATCCAACCACTCGGATCGTTGAGCCCGAACTCGCGGTCACCTGCGAGACGAGCCGCGAGAGCCAGTTCATGGGTCGCTCGGTGACGTACACCTTCGAGGTGACCAACGACGGCGACGGCCCGTCGCGTAACACGCTCGTCAGCGTGAACTACCCGGCCACCGCTCGCTTCCTCGGCGCCTCCGCCGGCGGCACGGGCGGCGCGGGTTCGACGACCTGGAACCTCGGCACGCTCGAGGCGGGCGCGTCCCGCACCGTCAGCGTCGATCTGACGTCCACCTCGCGTGGCGCGGTCTCGGCGAGCGCTTCGGTCAGCGGCGACTGTGCCCAGCCGGCTTCCAGCCGCTGCGAGGTCGCGTTCGAGGGCATCCCGGCTATCCTCCTCGAGGTGACCGATGATCCCGACCCGATCGAGATCGGCACGCAGACCACGTACACGATCCGCGTGACCAACCAGGGCTCGGCGACGGGCACCGGCATCCGTGTCTCGGCCCAGCTCCCGGACTCGCAGGAGTACGTGAGTTCGACCGGTCCGACGACGGGCCGCGCCGAGGGCCAGTCGGTCAGCTTCGCCCCGCTCGCCGCTCTCGAGCCGGGCCAGTCGCAGACCTACTTCGTCACGATCCGCGCCACTGCGGAGGAGGACGTGCGGTTCGCGGTCGAGATGACCAGCGACCAGTTCCCGCGTCCGGTCCGTGAGACCGAGGCGACGAACCAGTACGAGTAATCGACTGGTGGATCTGATCTGAATCCGAATCCAAGGGGCCGACGCTCAGCGTCGGCCCTTTTTCTTTATTGACGGAAGAGCCGTCGGCGTCGGAGTGACGGCCGGATCAGCGGAGGCGCGACTGCACGAAGCGCGTCGCAACGAGCGTGAACGCGCCGCCCGTCGAGATGACGCCGGCGACCGTGAGGAGGCCCCAGCCCTGCCCCTGCGCCGCGTCGGCCAGGATCAGGATTGCTCCGCCCAGGATGAGCGAGCTGACGAGGAGGGCGTTCGAGATGTTCCGACTTGCCTGCTCGAGCTCGTCGGTCAGGCGGTCGGCGCCCTGGTGCTCTAGCTTGATGACGACCTTGTCTCGGCGGATCATGCGGAGCAGGTCGCGGACGTCGCGCGGCGCCTGTTCGAGCAGTTCGGCGTAGCTGAGGGCGCCGCTCTGCATTCGCTTGCGAACCGCCTCGAAACCGTATCGCTGGCGGACGAGGTTCTCGGTGTGCGGTCGGACGTGGTTAACGATGTCGAACGTCGGGCAGATCTGCTCGCCGACGCCCTCGATCGTCGTGATGGCCTTGATCAGGTAGACGATGTCGGCGGGGCATTCCAGACGGTGGCGGCGGATCTTCGAGAAGAACTCGTTGAGCAGGCTGCCCATCTGGAGGTCGGCGAGCGAGCCGGCCTGGAATCGGCTGATGAACTCCCACACGTCGGCGCGGAAGGCGCGGTCGGCGCTCATGATCGGCGACGCGTCGGTCAGCTCGATGACGACCGCGACCACGCGGTCGAGGTCCCCCATGATCGTGCCCTGTACCAAGTCGGCGAGCAGTTCGCGCGTGCGGGGGTCGATGTGGCCGACCATGCCGAGATCGATGAACACGAGGCGCACGCCGGCGGGCGCGTCGGGATCGTCGACGACGAACATGTTGCCGGGGTGCGGGTCGGCGTGGAAGAAGCCGATCTCGAAGCACTGGCGGAAGACCGCGTCGGACCCCGCCGCCACCACGGCGCGGCGCTGCTCGTCGCCGAGCCCCTCCTGCACCGCTCGCGTGAGCAGCGTCCCCTCGACCCGTTCAAGGCAGAGGGCCCCGTCGCGGGAATGCTCTCGGTAGACCGCAGGGAAGCCGACGAGCGGATCGTCCTCGAACGCCCTGCGGAGTCGTTCGACGTTCTGTCCCTCGAGGCGGAGGTCGATCTCTCGCTTGATCTGCCGCTCGAATTGCTCGACGACGAGCTTGGGGCTGTAACCAAATCCCTCGAAGTGCTCTTCGACGAAGGCCGCCAACACGCGCAGGATCTCAACGTCGCGGTCGATGATCTCGCGCGCGTCGGGTCGGAGGACCTTGACGATGACCTCGGTCCCGTCGTGGAGGGTGGCGCGGTGCGCCTGAGCGATCGAAGCCGCGGCGAACGACTCGTCCTCGAAGGTCGCGAAGTGCTCGTCGAGCTTCCCTCGGTAGAGGTCGTCGATGTAGGGGCGGATCTCGTCGGCGGGGACGGCGGGGACGTCGTGCTGCAGCTTCGCGAACTCGTCCGCCCATTCCTCAGGCACGAGGTCGCGCCGCGTCGCAAGGATCTGCGCCATCTTGATGAACGTGGGTCCGAGTCGTTCCATCGCCTGGCGGAGCCGGACGGCCTGGGACTCCCGGACCAGCATGGCGTCCCGCTTGACGAGCCCGAAGAATCGCTTGCCCTCGAAGACGATTCGGTCGAGGCCGAACTCCTGGATCACATCGTCGAAGCCGTACTCGGCGAAGACGGTCAAGATCTCACGGGCGCGGCGGATGTTGCGGATGGTCCGACCGATGTCGGGGATGGGCGTTGGCATGAGGCCCGCAGTGTAAGGACCACGCCCGCCCCTGCCCGATCAGGACCGAGGAACGCGGCGACGAGTGAGCATCGCGCCGCTGATCAGGAGCGCCACGGTCGCCGCCGGCGTCGGGACGATCTCGACGTCGACCTCGAAATAGCTGCCCGCGAGCGAGCCGCCGAGAGCCTGTTTCCTGTTGTCTGTGCTGAAGACGCGGAAGAAGTAGAGCAGTGAGGCGTCCGAGGGGACATCGAGCAGCGGCTGGCCATCGAACGCGCTCGTGGAGAGCGAGCCATCGAAGGCGCCTGTTCCCGACCAGCCCAGGTCGGCGCCGTTGAAGGACCAGAACGGCACGCCGGTGGTGGGGAGCTGGAAGTCGATCCCGATCGCGGCGGCGTCATGGAAGCTTCCAAAGGCGTGATCGGTGGTGAAGGACCCGATGAATCGAACCTCGCGAATGACGCCCGGGTGGGCATCGGACAGGAAGTCGGCGGAGTACTGCACCCCGAAGATGCCAAGGCCGAGGGTCGCGATGTCGAATCGCTCGGTAACGATTTCGGCGGCGGCGGCGGACGAGGCTGCGAAGAGGGTGGTGGCGGCGAGAATGGTCGGTTTCATGTTGATCTCCTCCATCGATCGCGGGCGGCGATGTGCCCCTCCAATTGGTGGGCCTCCCAGGTGTTGAGAACATTCTGAGGAAATTTCTGTGCGTTCGCAAGCCTGTTCCGCAAAAATGTCTTCATGACGAGGCAGGCATGATCAGACAAGGTGAGGAGCAGCGTTCGGCCCCGGCCACCGATCATCCACCCGGGGGGGCGCTGACCGGCGCCGAGCAGCAGCGGGTGATCGACGCCCTCGCGGGTTTGCGAACCGCCGTCGGCGCCATCCTCGAGTGGCTGCCGCTGGAGCGCCGGCGGCAGTCGGATATCGCAGCGTTTCTCAATCTCGATCGGATCTCCATACAGCGACTCATCGCGGTGTCGCGTGGTCATGGGGCGGGTCTCGACGCTCTTCGGCGGGCGCCGGGCGTGCGCGCTGTTGAGCAGTTCCGTGCCGCGAGTGAGCGGGTGAACGCTCCGGCGAAGCTCCTCTCCCCGTTGGACGAGGCGATCCGGGGCTACCGAGACGTTCTTCACGATCTCGGCGGCAGCAAGAGCGCGGTGGAACGTCGCTTACGTTCGACGCTCTCGCTCCGTCCGCCGGGCGAGGCGGGTGTTTCGACCTTGGATGCGAGGATGAGCCTCTTCCGATCCGCTGCCTCGGTCCTCGGTCGGCAGATGCGGGCGAGGATGGACATGACGATCTTCTGGCCCAGCGCTTCCGACGGCGACAAGCTCGACTGCGTGCACACGCGCGGCGTTCTCGGTCACCAGGCGAGGCCTGATGCGCGGCCGATGACAATCGAGTTCATGGGCGCGGCGCGCGGCGAGGACGCGGGCGGTGAGCACGACCGCGGTGACGGTCTGCATGGGGTGCTCTCCGACTTCAGCACCGAGCCGCCTCCTGTGGTTGTCTCGCGGGGCCTCGGAGGGCGGTACCGACACGTTTTCGACTCGGCGTACACCGCTGGGGGTAGGGCGGTCGACCTCGTTGTCTCCCATCGCGCACGCGGGGTCTGCGACCACCCGATCCAGGAGGAGGAGGGGCGGCGGCTCGAGGTCGGAGCGCTCCTCCGCGAACCGGCGGAGTCGCTCCTCCTCGATGCATACTTCCATCGTGACGTTCTGCGCGGCGTGATCCCCGAGGCAGAACTCTATGTGTGGAGTCCGACCCTCGGAGCGTCGCTCGACGACCATTGGCTCGATCGCGTTGAGCCTGCGCCTCCGCTCGAGTGTCTTGGATCGGGCATCGCTCGGTGCGCTACGCCCCTGCACGACCGCCATGCGGAACTCACGCGTTCGGTCTTCGAGAACAGCGGCCTCGATCCAGACAGCTTTGTCGGCTACAGGTGCTGCGTGCGTTACCCACTTTGGGGCGGCGGCTATTTCATCACGCTCGACTTCTCGGCGATGTAGGCCGACTCTTTGGTCGCTCTACGCGGGGCAGGGCGTGGCTGATGCCGGTCAAAAAAGAACGCGAGCGCTGGCCGCCCCGGAGGACGGACCAGCGCTCGCGCTAAATCAGAGGCATGGTCGAGTGGGTGTTAGGCAGTCGAGATCTTGGTCGCGTTGAAGTGCTTGAAGGTGTCCTTGACCATGTCCCTGCGATCGTGCGTGTCGCACTCGACACCGATCATGATCGATCCCTTGTTGAGCGCGTCCTCGTAATGCTTCACTTCGTGCTCGGGCAACGCCGCGCCGATGGCTCCGCCGACGATGCTGCCGCCAGCCGCGCCCGCGCCAGCGCCGGCGAGCGCCGCGACGAGCGGGCCGACCGCGACCAGACCGAGTCCACCGGTGGCGATGGCGCCGACGGCGGTCAGCCCGGCGACCAACGCGCCGACAGCGCCGCCGCCAGCGGCTCCAAGCGCCACCCCCTCGGGAAGCTTCGAGTGTGATTCGATCGCGAACGCGTCACGCTCGATCGATTCGCCGGCAATGAGGCTCATGTCGGCGGCGGGGATGCCGCGCGCCTCAAGCGTGTGCAGGGCGGCCGACGCATCAGCCGGGTGATCAAAAAGTGCAGTAATGACCGTTGTCATGGCGTGGTTCCTTTCAGCACGAGTCGGGCCGAGTTGTTGTTTCCCGGCCTCACGAGAAGAATGCGATCCCGTCCCGTTCACCGCCGTGAATCCGGTCTGAATAGGGCCTCATGTTTCTCGTGGGTCGCCGTATCGCTCTTTCAGACAAGCGCTTGCGAATCATCGAAAACCCGCGTTGCTTCAAAGGCGATCAGGTGAGCAAGCGTTGGGAGCGCGTTGTCGTCGTCGTCGACCCCTGACTCGGGGCGATCGGATGGGTCGGTATACACCAAGGACGCGCGGCCCTCGGCGTCAACATTCACGACGCCCCCGAGGTCTTCGTGATACACGCCGACGACGTGAGAGGCGATGCCTCGGCGTACGTGGAAGCGCGCGATCTCGAGATGCTCGATTACCAATCGCTCGTAGCGGTCAAAGACCGCCGCCGCGGATTCTGCGAGGTCGGTGGGGCGGTCATCCCACCCGGAGGTCGAACGTTCCGCGTCGATCAGTCCACGATCGATCATCCGTTCGATAGCGGCAAACGCGGCGATCAGATCCAGTCCAGCGACACGCTCGCGCAGCGCTTCGTCATCGTCGTTGGTTGCCGTTGATCGCGTCAGCCGCTCGAACAGAAAGGCCGCGAGGCCGATCAGCGCGACCGACGCCAGAAGCGCCGCGAGCGTCAAGGCAACGCTCCGAGTGGAAAGGAACGTCACCACCGCGACAGCGAGAGCGGCCGGGCCGATGGCTTTGAGGAGCGCCAGGAACATCGCCCGTCAGCTTACCGGCCTGGCGGCAACTCACGGCGCGGCTGTTGGACGGTTTACTGGCCCTGGGCCAGACTGAACCCACGCACCCCATCGAAGTACTTGAGCAGTTGGAATTCCGTGATCTCGAACTTCTCGGCCACCTTGTTGAGCAGGTGCACGGTCGGCATTTGCCCAACCTGGCCGAGCATGGTCTCGGGGTTCCGCAGCTCGAACCGCACGCGGTAGTAGTCGACCACCTCGGTGTAGGGCGAGCCGCTCGGCCAGACCTGTGTGCCGCGGCTGCTGATCATGGTCAGCTTGAAGAGGGTGCCCTCGCAGATCCGCTCGATCCGCTGGGCGAGTTCGAGCGGCGTGATCTGCGTGTCGATGTAGACGTCGCACCCGCAGACATCGCTCTTGGTCGTCTCGAACGTCCGCATCAACTCGTTCACGTGCGGCCGGACGGGTGGCGTGAACGACGGCTCATCGCGGTCAGGGACGGGCCGCGCTTCCTGGCCCGCGGGGTTGCGCCCGAGGCGCTCGATGATGCCGTCTGCGAACGCCGAGGTGCCGACCGGCTCGCCCTCGCCACGGACGTCGCCCGTGTGGACGCCGTCCTCGAGGGTCGCGAGCAGGGCGTTCTCGATCACCGACGCTGTGCGCACGAGTCCGATGTGGCGGAGGAGCATCAATCCGCTGAGGAGCAGGCTCGTCGGGTTCGCGATCCCACGCCCTGCGATGTCCGGAGCCGTGCCGTGGACCGCCTCGAAGATCGAGATCTTGTCGCCGATGTTCGCCGACGGCGCGAAGCCGAGGCCACCGACGAGTCCGGCGGCGAGGTCGCTGACGATGTCGCCCTGGAGATTCGGCAGCACGATCATCCGGTACGCCTGCGGCTTGAGCACGAGGTTCATGCACAGGGCGTCGACGATCACGTCCGCCGTCTGGATCTGCGGGTGGTCGTTCGCCGCGGCGCGGAACCGGTCAAGGAACAGGCCGTCGGTCATCTTCATGATGTTGGCCTTGTGGCCGCAGTGGACAAGATCGATGCCGAGCTTCGCAGCGGTCATGAACGCGAATCGGTGCACCTGGTCGCAACCGGGCGCCGAGATGAGCCGCTTGCACTCGACGACGTCGTTCGACTTGCGGTGTTCGACGCCGCCGTAGGTGTCCTCGACGTTCTCACGGACGACATAGATATCCACCGGCACGCCCGCGCGGCTGAAGACGGTGTCGACGCCAGGCAGGCTCTGGAAGTGGCGCAGGTTCGCGAACGCGCCGAAGGTCTTCCGAAGCGTGACATTGATACTCTTGCCGCCGCCGCCGATCGGCGTGCCCATCGGGCCCTTATAGAGCAGGCCGAGCCGCTCGACCGTGGCCATCGCCTCGTCGGTCACGCCGCGAGAGTCGCCCGTCGCGAAGACGCGTTCGCCCATCTCGACGGGCTCGAACTCGACGTGCTCATTGACCCCGGCCTCCCCGAAGATGCGAAGGCACGCGTCCATGATCTCCGTGCCGATCCCGTCTCCCGGGCACATCGCGATGCGGATCTTCTCGGCCACGATCGATCTCCTTGCGTCTTCGGTCGTCTTCGCGGCCCTCGGGGGCCTGTTTCTGGGGTATCGGCGCGTTCGTCCACAGCATAGATCGGCCATCCGGCTCCCGAGCGTCAGCCCAGAACGCTCGGCACGAACACAAGCACGACCCAGGCGAGCGTCGCCGCGTAGAGCGCCGCGACGATGAGGACCACCGTCCGGCGCGTGCCCGCGATCGTGTGGATCTCCGGCGGCGACGGGTTTCGGGCCGCGATCGTCGCGAGCGCGCGGTGCAACTCGCGGATGCCCCGCAGATGCCCGGGTAGCTTGATCAGGCCCCTCGCCGTTACGACCCGGACCGACTGGATGCCCGGAAGTCGGAACTTCATGCGAAGCTCGGCGGCGAGGACCGCCGCGAGCGGGCACTCGAATCCGCCGAGGCGTGGACGCCACCAGGGCTCAAACCAGAGAAGACCGTCGGCGCGCATCATCCCTTCCGCCAGATCAATCTCGACGCGGTCGCGGAGCGAGAACACCGTCAGGGCCGTGTCGACGAGCCAGGTCGGAACCAGCACGGCGCCGATCGCGACGCCCGCGGCGATCCAGCCGTCGCGTATCACGGTGGAGAGCCAGAGTCCGCCAAGCAGGATCAGCGGGAATGTCAGCGGCAGCATCACGCAGAACATCGCGAAGGCGCGGAGCGGGGAGAAGATCAGATCGAGCGTGGCGGTCCATCGCCGGCGCGTGAAGACGCGGGTTGTTCCGTCCGGCGCGGAGAACATCACGTGCCGCGGGCCGCCGCCCGCCGCAGCCGTTCGTGCACCGCGAGCCAGATCGCCGCCTCGTCCCCCTCCGAGCTCGAGGCGTCGGGCAGGCCGACGATGATCGCCGATGGCCGCATGGCGTCGGCCTGACGGAGGGAAGCATACAGCTCGCGGGCGTACTCCCTTGCGTTGTGCGGCATCGCCAGAATCATGTGAGGCGGCTCGATCGCGATAGATGCCGTCGGCGGCGGCAGGACCACGGCGAACCCCGTGACGCGTTCGAGAAGCTCGGTGACCGCCGCGATGGTCGATGCGAGGACCACCGGTGCGACCGGTTGGTAGTGCGGACCCTCGACGCCCGGCGACCGGGTCGTGCCGAACGCCGTCGAGACACCCGACCGGACCTCCGAGCGAAGGACTTCCGCGATCGCCGCGGCGCCGATCACGCCCGGTCGCAGAATCGTCGGGACCTCGCGTGTCATGTCGATAACCGTGCTTTCGAGCCCTTCGAGGCACGGGCCGCCGTCCAGGACGTAGACCTCTTCCTCGGTGAAGTGCTCCCGCACATGGCCCGCGGAGGTGGGGGAGACGTACCCGGACGGGTTCGCGCTCGGCGCCACGAGCGGTTCGCCGTGCTGGCGAATGAGCTCCAACGCGAGCGGGTGGCGTGGCACACGGACCGCAACGGTCGATCCGCCGGCGGTGACGATGCCCGGCACAGTCGGCGCCTTCGGATAGATCATGGTCAGCGGACCGGGCCAGAACGCTTCCGCGAGCCGCTCGCCACGCCCGTCCCAGCCCCGGATGACCTCCTGAGCCATCGAGACGTCACTCACGTGGACGATGAGGGGATTCGTTGGTGGCCGCCGTTTGAGCGTGAAGACGCCCTGAACCGCGACATCGTCGAGAGCATCGGCGGCGAGGCCGTACACCGTTTCGGTCGGGATCGCCACCGGCCGGCCGGCGGCCAGGCGTTCGAGGGCGACGGCGATCGAATCGCCGGCGTTGCTCACGGCGCCGGATCCTCGAGGGCATCGTCGCCGCCGATGTTGTAGTCGAGCGCCGACTCGCCAGGCGCGAGCTGGTTCGCGTCCGGAACGACGAAATTGATCCGATTCCGCTCGAGCGTCGTTCCCATCGCGCGGTAAAGCTCGGCGATCGACGTGTTGTAGTCGATCAACGCCTGCACCTCGGCCCGCTCCGCCTGCGCGAGGGCGTCCTGCTGCGTGAACTCGAGGTCGAGACGTTCGACCGAGTAGCCGGCGTCGGTCAGTTCCTTCTCAACCAGCAGCGTGCGGAGGGCCTCGGCCGCGGCGATACGCGCGGTGCGGGCCTGGGCAATGAGCTTGTAGTTGGTGACCACGTCGTCCAACGCGTTCTTGACATCAAGCACGACGTCCTGCACGACACGCTGGTAGCGAACGACGCCCTGCAGCCGCTCGAGACGCCTTCTTCGGAACGCCGCCTCGCCCGCGCGGTTGCCAAGCGGTTGCTCGAAGAGCAGGCCGAGGAGAAAATCGTCGAGGAACTCGCCATCGGCTGCGGTGTCGAATCCGTCCCCGAAGTCCTCGCCGAAACCGCGCATGGTGGCGCTGGCCCGAAGATCGAGCGTGGGGAGTCGCCCGTTTCGAGCCACCGTCTCTCGGATCGAGGCGTCGTCGAGCGAAAGGATCGCCGTGTCGACTTCGGGCCGAGACTGAACGGCCGTCTGCACGCTGTCCAGAAGGCTGTATGTGATCGGCTCATCGAGCGGGGCATCGATCGGGATCAGCAGCCGCTCCGAACCGACGGGGACCGCGGGGTCGTTGATGAGCGACTTCAGCCTGTCGCTCGCCCGACGCAGGTCCCGCTGAGCGCGGAGGATGTCCCCCCTTCGCGTCTCGACCGTGGACTGCGCGTCGGCGATCTGTGCCTGGACCGCGTCGAACACCCGCCGCGCCGAAATGTCCTCGTGCACGACCGTGCCGCGATCGAGGAGCTTCGACGCAATGACGAGACGTCGGTGCGCCAGAACGAGCTGCCAATACGCCTGCTCGACCTCGGTCACGGTGTCGATCAGCGTTCCCTTCAGGGTCGCGATCGAGTTGCGTTCGGCGTTGCGAGCGAGGCGGACATCGGCGAGGGCGACGTCCGAGCCAAAATTGCGGAGAAGCGGCTGGTTGAACTCTACCGAATAGTTGACCTGTGACGCGGGGTTCGGATTGCCGAGAACGCCGAACGCCGTCGCCCGCTGGTCCGCGTAGATCAGCTCCTGGGAAACCTCGAGCGTGCCGCCCGTCGTGAGATTCCGACGCAGACCGGTGACGTTCGTGATGGTCTGGTCCGCGCTGACGACTGCCGGAAGACCCAGAAAGCCCGGTCCGGGCTGCGGGATGTCGGTGTCACGCCACGCGATGTCGTTGAAGAACGCCCAGTCGAACACCGCCTCGGCGGCAACGACCTGCGTCTCCGAGATCGCCGGTTCGAAGCGAGCCTCCTGGAGCGGCAGGTTGTTCCGGACAGCGAGATCGACCGACGACCGCAGCCCGATCGCAAGGACCCTCGGCGTACGTCCGAGCAGGTCCTCGCCGAGCAGATCACGCACCTGGTCGATCACACGCTGCCGAGCCGTGGCGCCGTCCGACTCCTCGGCGAGGAAGTACCGAGACGGGTTGTACGAGCGCTCGATCTCGTCGAGGTGCTCGGGCTTGATCTCGAGCTCCGACGCGCCCTCCTGCCTCGTCATCGTGCGTTCTTCCGCGGCGGTCGACGCGTCGGCGAGCTCACGCTGCGCAGCGTCAAGCACTGTGCGCCGCAGTTCCTCCACCGATGACTCGGCGAGCGGGCTAGAGCAGCCCGAAACGACAAAGGGAAGGGTCAGAAGCGATCCCGCAGCGACACGCAGCAGCGTCGTTGGCATGGACCGCCCGCGGCGCGGAGCGGGTGTCGGCATGGCCCCGGACATTAGGACCGTGGGCGTCGGCCCACAAGCGGCCACGGGCCCGGGTATGCTACTTCAGCGTTCTTGAGAAATGATCGCGATCCCGCCCACGGCTGGCCGCGGGGCAGTCGGCGCAGGAGGCACGACATGCAGACCATCCATCACACGCTCTTCCGCCGGTCGCACGCCCTCGTGGCTGCGATCGCAATCGTCTTCCCGGGCTTGGCTTCCGCGCAGGCGACTGATGAGCCGACGCCGCGGTGGGTCACGGTGACCCGAGACAACGCGCGACTCCGCGCGGGCGATCTCGACACCGTCTACACGATCCGCGAACTCGACGCGGGCGATCTGCTGCGCGTCGAGGCGGCGCAGCGGGACTGGTATCGGGTGTATTACCC
>PAKY01000014.1 GCA_002706885.1 Phycisphaerae bacterium
ATTCCTACAAAAAAAAGAACCGTTCGTCGGCACCAGCGCTTAAAAATGTTACGAAACGGAGCTAATGCCATTTCCATTTTTCGCCATGCCCCTGATTAATAGCCGGCGTTACATTTTATTTCGGTTATGAACAAGCGCAGCCGGGATCGTAATGCACCGGAGAAGGGCTCTAGCACGCTTTTAGGCGCACTTTTTGTATGGTTAAAGAGCTCGAGTTTAGCCATGTATCACAGCATTGTTGTTTGGTTTTCTCTAAACAGGGGCGGATTAATTATCCCCTGATTATGATTCAGTATCCGACGAGTGGAATAGCGATCTAATTGTTAGCGCCGCTGCGCCTGGTCGCTTTATACAAGCGATTCGGTCTTGCACCCGCAAACAAAGGCTTCCATAGTTTTTACACGGCAAACGGTAGTGCGGTGCTGGAAAGCGCTGTTAAGCGCGCATTAAAAACAGATACCTCTCGAACTGTTGGATTTGGTTTATATGACGAAGGATTCGATTTCGCCTTGTACTGCTTGGTTCTTGATCCATTGCAAATCCAGACAAGAGCCTAGGGCGCTGGCAAACCTGTTAGAGCAGGGCTATATCTGCTACCTACCCACTCTGCACACCGGTGCAGTTACAACTATCGGTAGAGCTTCGACGAACAAATCAGAGCAGGCATTATTTCCTGGTTACATGTTTGTCCGGCTTTCTTCGGACTCAAACTGGCATAGTCTTCGCTGCACCCGTGGTGTACTTCGGGTCGTTGGTTTTGACAATCGGCCGTACCCGGTCAGCAACGAGCTTATCGAGCAGATAAAGGAACGTTGCGACAGAGCCCGAACGCCTGAGCCAGGGAGCAAGGTTCAGGTAAGAATCGGGCAGAACACCGGTATCGACGCGATTTTCCTGGCCTCAGACGGCGCAGAGCGCGCCGTTCTGCTGTTGAGACTACTCAATCAGGAGTGTCGCCTGACCGTTTCGAATACATCGGTCAGGCCAGTACATCCTGCCTAACGTTCGAAGCAGTACTCTAACTTATTCACACTCACCGAATTCGTACAAGGCGTTAACTCAACAAGGGCATTAGGTTCCTGGCGGGAGCGTGGCTGAACGCAAAGCGGCTTCACTTGATCAATGAACGACAATACAGAATTCAAGGGGTTAGTTAATCGTTCAGTTGGTAGGTGAAAAAAGGAGCGAGGAGAACAGTGATGTCGATACGCATAGTTTACGGGTTGCTTACGTTGTTGTTGATGTTAATCAGCGATGGGACTCGAGCCGACGTAATTTCTCAATATCGGATGTCCGCTGGTGACGTCATCAATATCAGGGTGCTTGGCGAACCGGACCTGACATTTGAAGAACTTCGGCTAACCGACGCTGGGTCGTTCTCCTATCCGTTTATTGGCGAAGTAATGGCGAACGGTAAGACTGTTGCACAAGTCGAGGAGTTACTGCTGAAAGCGCTGAAGGGAAAATATCTGGTAAGTCCGCGCGTTTCGGTAAATGTACTTGAATACCGAAACTTCTACATCATCGGTGAGGTGAAATTGCCCGGCGGTTATCCCTATCAGCCGGGCTTGACCTTGCGCCGTGCCGCCGCGCTCGCCGGGGGATTGACCGAAAGGGCATCAGCAAAGCGAATCACCATCATCCGCAATCTAGACCCGGGTCAGGGCCCGACCAAAGCGTCGATGGATACGCCTGTATATCCGGGCGACACCGTGACCATCGAAGAAGGATTCTTCTAGTGCGGTTCCTCACCTTGCGAGCTTGATATGACCAGCAAACCCCCTTCGATTGAGCATCACCTGACGGCGGTGCCGCATGGCCCTGCCGAGGCTGAACTCGACCTGCGCAAACTCTGGATGAGTGTCTGGTTGCGCAAGTGGCTGATTCTGGGCGTCATGCTGTTCGCAGCGCTGGCCGCTGCATGGGCAACATCCTGGATGACGCCGCTGTATCGCGCCGGCGCCACGCTTCTGGTCGAGAGCGAGCGGGCGAAGCTATTGGCCATTGAACAGGCCAATCAGAATGAAACGCTCAACAACGACTTTCTGCAGACCGAAATTGAGCTGCTCAAGTCTCGCGGGTTGGCCGAGCGGGTGGTGCGCCAGCTTGACCTGGTCAATCACCCGGAATTTGCTGCGCAGCCTCTGTCAGTAGGGCAAGGAGTGGGAACCTGGTTCGCTCGACTCGGCGCGTTCGTTCGTACGAAACAGCCAGACCAAGCTGCCCAAGGTGAAGGCACATCTTCCAAGGCGTTCGACAGGGCCACCGAAAAACTAATGGCGGCAATCAGTGTGAACCCGCGGGGCAAAAGCCAGGTGGTCGCGGTCGAGGTGCTCCTGGCTGATTCGTATGTCGCCATGAAAGCAGCCAATGCTCTGGTCGAAGGCTACATAGCGAGCAAGTTCGAGGCGGGGGTTGCCACGTCTGCGACGGCCACGGCCTGGATGGACAGCCGCCTAGAAGAACTGCGGCAGAAACTCCAGGAGTCGGAAAACCGGCTCCAGGCCTATCGCGAATCCGAGGGGCTGGTTGATCTACAGGGTATCTCGACGATCGCCGCCACCGAGCTGACGCTGACCAGTGATCGTTTGATCAATGCTCGGCGCCAGCGGGCAGAATCGGAAAGCCAGTTCCGCCAAGTGGAAGCAATGAAAGCCTCCCGCCTCGACGAGCTGGCCAGCGTGCCGGCAGTACTGTCGGACCCGGTCATCCAACAGTTTAAGGCGACCAAGGCGCAAGCGGCTGCGCGCGTCGATGAGGTGTCGCAGCGCTATGGGCCTGGCCATCCGGAACTCATCGCTGCAAAGGCCGATCTCGATGCCGCCACGGCCAGCCTTAAGACGCAGGTCAGCCAGGTGGTCTCGGGTATTCAGCGGAACTATCAATTGGCTGTCGCCAATGAGCAATCCCAGCAAGCGCTGTTCGACTCGAACAAGTATCAGATCCAGAATCTGTCCAGCAAAGAATTCAAAGTCCGCGAGTTGGCGCTAGAGGTCGAGGCGAACCGGGCGCTCTACGACACGTTTCTGGTCCGCTTGAAGGAGACTGCGGCCACCGCCGATCAGAACAGCGTCAATGTGCATGTCGTCGATCGGGCGATGGTGCCAGAGGAACCGGTCAAGCCAAACAGGCCATTGATCGTTGCAGTGGCTGGCTTGATCGCGTTGTTCTTCGTAGCCGGTACGGGTGTGGTCAAGGATGTGTTGAATGACACATTCACGACCACCGAGGACATCGAGAACAAGCTGAACATTCCTGTGCTGGGCATCGTGCCGTTGGTGCAACAGGCACAGGGCGCACAGCTGGCAAGAATGTATTCGGAAGGCAACAACCCTCTTTTCACGGAGACGATTCGCACCATCCGGACCAAGCTCGAAATGGCCAATACCGACCATTACAGCCAGGTCATCGTGACGACGTCGGCATTGCCCGGCGAGGGGAAGAGCACGCTATCGGCCAACCTCGCCCATGCCCTCGCTCAGTTGGGCAAGGTCATCCTGATCGACGCAGACCTACGCAAGCCGACGCTGGCCAAAAACTTCGGACGGCCCAAGGGCAGCATGGGTCTGACCGACATCATCGAGAACCGGGCCAGCCTGGAAAGCTGCATCACACAGGTCAGCGGCGTCGACATGATCTGCGCCGGCACCGCCGTGCGAGATCCTCTGAGCCTGCTTTCGTCGAGCCGGTTTTCAGCTTTGATCGAAGCACTGAAGACCCGATACGACCGCATCGTTGTCGACTCGCCACCCACTCAGGGTGTTAGCGATGCGATGGTCTTGGCGGCACATGCGGAAGCGCTGTTGTTCATCGTGCGAAGCGAGGTGACGTCCAGCACCGAAGTGGAGCGCGGCGTTGCCCAGCTGCGGCAGAACGCTACTCCGGTGGACTGGGTGATCCTGAATCAAGTGGATATCAAAAAAGCGGAAAGGCATGGCTATCGATATAGCAGTTATTACGACTACTACCAGTACGGGTCAGGCTCGCCCAGCTGAAACCCGCCACGAATGGAATGGTCGTCACGCTAATAAACGCATTGCCCCCTGGATGGAACCCACCTGTGAAAAGATACATCAAGAACTCCGTTTGGCTGTTGTTGGAAAAGATAACCAAACTGGCCGTTGCCTTTGTTTTGATTGGCCTGGTCGCTAACCAGCTTGGTCCGCAGGATTTCGGCGTACTCAGCCTGGGGCTTAGTGTGGCAACCATTATCTGGGCAATGGGCAACTTGGGTCTGGATCAAATACTCATCAAGGAATTCACGCAACAGAAATACCCTGACAGCCAGCTGCTCAGTACGACCGTTATATGCAGGCTCGCTGCGAGCGCCCTGATCGCGATTCCTTGCTTGATCGCGATCTATCTGGCCCCAGCGTTTTCACCTGAGCACAAGTTGGCCTATGCCATCACGATCGGGTCGGTGCTGTTCTACAACTTCAACAGTTATCAGGCGCTATATCAGGCCAAATCCCAGTCTTCGCATATTGCGGTGATTGGCCTCTCCAGTTTGTGCATCTCTTCGTTGGTCAAGATAGTGCTGCTGTGGAACGAAGCTGGGCTGATCCTGTTTTGCCTCAGTGCCGCCTTCGATATTGCGATGAATCTGTTGCTGTATTCCCTGTATCCAACCAAGGGGGCCGTACGCGTAAGATTGTCAGCGTTCAACGTTTCGATCGTGCGAGAACTCTGGCGACCTGCTGCACCGATGCTGCTGTGTTCGTTGATGATCGTCGTCTATACCCGCGTGGATCAACTGATGATCGCATCGCTGCTCGGCGTCGCGCAGGCCGGTGTCTATAGCGTCACGATTCGCGTCGTCGAAGCGTACGCGGTGATTCCCATGCTGGTCGGAACTGCGTTCTTCCCCTACATATGCACCAAGCCAGACGCAGAAAAGGTCCGAACCTATTTCGATATCGTGGTGTTTTCGTCGGTAGCCACGGGGCTCACCGTCTGGGCGGCGGCACACCTGGCCATCCCCTTGCTGTTCGGCGCTGAGTACATGCAGGCGCTTGAGATATTAGGCATCTCCATGCTGGCGGCGGTCTTTTCTGTTGTCGGGTTCGCCTGTACAAACTATCTAGTCGCGGTGGATCTTGGCCATCTGCGGCCGTTGCGGCTCGGGCTCGGGCTGTTGATGAACATCGGCCTGAATCTGATGCTCATCCCTCGCTTCGGTCTGTGGGGCGCTGCAACCGCGACGCTGATCAGCCAGATATTTGCCTCTTGGATCGGAAACGCCCTTAGCGCCAAAACGTTCGAATGCCTGAAATTGCAGAGCTGGTCCGTATTGACCCTTGGCCTACCGGGCGTCAACCGGGTGGTACGTGAGTTGCTCGGTGAACGGGTTTCTCGGACCAAACGATCCAACGCGCTGCAACCGCAAAGCGTCCCGTCCAGTCATGTGATCGAGCCAGGAGACGCCTGATGCCAACAGTCTCGATAGTCATACCGACCTACAACAGTTCGACCTTCATCATGGATGCCGTGGCGTCCGTACTACAGGCGGTTTCCGGGCTGAGCTATGAAATCATTCTGGTGGACGACCGGTCACCCGATATGCCGGCGTTGCGCGCTGTGACCGCAGACACGCCTTGTCTGACGATCATCGAGAAATCCGCGAAGGGCAATGCGGCAGATTCCAGGAACCTGGGAATAGCGGCATCGAAGGGTGAATTCATCTTTCTGCTCGACAGCGATGATGTGTTCGCGCCGGAGCATATACAGCGGCGTTTGCTGCTTCACCAGCGCGACGGTTACGGCATCCTGTTCGGCCGCTATCTGGCGAGAAATACCTACCGGACGTTCAAGGTCGAGCTTCCCCGCTACCTGGGCGACATGCACGATTATCTGTTCTGTCAGAACGGTGATGTCCGAAGCTCGACGATCAGTTTGTGTCGATCCCGATACAAAGGTACGACCTTCGACTCTCAGCAAGCCAAGCATCAGGACTGGGGATTCGCCCTGCGTGCTGCCAAGGCGGGCGAGTGCCTGGGTTTCGATGAAAAGTACGGCGCGATCATCGATTCATCAGTCAATGGTGGGCGCATGAGCAACGTGCTGAACATTCCTGCAAGCAGCTACTTCCTCAACGCTTACATCGATACGCCAAAACATTTGCGCGGTTTTGCAATGAACCATCTGCGGGTGGTGCTGAAGAATAACGACAAGCAATCTACAGCCTTTGTCCACACCACGCTGGTCCGTTCGCTTCGCGACGCCTCGCTGTGGGAGCGCGTGAAGTACTTTCCGGTGGTCTTTATCACCGGTCCAGCACTTACTCTGCCGGCCAGTTTGTTAATGCAGATTCTGGCGACGGCGCGTGCGTTGACGATCAAAAGCTATCGAAAACTCATCAATGACTAGGCGGGTTGCGCGATGACCAGACCGATCATCATTGCGACGGTGCTGCGTAGAACCGGCGAGACCGGTGTGCACACTCACTTTCGTACCTGGTCGGACTGGCTGGAAAAAACCGGCCGGACGACGCCGACATTGGTGACGCCTTACGACCGATACAAGTGGCTGGTCTATCCCGTATTTGCGGTACGTCGCTTGGTTGCGCCGCTCAGCGGCACCTTCGGTCTGTGGTGGTACCGCTACTGGCACCAGTTGTTTCTGTACCTGAACCTGAAGACAACGCTCGCCGATGGCCGGGCATGCGTGATCTATGCCCAGTGCCCGATGTCAGCACAGGCGGCGCTCACGGCGCGTGTATCGCCGACTCAACGAGTAGTAATGATTGCCCATTTCAATATTTCGGAGGCAGAAGAATGGGCGGGGAAGGGCATCATCGCGCACGATGGAAGGCTGTTCAGGGGCATCCAGGCTTTTGAAGCGCGTGTGATTCCGCTCGTTGACCAGCTGGTTTTCGTATCGGCCTTCATGCAGCAAAACATCTATCTAAGGATTCCCAAGACAAGCGTCGTAGACGCGAAGGTAATACCCAACTTCATTTCCGAATCTCGGACTGACGGGATCAGTCAGAGCAAAATCGGCGACCTCATCTGCGTTGGGACCCTCGAGCGCAGAAAGAATCAACGCTATGCCCTCGAGATAGCTGCAGCCGCACGCCAACATGGTCATCCGCTGCGGCTGACGCTTGTCGGTGGCGGTCCGGATCGCGCGGCTCTGGTCAAGGAGGCACAGGCACTGGGCGTAGAGAGCGATGTGGTCTTCACAGGCCATGTGAATGACGTGGCTCATTTGATGGCGAGCCATCGAGCCTGCTTGCACGTCTCGCACATGGAGAGCTTTGGCATCGTGTTGATCGAAGCGATGTCGCAAGGCTTGCCGGTCTTCGCGAGTCGCGTCGGCGGCGTTCCGGAAGTATTCAATGACGGCATCGAAGGGCGCTTTATTCCGCTAGATGACGCCGCAGCCGCAGCCCGGATCGTTGAGCAATGGCTGTGCCGTCCTGCCGCGCTTGAAGCGGCTAGCGCTAGCGCCCGAACCCGCTTCAAGGGCCACTTCGAAACCGGCAAAGTGGCGCTTGAGCTAGTCGAATTCCTGATGCTGGATCAGACCGAGCCCAACTTCATGACCAAAGCGCCAACGGGCGAGCCAACAGGCGCGCCTGTCGCGACTGCCGATTGATGTCGAGTTCGTCCAGCAAGGAGTAGCGATGTCTGTTCACCGTCTCACACCTAACAGCATCATCGTGTTCCCGGCGTTCTGCCTGACGACCGCGATTTTGACATCGGCCATGTTGACGTACGGCCTGGGCATCGTCGGCTTCAGAGCGATGCCCTTCGTACGGCTCGCGGTCGTGGCAGCCGCCATTGTTTTTGTTGGCGTGTTCCTGCTCCAGACGCGGCTGAAACCCAGATTAGCCAGTGGAAATCTATGGCGGGCGGTTCTGGCGCTTCAAATGCTCGGGCTGGTTTATTTGGTGGTGGGATTACTCAGGGAAAACAGCAAGCTCTATCTGATTACTGATCTTATTTATCTGTTGATGTTCTTATTGACCTTCTTATTGGGCGCCTGGTGCTACAGGGTTGGAACGGTCGCACTCTCCTACAACAAATTTATTCGTGTGGTAATCATTCTGATCGGCGTCACTTCTTTCTGCTGGGCTTTTAATCTTCAGGTTGGAACGCCACCGGAGCTGCTGATTCTATGGGGATGTGCACTGATCATCTCAATGGCTCATAAAAAACATTCCCACACTTTTTTCTTGTTGCTCGCTGTCATTCCCCAGGTCGCCGGCGTAAACAGGGCGTTAGTCTTTGCCGTAATCGGAGGGTTGGCGATTTATTTGCTCAGTGCGCCTTTGCTTAAAAAGATAAAAACAATCGCCTTGATAGCTGTATTTATAACTGTGGTAGGTGCAGTCGTGGGCGTATCGGGCGCTATCAAAGGGAGTAGCTTCGAAAGGCGGATTGATGAAAGTCTTTCGCTGCTCTCATCAAGTCAGGGTGCGGAGCTGCCTATTCCACTCCAGCAACGATTCTACGAGGGTGATCTGGTTAATCACGATGTGGGAAGGACATTATTGCCGTTTTCTTTACTGTTCGGACTGGGGTATGGATACACGCTGGACATGACACAGAGCATCGACTCGTCCGTTATCGATAGCCAATTGCTGGGTGGGCAGCACACCCATAATATCCATTTCTTAAACTATGCATTGCTCGCTCGGTTCGGACTGTTGGGAACGCTGTGCTTCGCCTTTATTTTTGTTACCTGTGCGGGGCGTTGCTTTGCGCTGTTCAAGCAAGCGGCGATGGACAGGAATACGGTTGAATTGCTGGCGAACTTATTTGTGGTCTTGCTTTTTCTATTCTCCGCGCCTGCATCATCATTTCTATTTTCTAGCATGTTGCTTGGTTATTTCTGCGGCATTGCTAACGAGTCAAGATTGGTGGACTCATCAAGCCGATTTATTTGTTGACGCTGCGTGCATCCAACTAAGGACCATTCATGAAAGTACTGCTGGTCAGCTCATATCGCTCAAAAGGGGGGGCCGCTAGGGCAGCATCAAGGCTCACTGAAGCCTTGGCTCAAGCCGGCGTGCAGGTGGAATATAAAAGTATCTATCCGCAGCAAATGAACACTTGGCAGAAAGTGCACTATCTGGCACGTGTTGCATATGATCGGGTGCCTGCTTTGATCATTGCTCGACAACGAAGCATGTTTTCATCGGGTGCGCTGCCGAATGAAAAACTGATCAAGTCGATCAATGAATCAGATGCTGACGTGCTTCATTTGCATTGGGTGAACGGCGGCGGCCTGTCTGTAGATGACCTCAAACTCATCAACAAGCCGATCGTTTGGACACTGCATGACATGTGGGGTTTTACCGGAGGCTGTCACTACGATGCTGAGTGCAACGGTTTTGCTTCTGGCTGCGGACGTTGTCCGTTGCTCAAATCCGATGACTCAGCCGATCTCAGCGCGGTCGGCGCCGCACAGAAAGCGCATGCATATGCTCAGGTCAAAAACCTGACGATCGTAGGGCTAAGCAGCTGGATGGTCAAAAGTGCTCGTCGATCAACGGCCATGAATCGGCTGACAATCAAACAGCTCCCGAACCCCATCGACGTGAATGTCTTCCGCCCTGAGGATAGGTCGTTGGCGCGGGCAAGACTGGGTATCTCCACAACGACCCGTCTGGTCGCCTTTGGCGCTGTTGCGGCCGTTGGCGACGACCGCAAGGGGTTCCATAAACTGCTACCAGCCTTGTGCTTGTTGAAAGAGCAGGGGCATACAAATATCGAATTGGCGGTCTTCGGTGGCTCGGGTTCCGAGCATTCCCAAGAGACCTTTTACAAGACCCACTACTTTGGCCACATCAGTTGTGATGAACAGTTGCGCGACGTCTATAGCGCTGCTGACGTAATGATCGTGCCCTCGTTGCAGGAAGCGTTTGGACAGACTGCGACCGAGGCCATGGCTTGCGGCACTCCGGTCGTTGCGTTTGGCGCAACCGGGCTCCTGGATATCGTCGACCACAAGCAGAATGGATACCTGGCGAGCGCATTCGATGAAGCCAGCCTGGCTGAAGGCATCGCCTGGGTGTTGGACGCCGAAAACAGCAATGATTTGCGAAGCCAGGCTCGTACCAAAGCGGTAAAGCAATTTTCCAACGACTGGGTTGCGGCCCAGTACCTGGCACTCTACCGAAGCTGTTTCACGCAAGAGAATCCGACGCCAGCAGAAGCCTTGGCGGGTTGATTCAAACAGTAGAGTCCAGTTCAGATGTATTCGAAACAGCGGCTTGCGTATGTTATCCAGTTGCCGCTGTTTGCCGCGCCGTCAGTAATAACTTTTGCGAGATTTAGCCAGCGCAGAGTTACCATCTAAAGTTTCTGTGTGCGGGGTAACTTGGCCTTCAGATCCTGTTTTGGAGTATGCCTGACTGTTGGCCGTGGCGCTGGACTGCTCCGTGTTTCTGGTGTTAATGAAACTTCGTAGCTGTTGAACATAAAAAGGCAACTCGCTTTTGCGTGGACGTTGGTCCTGGCGCAGGCTTAACTGTGCCTGTATACAATTTCTAGAACACACTGTGGATAGTTGATATCCGTAAGTTTGGTTATTCCGCGAGTTAGTCGGAAGGAGGTGTCTCGCCTTGAATTTGGTTATGCGGCGCCTCTTTGGGCGGCTTTATTTCGAATTTCATGCACGGTCTGGATAGCGTTTGTAAGTGCTGTGTGCAGGTGCAATGTGGGAGGCGACGATGAAGTATCTTATTTACGGAATAAACTACAGCCCCGAATTGACTGGTATAGGGAAATATAACGGAGAGATGGCTACGTGGCTCGCCGAGCAGGGGCACGAAGTGCGAGTTGTGACGGCCCACCCCTATTATCCAGACTGGAAAGTTTTTCCCGATCATTGCAGTTGGCGCTATGCCAGGACACGTGAGAACGGAGTCACCGTCATACGCTGTCCGCTTTATGTTCCTGCAAAACCTACTGCCTTGAAGCGCTTGTTGCACCTGGCCAGTTTCTCGTTTTCATCTGCGTTAGCGCTTTTTGCCAATATTGGCTGGCGACCTGACAAAGTCATTCTGGTGGTGCCCACGCTGTTCTGCGCAAGCCAGGCAATCCTTTACGCAAAACTAACTGGCGCAAATAGCCTGCTGCACATACAGGACTTTGAGGTTGACGCCATGTTCGGCTTGGGGCTCTGCAAATGCAAAAGGGTCATACAATTCGCTAATGCGGCAGAGGCCTGGACGTTGAAGGCGTTCGATGAGATATCCACCATATCGGGCGGGATGATGGCGCGCGCTCGAAATAAAGGTGTGAATGATGAAAAACTTAGTTTGTTTCCCAATTGGTCCGAAATATCACGATTCCAAGGCGTAACGAAGTCGCCTGAACTGCTAAAGCGGCTGGGAGCGCCCGCTGAGAAAAAGGTCGTGATGTATTCGGGAAATATCGGCGAGAAGCAGGGTCTGGAGATAGTAATTAGGGCAGCTGAGCTCTTGGAGACACGTGATGATTTGGTGTTTCTCATAATAGGCGAAGGCGCGGGGAAGAGCCGGCTGGTGGAGAGCGTTCGGCTTAAAGGGTTGTGCAATGTGCTCTTTGCACCGTTGCAGTCTTACGATGATTTGCCGTCCCTTCTTGCTTCCGCCGACTGCCATCTCGTAATACAGCGTCGTGGTGCAGCCGACGCCGTGTTGCCTTCGAAACTCACAAATATTCTCGCCGTCGGCGGAAACGCGGTGATCACGGCGGACCCGACGACAAGCCTCGGAGTGCTCTGCAGCGAATATCCGGGGATTGGTGCGCTTGTTGAGCCGGAGTGCGCGCTAGCGCTCGTCGAGGGCATCAAAAGATGTATCGCCATGGCGTCGCCCAATCGCATTGCGGTCGCCTATGCCCAGGAATTTCTGGATAAGGAGCGGATACTGGCGCGCTTTATGGCCGGCCATGCTGCGCCAGTGGTCGGCGAAGCGATCCCAGGGAGTGGCGTGACCGTCAGCGCGTATTCGGATGTGCAAGTTAGCGCGGCCAGCCGAGTCGGTCCCTTGCACGGCAGCCCTCTGATTGCTCAGGGGAGAGCGTCCGCCAGTGCTGGGCTGGCGGTGGAAAAATAAAAAGTCGTTTCACTCGATAGCGAAATGCGCCTGAAAAAGGAGGGCGCTTTGCTCAGCGAGAGTGGGCTAGTGGACTAGTGGGCTAGTGGGAATCTGGCCGATGGCGGGTTGCCTCCTCCATAACTTCCCCTCGATTGTTCCTGTAACGTGGAGCTGCCCTATGCGGACGTTCATGAATATTGATGCAGATACGGTCTCACATGTCGCAGGTGAGCTGAATCGAACGGGTTTTGCGTCCATCAGCGACTATCTGACGCCGGAGCAGCTCGAGGCTGCACGAGAGGACATCGCATGCGAAGCCCGCTTTCGTGGCAACGCCAGCTTTGCTGTCAGGGGCACGCCCAACATAACGGGGACGCTGTTCGAACGGTTAGTGGTTTCGGAAGAATTCCAACGGCTGTTGCTGGGTGTTTTCACCGCTGGAACCGGACGCACACCGTTACCTACCGAGAAAGTTCACACCGTCATGCGTTGCCTGAAGGGTTGCGACAGTGCTAGGGAATCGAACCGGTTTCACTATGACGCTACTACCTTGACGGTGCTGCTGCCGGTTTCGATGCCTGAATGCAGTACGGAGCAGGGACGCTTGGTCCTTTTTCCGAATACGCGCGGACTGCGTTTTAGCGCATTGTTCAATGTGATCGAAAAAGCTGTGATTCAGAACCGCATCAGTCAGCGGTTGGTAGCGGTGGCTGTCAGGCTTGGTTTTCTCCACCCAGTAAAGGTCGTTCTTGCTCCGGGCAGCCTGTACTTTTTCTGGGGTTACCGCAGCTTGCATGCCAACGAGCCATGTGATCCGCAAGCGCTGCGTTCAACCGTGCTGTTCCATTACGACAATCCGCACCGACATAGCCAAGTGGCACGCCTGCTGTTGCCCAAAGGACGCTGACTTCTATTGCGATAGCCATCTTCCGTATGGCTTTTGTTACCACAGCCTTGGCCACTCAGACCTTGAACGCCTTTCGCGGGCTGTCTCTGTAGCTGATCGTCGGCTCCCTTGGAACATCCTCTGTTTGGTCAGCTCCAAGTAGTGCCCAGACAAGAGTTTTTCCTAATGATTTGCTGTTCTGCTTGCGACTGCCAGGCCAGGCGATTGATGCCTCGGTTTCGGCTCAACTGTCCACTTGCCAATAACGTACGTATTAGCCGTGCCGCGGAGCACTGCCATCCATGAAGCTCACTCGCTGGCTGATCGTGCTGTCTTTCGTGGTCGCGGCAGCTTGTTTTCTCTGGTTCGATCTTGAGCAATACCTGACGCTGGAAATGATCCAGGCGAAGAGTGG
>PAKY01000015.1 GCA_002706885.1 Phycisphaerae bacterium
CGACCGATGCGCCGTCCGCGTCGGTCCCCATCCAGTCGGGCGCCTGCGTGCGGAACACGAGCAGGTCCTCCGCTTCGGTCACGAGCTGGAGGCCCGCGACCCGCGCCCGGTCCTTCACGAGCGGCAGAATGCGGGCGCGCGCCGCGAGGCCCGCGTTGTCGTGCATCAGGTTGCCGTAGTCAAACGTGCCCTTGAACTGAGGATGCGAGCCACAACCGGTCAGGCCGGTCAGCGCGACGGCGGAAGCGAGGGCGAGGGGAGCGATTCGATGCATGGCGTTGAGGTCCTTCTCTGTCTTTCTCGTGTGTCGGTCCGGCCCGTTACCCAGCAGCGGCCGCGGCCGCGGCGCGCTGCTGGGCAATCTGTTCCTCGGTCGCAACGGCCACCGCGGCCGACTGGATGTTGAGCAGCGCCGCGTTCAGTTCCATCGCGATCTCCTCGGGCGGCTGTCCGACGCGGAACTTCATGCCCCAGTTGCTCACCTCGATGTCCGTCTCCGACCCGCCCGCCTTTGGCGTGAGCGACTTGACGTAGAGCGGGTTCACCCACCGTTCCCTGCCCCGCTTGTCGGTGATCTTGATGAACATCGCGTGAGTTCCCCGGGGTCGCGCTGGTCAGCGGCCCGCTTCCACCGTCTCCGGCGCCGAACGCCCCTGAAGACCGATCTGCGACGGGTCCTGCCCGAGGCTGCTCGTCCGCATCGTGTCACGCTGACGACGCAGAGCTTCCGGGAGCTCGGCGAACATGTGGTCGAAGAAGTCGTTCGTCTTCGGCGCCTCGATGCCCTCGGCCGCGCGGACGATCTCGGTGACGATCTTCTGCGCCCGCTCGTCGAGCTTCGCCTGCTTCTTGTCGTCCCACGCGCCCTGCTTCTCAAGGTACTTCCGCGTGCGGATCAGTGGGTCCTTCGCGAGCCACGCGTCGAGCTCGGCCTGGTCGCGGTACCGTCGTGCGTCGTCCGCGGTCGTGTGGTCGCCGAGGCGGTAGGTCACGCCCTCGATGAAGCTCGGCCCGCCGCCCTTGATCGCCCGCTCGCGCGCTTCCTTCGTGGCCTTGTAGACCGCGAAGAGGTCGTTCCCGTCGACCTGCACGGTCGGCATCTCGTACGCCAGGGCCTTCTGCGCAACGGTGGGGGAGTTCATCTGCTCTTCCCGCGGCACGCTGATCGCCCACTGGTTGTTCTGGCAGAAGAAGATCACGGGGACTTGGAGCGTCGAGGCGAAGTTCATCGCGCCGTGGAAATCGCCCTCGCTCGTCGCGCCGTCACCGAAGTAGGTGATGACCGCGCGGTCCTTCTCCTTGCGGAGCTTCATCGACCACGCGATCCCCGTCGCGTGGAGCATGTGCGTCCCGATCGGCACGCTCAGCGGCGCCATGTTGACGCCCTTGGGGATCTGGTTGCCCCGCTCGTCGCCCATCCAGTGCAGGAGGATGTAGTGGTACGGCAGCCCGTGCAGGTGCATCGCGATGTTTTCGCGGTAGCACGGAATGACCCAGTCCTTCCCCTTCACCATGGCCATCGCCGACCCCATCGGGTTCGCCTCCTGGCCCTTGTTCTGCGGGTACGTGCCCATCCGCCCCGAGCGTTGCAGCTTGAACGCGATCTCGTCCAGATGGCGGCAGATTGTCATCTGCTCGTAGGCGTTGACGACCTGCTCATTGGTGAGCAGCCCCTTGCCGAGCTTGGCGTCGAAGTTCCCGTCCTCGTCGAGGATCTGGATCCGCTCGATCTTGGCGTTGTAGACGGTTTCTCTGGGCATATTGGCCTCCGGCGAATCTTCGCCGCCGGCTGGCGACGAGGAATCTGTGTCATCATAGAACGGCGGAGCCGCCCCGACCCGCCTCCTCCGAGGCGGAACCCTAACGAAACGCCGACTCGAAGTACGGCTTGGGGTCCACGAGCTCGATGTCGCCCTCCATCCGAGCCCGTTCCTTTAAACGGTCCAGAATCCAGTACTTGTGCCACGCCCCGAACATGATCACGATCGTCTCCTTCCGCCCCCGTCGCCGATCGAGCGCGTCGCGGATAAAGACGTAGTGGGCCGCGTTGATGTTGTCCCACCCACCGTGGCCGAGATCGTCATTGAACAGATCGTTGTAGGGGCGCACGCCGGCGCGGATGATGTTGTCGTACGCGTCGGTGTGAATGAAGTAGGGGTTGTCGTCGGCCTCACCCGTTTGGGCGATCCGCTCATCGACGCTCGCGAACCCCGCCTCGACCGCGGCCGTCTCTTCGGGCCGCTCGACCTGCCACCGCGCCAGCTTGTCCCGCCGCTCGCCCGCGATCGCGGATGTCCACCCCGCGGCAGGGACCAGATCGAACCCTAGCTCGCTCTGAAGCGGGAAGACGACGTCCGTGTACTCCGGGAACGCCGCCACCCGTCCCTCGCGGATCACCCCGTTCTCGCGGAACTGGCGCTGGGCGTCTTCGAGAGCTGACGGCGGGATCTCCGCCACGATCGCGTCCGGCGCCATCCCGACCAGGGCCTCCCGCAGCAGCGAGAGCTGATACCGCCCGCTCGTCCGGTGCTCGCCATGGATCATGCCCAGGACGATCACACGATTCCGAGGGGGCGAGCAGGCGGCGAGGAAGCAGGTGAGGACGACGAGGACCAGCGCGAGCGGTCTGGGCATCAGGTCAGTGTACCGTCAAGGGAGGGTCTTGCGGATCTCGACGAGTTGGGCGTGGAGCGGGGGAAGCTCTGACCGAATCACACGCCACAGTTTCGCGGGATCGACCTGGTCTTAGACGTGCATCAGGAAGTTGCGATAGCGGCGGGCATCGTTCCACGGGATGCCCGGGTGTTCGTCGCGAAAGGTGTCGGGCAGGGCGTTTGCCGCTTCTCCTAGGATCGTAATACAGCGTTCGCAAGCCCTGATGGTCTTTGTGTATGCGACGAAACCCGCCTCATCCAAACCGTCCACGAACCCAGTGAGTTCGTGGTTCGCTTCGATCATGTGATCAACGCGTCATACCGCGGATCGTCAGGCGACACTGACGAGATCCTCTTCGACGAACTGTCGGAACCGCGGTCGCAAGCCAGGGTGATCCTCGACCAGGTCGACCTGCCGACCGACGGCTTTCTCGAGTTCGATACAGATATCCGCGAAGGTGCCGAGCGACGGTTTGGCCTCAGACGCAAATCGAACGAAAACATCCACGTCCGACCCCGGCCCGTCATCCCCCCGCGCCACCGACCCGAAGATCCCGATCGACGCCACGCCGTACTCGTCCCGCAGATGCGGGGCGAGGTCGCGGATGGCTTCGATGATCTCGTCGCGGGTCATGTAGCTACTGGCGACTCAAGAACGTGCGAAAGCGATTGCTTTATTCGTTCCGCGTGGGTGAAAAGATCATCTATGTCGTCTAGTGGAATTCGTTCTTCCTTCTTCTCGCTGTCGAAGATGCCAAGATACTTTTGGGTGCGATTGAACCATAGGCGGCAGATGGGCTTTCGGTTATTGTCGTCAAGCAGGATTCCAAAGTATGACCGAACGTCCCTTGCTGTGACTCGTTTTGGGTCCACAATGTCTCGAAGTATCGCTTTCACCGCAAATAATCCCTGGAGCTCTTCAACCGTTGTTTCGATATCGTCGTCCTTGTCCTGCTTGTCGTCTAATTTAGCGGGTTCGATATCGGCGGGCGATAACTTTGTACTGTCGGGCACTGATTCGGAGACGCTGACCTCGTTGCGCACGCCAAGTGCGCCTTGCAGTCGCCTTTCGACAGCGCTTGCAATGTAGTCTGCGAGTGCTGACTTTACCAATAGGCGATATCGATCCAGTACGCTCTGGGTAATGCGGCCCTCGTGTTGAGAGTCTGCAAAGTGGCGAACAAACTCATCGGAAGGGTTTGCGATTTCACGGGCGAAGTGTGATCGAATATTGCTTCGGCACTTCAGGCTTTCAGCCTCGATGAGTAATTGATCAAGGTTGAACTGAGGCTTTGCAAATTGCTCGATTCGAATTGCGTCATCTTTATGAAGTCGGTCAAGAGAGAATGAGAAAAAGGCGGTTTCGTCGAGTTTGTTTCTGTCGTGTAGATCAGAGAAAAAACTATATCTGATGCCATCCGTCAAAATGGCGATTCGTGCGTGTGTTGTGCTAAAATAACGGTATAGCTGTGAGCTATATGATTCTAGTTTTGACCCGACGGGCTTGCATTCAATGAGAATGATCGGTTGTCCGTCGCGACAAATAGCAAAATCAACTTTTTCGCCGCGCTTGATCCCGACGTCTGCGGTGAACTCCGGAATGACTTCGCTGGGATTGAAGATGTCATATCCGAGTTCTCGGATAAATGGCAACACAAGCGCGGTCTTTGTTGCCTCCTCGGTCGCGACTTGGCCACGCACCCGCTCGGCTCGTTCGGCGAGAACCACCAACTTGTCGTACATGACAACCTCCTGACCCGCTCATGATCTGAACAAGTGGTGCGGCTGTCAAGCGAAGAAATCTACATCATCCCCCTCAAATACCGCCCCGTATGACTCCCCTCCACCTTCGCCACATCTCGCGGCGCCCCCGACGCCATCAGCGTCCCGCCGCCGTCGCCGCCCTCCGGGCCGAGGTCGATCAGCCAGTCCGCCGTCTTGATCACGTCGAGGTTGTGCTCGATCACAACGAGCGTGTTCTCCGCGTCCACGAGGCGGTTGAGGACCTCGATTAGCTTGCGGATGTCCTCGAAGTGCAGGCCCGTTGTCGGCTCGTCGAGCACGTATAGCGTGTGCTCCGGGCTCGGCGTGCCGTCGAAACGCACGCCCTTTCCGAGCTCGGTCGCGAGCTTCACACGCTGCGCCTCGCCGCCCGAGAGCGTGGTCGAAGGCTGGCCCAGCTTGATGTAGCCGAGGCCCACGTCGCGGAGGCACTCCGCAAACCGCAGGATCTTCGGGTGGTTCTCGAAGAACGCGCACGCGCGCTCGATCGTCATGTCGAGCACGTCCGCGATCGACTCGCCGCGGTACTTCACCTCGAGCGTCTCGCGGTTGTACCGCGCCCCGTTGCACACCTCGCACTCGACGAACACGTCCGGCAGGAAGTGCATCTCGATCCGCTTGAGCCCCTGCCCCTGGCACGCCTCACAGCGGCCGCCGCCCGACTTCGCGGCCACGTTGAAGCTGAACCGCCCGGGCTTGTACCCGCGGATCTTCGCCTCCTTCGTGTTCGTGAAGACCTTTCGGATCTCGTCGAAGATGCCCGTGTAGGTCGCGGGGTTCGACCGAGGGGTCCGCCCGATCGGCGACTGATCGACCTCGATCACCCGGTCCACGTTCTGCAGCCCGTTCACCCGGGTGTGCGCCCCGGGCTTCTCGCGCGACGCGGCGCCGCGGAGGTGCTGCTTGACGGCGCGGAGCAGGATGTCGTTCACGAGCGTGCTCTTGCCCGAGCCCGATACGCCCGTCACGCACACCAGCCCACCGAGCGGAAACGCGACATCGATCTTCTTGAGGTTGTTCTCTCGAGCGCCCTTG
This sequence comes from Phycisphaerae bacterium, assembly GCA_002706885.1. GTDB lineage: Bacteria > Planctomycetota > Phycisphaerae > Phycisphaerales > UBA1924. Next base: position 5,472 of record PAKY01000015.1, read on the forward strand.
ACGACCAGCGCCTTCGACTCGGTGACCGGTCGCGTCGTCTCGGGCACGTCGATCGTCCGCCGCCCCGAGAGGTAGTCCCCCGTCAGGCTCGCTGGGTTTGCGCAGATCTCCTCGACCGTCCCCTGCGCGACGATCCGACCGCCGTGCACGCCCGGCCCGGGACCGACGTCGAGCACGTGGTCCGCGGCGCGGATCATGTCCTCGTCGTGCTCCACGACGATCACCGTGTTCCCGATGTCCGTCAGGTGCCGCAGCGTGCGGATGAGCCGGTCGTTGTCACGCTGGTGCAGGCCGATCGTCGGCTCGTCGAGCACGTAGCACGCGCCCACCAGCCCCGAGCCCACCTGCGTCGCCAGACGGATCCGCTGCGCCTCGCCGCCCGAGAGCGTCGCCGTTCGGCGATCGAGGCTCAGGTATTCGAGCCCCACGCTCGCGAGGAACCGGAGGCGGTTGAGCACCTCGCGGATGATCGGCTCGGCGATGACCGCCTGCTCCTTCGTGAGCTCGAGCCCCTCGACGTACGCCATCGCGTCAGGGATGTTCAGGCGGCTCAGCTCGGAGATGTTGAGCAACGTCCCGTCGTCCGCAGGGCGTCCGATGACCGTTTCGCTTGTCGCGCGCCCTGTGTCCGCCTTGTGCGCCGAATGAAGGAGGACATGCAACGCCTCGATACGCAGCCGGTCGCCGTTGCACGTGTGACACACGCTCTCCGACATGTACGGGTGCAGGTGGTCCTTGACCCAGGCGCTCTCGGTCTTCTCGAACCATGCGCTGAGCATCGGCAGCACGCCCGCCCACGTGAAGCCCCATTCGTCCGAGTCCTGACCAGTCCCGTGCATCAGGCAGTGGTATGTATCAGGATCAAGGCTCCCGACGCCTTCGTTCCCCGACAAGCCCACCGCGCGGCAGAACCGCTTGAGGTACCGCGGGTAGATCATGCCGCCCGGCCCATTTTTCTTCCATGGCGCGATCCCGCCCTTGAGCAGCGGGCGTTCCGGCTCGGGCGCGACAAGCTCCGGGTCAAACTCCAGAAGATTCCCGAGACCGTGACAGGTCGGGCACGCGCCGAACGGGCTGTTGAAGCTGAACAGACGCGGGCTCAGCTCCTCGAGCGCGACGTCCGGGTTGTCAGGGTCGGCGAACTTCTCGCTGAACGTCTGGTCGGTCCACTTCTCGCGATCGTCCGCGTCATTGACGGTGATGACCACCGACCCATCCGCGAGCCGCAGCGCCGCCTCGACGCTCTCGACCAGCCGCTGCCGCTGGTCCTCGCGAACGACGATCCGGTCGATGACCGCCTCGATCGTGTGCTTCTTGTGGCGGTGCAGGTCGAGCGGGTTCTCCCCGCCCTCCTTCAGCGCATCGCGCAGCTCGACGACGCTCCCGTTCACGCGGACACGCTGCCACCCCTGGCTGAACATCTCGTCCAGCGCGTCCTTGTGGTGCCCCTTCTTGCCGCGGATCACCGGCGCTAGCACCATCAACCGCGTGCCTTCGTCCCACTTCATCACGTGGTCGACGATCTGCGTCGCGCTGCTCGCTTCGATCAGCCGACCCGATCGCGCCGTGACCGTGCCGTCCTTCTTCGTCTTCGTCGCCGCCCACGAGCGAGGCGTCCCGCACCGCGCGTACAGCAACCGGAGGTAGTCGTAGATCTCCGTCGTCGTCGCGACCGTCGATCGCGGGTTGTGCGCCGCCGACCGCTGCTCGATCGCGATGGTGGGGGGGATGCCCTCGATGTCCTCGACGTCCGGCTTCTTGAGCTGGTCGAGGAACTGCCTCGCGTACGCCGAGAGGCTCTCCATGTACTTCCGCTGGCCTTCGGCGAAGATCGTGTCGAACGCGAGGCTCGACTTGCCCGACCCCGACAGCCCCGTCATCACCACGAGCTTGTCGCGCGGGATGTCCACGTCGATGTTCTTGAGGTTGTGCTCCTTGGCGCCGCGGACGCGGATCAGGCGCTGATCGCCCTCCGCTCGGGCATCCTTGGAGGCGCGGGATTTCTTGGTGGGCTTTGTTTCGACCACGCTGACATCCGACCGCGGCTCAGCCACGGCCCGGCTTCCGTTCCTGGGCATGCTCTCTGACTCCGTGCGGCAAGTGGCAGAGCGTATGTACGCCGAACGTCACGGAGCGGATTCAGTCGTCGCCGCGGGATTCTCACCCGCCCGCTCCGCGTCGGCCGCCCGCTCGGCCTCGCCTCGGTTCATCTGGAACCATCCGAGCGCCAGCAGACCGATCGTCACCCCGACGAGGTAATACCCAAGCCGCCGGGAAAACGTCGTACCCGATCCAGATCGCGACCGTTCGTCAGACATCCCCAACCCTAGCGCGAAGACGCCCTACAAGCCCCTGGCGCAAGCCTGGGGTGAATTGCTGGTCGGTGTTGCATGCGCCCCAGGCTTGCGCCAGCGGCTCGTAAGACCGCTTACCGCCGCTTCTTCCCGCTCGATGTACCGGGCGCGCCTGGCTTTCCCGTCCGCTGCCGCTTCTTCGGACCGCGTCGCTTCCCGCTGATCAGCGCCTCGATCTCGCTCCGCCTGACCATCACGGGCGCTCCGATCTCCTCGGGCTCGACGTCCTCAGCGCCTCGTGCGGCTTCCTCGGCCTCGATCAGCTCGCGGACCTTCACCATCTGATCCCGAAGCCCCGCCGCCTTCTCGAATTGCATCGCCTCGGCGGCCTCGAACATCTCCGCTTCGAACTCGTTCATCAGCAGACGCGCGTCGACCGCAGGCTCGTTGTCCTCCGCGCGCTGCCGCGCCTGACGCCGCGCCTTCAGCTCGCTCTCGATCCCGCGACGGATGTCCTTGCGGATGGTCTGCGGCGTGATCCCGTGCTCCGCGTTGTACGCGAGTTGCTTCTCGCGCCGCCGCTCCGTCTCGTCCATCGCCGCCTGCATGCTCGGCGTCATCTGGTCCGCGTACAGGATCACTCGCGCCCGCTCGTTCCGGGCCGCGCGGCCCATCTGCTGGATCAGGCTGGTCGCGCTGCGGAGATAGCCCTCCTTGTCCGCGTCGAGGATGCACACCAGGCTCACCTCGGGCATGTCGAGCCCCTCACGAAGCAGGTTCACGCCCACCAGCACGTCGAACTCGCCCGCCCGGAGGTCCGTGATGATCTCCACCCGCTCGAGCGTGTCGATCTCTGAGTGCAGGTACCGCACCCGCAAACCCTGCTGCGAGAGGTAGTTGGTCAGGTCCTCGCACAGCCGCTTGGTCAGCGCCGTGACCAGCACCCGGTCGCCCATCTCGATCCGCTCCCGGCACGCCTCGATCATGTCCGCGACCTGCCCCTGCGCGGGCCGCACCTCCACGACCGGATCGAGGAGCCCCGTCGGACGGATCACCTGCTCCGCGACCACGCCCTCCGTCCGCTCGAGCTCGTAGGACCCGGGCGTCGCGCTGACGTACAGCACCCGCGGCACCATCGCCTCGAACTCCTCGAACTTCAACGGGCGGTTGTCCAGAGCGCTCGGCAGCCGGAACCCGTGCTCGACCAGCACCGTCTTCCGAGCCTTGTCCCCGTTGAACATCGCGTGGATCTGCGGCATCGTCACATGGCTCTCATCGATGATGAGCAACCAATCCCCCGCGTTCTCCCGCGTGATCCCATACCGCCGCTGATCCTCTTCGACGTCCCGCCCGATCCCCCGGTCTTCCCCTCCGTCGCTGCGTCGCTTCGTCGCTCCGTCGCTCGCCGGCTCCGCCGGCGCGTAGTCGAAATAATCCATCAACGTAAACGGCCGCTCTCCCGCCGCCCGCCCGTCCATGTACCGGCTGTAGTTCTCGATCCCGTTGCAGAACCCGTTCTCCTCGATCATCTCGAGGTCGTACTTCGTCCGCGCGAGCAGCCGCTGCGCCTCGAGCAGCTTCCCCTCCGACCGCAGCTTGCCCACCCGCGCGTCGAGCTCCTCGCGTATCCCGTTCACCGCCGTCTGGAGCTGGTCCTCGGGCATGACGTAGTGGACCGCGGGGAACAGGAAGAACTGCTTCTCCTCCGCGAGCAGCTCGCCACTCGTCGGGTTCACGAGGTCCACGCGATCGATCTCGTCCCCGAACATCTCGATCCGCACGGCAAACCGCTCGTACGCCGGCCACACCTCGATCGCGTCTCCCCGCGCCCGGTACGACCCGCGCTTGAAATCGATGTCCGACCGCTGGTACTGCATCGCGTTCAGCGCAAGGAAGAACGCCCGCCGATCGATCGGGCTCCCCCGCGTGATCGTGAGCACCTTCTCCGAGTACGCGCTGGGCGAGCCGAGGCCGAAGATGCACGACACGCTCGCGACGACGATCGTGTCGCGCCGGCTCAGCAGGTTCGATGTCGACGCCAGGCGGAGCTGGTCGAGGTCGTCGTTTCGGCTCGCGTCCTTCTCGATGTAGATGTCCCGCCCCGGGATGTACGCTTCGGGCTGGTAGTAGTCGTAGTAGCTGACGAAGTAGTTGACGCTGTTGCCCGGAAAAAACGCCCGCAGCTCCTCGTAGAGCTGCGCCGCGAGCGTCTTGTTGTGGCTGATGATCAGCGTCGGCTTGTTCAGCCGCGCGATCGCGTGCGCCATCGTGAACGTCTTCCCCGTCCCCGTGGCCCCGAGCAGCGTCTGAAACTTCTCACCCTGCTCGAACCCGGAAACGATCTGCTCGATCGCCGCGGGCTGGTCGCCCATGGGCTGGAACGACGAAACGACTTCAAAGGGCTTCTGCGTCACGCCAGACTGTATCGGGGTAGGTCGGCTCTCCGAGCCGACGGTCTCGCATGCTGCCTCTGCCGACCTCCGACCACCACCCCGATGCCCGGTCGCCGATCCCCAGTACCCAGTACCCCTACCCCCGCGCCGCCGCCAGCAACTCCCGCGTCTGCCGCCGCGTCAACCGCACGATCGAAGGCGCCGCCGCCCCGACCGTGAACAGCAGCACCAACGCCCACCCCCACGCGATCGGCGTCACCGGCGGCCGCAGCCGCATGTCCAGCCCCAGCAGCAACTCGTAGATCCGAGACCCCGCCCACGCCCCCTGGATCCCCATCAGCGTGCCCACGATCGACGCCGTCAGCCCGATGATGATCGCCTCGCCGATCACCAGCCGCGTCAGCAGCCCGCGCTGCGCCCCGACCGCGCGCAGCACGCCGAACTCGAACCGCCGCGCGTAGATCCCCGCCGCGATCAGGTTCGCCACGCCGAAGCACGCCACGAGCATGGATACCACCGCCACGGCGCTGAAGACGAACAGCGAGCCCCCGATGAACAGCTCGATCTGGCTCTTGATCTTCACGCCGCTGCCCGTATCGAGCACGCCCATCCCGAGCAACTCTTCCTTGATCCGGTCCACCGCCCACTGCGCCTGCGCCGCGTACGACGACAGATCCCCGGGCGCCGCCGCCTCGAGCGCTGCGCGATCGAACTGGATCTGGATGAGCTGGATGTTGTCGGAACCGAAAAGCCTTCGCATGTCCCCGCGCGAGCCGAACACCGCGTGGATCGACTGATCGATGTACTCCTCGCCGATGTTGAAGAACTTGCTTGCGAGTTCCAGCCCGGGCGACGTCACCACGCCCACGATCTCGAAGCTGTGCTCCTCGCCCCGGTCCCGGCAGACGAACGTGTCGCCCACCCCGAGGTTCTGCGCCGTGCGGAACTCCCGCCCGACGATGATCGCCCCACCAGCTTCAAGCCGCTCGAGCGCCGCCTCGCGATCGCCCTCGACGAACTCCACGTTCGTCATCTCGAAGAACTCCCGCGGCTCGAACGCGATGAACGTCGTCGAGTAGCTCTGCAACGCCGACACGCCGAACGCGTCGACCTGCACCGGGTGCATCGTGATCGCGCACGTCGCGTCGACGTACGGCAGGCGATCGAGCGTCGTCTTCGCCTCCACAGGCAGCCGCAGCCCGTTCACGAATGCGTCGGGGAACTCGATCTTGTCGAGCCAGTCCCGCAGCACCGCGCCGCCGTTCGTCCAGATCGCGATCATCAGCGCGAGGCCCGCCATCATCGCCCCCGCCGTAAACCCGTGGCGGAACGGCGTGCGGGCGATCGTCCCGGTCAGCAGCTTCGGCGGCAGTCCCAGGAGCTTCGTCAGCGGCTCGCCCAACGCCCACACGACCGCGACCGTCACCGGCACGCTCAGCAGGAAGTACCCCACGAACATCGCCGGCAGTCCGAGCGTCGCGTACCCCCAGAACAAGATGTCCTTGTTCGGCGCCAGCCCCACGATCAATGCCTGCACGATCAGGCCCACGAGCGCGATCACCAGCACCCGCCCGATGTGCCCCGGCCTCGTCGGCGTCGCCCGACCCGACAACGCCTTCAGCGGGCTCGTCCTCGTCGCCCGCCACGCAGGGAACGTCGCCCCGATCAGCCCGCACGCGATCGCGCCGAAGAACGCGACGATGAGCATCGGATACGGAATCCGCAGCCCCGTCGGCAGCCGCTCCTGATTCAGCTCGATGATCGCCCAGGCCATCCCGACGCCCAGCGGCGTCCCGACCACCGCCCCGATGCCCCCGACGATCAGCCCGATAAAGAGCTGCGTCCCCGCGAGCTGACCCTTATTGCCCCCGATGCACCGAAGCACCGCGAGCCCGCGCTCCTGCTCCGCGAGCCCCGTCGTCAGTCCCGTCATGATGATGAACGCGGCCGACAGGAACGCCAGCACGCTCGCCAGCACGAAACCGAGCTGATTGCTCGCCAGGTTCTGGTCGAGCTGGCTCGTCACCTTCTCCGTCGTCTGGATCAGCAGATGCTCGGGCAGATCTTCCGCGTGCCGCTCTACAAACGCCTCCGCATCCGTGCCCGAAACCAGTTCCAGCTCGATCTGGTCGAGTTCGCCCGCCCCCTCCGTTACCGCGTCGAGCGTGCCAAGGCTCATGAACGCCGCCGGCTGCCCGCCGAGCGGTGGGGGGACCGAGATCCCGACCACCGTCAACCGTGTTGTCGGCCGCGTCGCGCGAACGATCCGATCGATCAACGCCTCGCGCAGGATGAACAGCCCACTGAACCATTCGCCCACGAGGTCCCGACTGATCGCCTCCAGCCGAGCGGGCGAAACCGGCAGGCTCAGGAACCGCACGACCTCGATCGTGTCCCCCGGCCGCACCCCGATCCGCTCGTTGACCTCGACCGCCGCCGAATCGCTCGATACCGCCGCGTTCTCGACGTCAGGCGCCGCGACCGCGAGATAGTCCGTGTCAGTCCCCGGGTTCTGAAGAGTCCCGGCGTCCTGATACTGGTTGTGCGTCCAACTCAACTGCTCCGCAAACAACCCGTCGATGAGCACCTCGCCCGGCGCGCGTGGCAAGCGACCCGCGAGCAGCTCGACCGGCCTGCTTCGGAACTCCGCCGCGACGTCAACGCCGGTCCCGTACCCCGTCGCCGTGTAGGTCACGTCCCGCGGCGCGAACGCCCCGCCCTCGTCCCGAGCCAGCTCGCGATGCGTGATCTGGATCGATACCGGTCGCCGCACCCGCGGCAGCGCCGCCTCCACGCCCGGCCATTCGCGGACCGTATCGAGCACCGACGCATCGAACGCCCCGCCGCGCGAGGTCGTCGAGATCCGCGCCTCCGCCGAGCCGATCTGCCGCTCGAGTTGCCGTTCGAACGCTCCGTTCGCCGAAGCGATCGCGCAAGCGACCGCCGCGATCAACGCCGATGACAGCGCCACCGCCCCGATCAGCAGCGCCGACCGACTAGGCCGCGCCGAGACATTGCTGGTAGCGAGCCGCCACGCCGCCGGCATCGAGTCCCTCCGTCGCGATCGTGCCGTGCACCCGCCCGTCGCGGATCACGTGAATCGATCGGCAGTGCGCCGCCGCGGCCACCTCGTGCGTGACCATGATCACCGTCGTCTCACGCTCCCGCGCCAGATCGTCGAGCAGCGTCCAGAACCGCTCCGCGCTCGCCGAATCGAGGTTCCCCGTCGGCTCGTCCGCGAAGATCACGGGCGGCTCGTACAGCAACGCCCGCGCGACCGCGACCCGCTGCTGCTCGCCGCCGCTCAGCGCCTCGGGCCGATGCCCGCCGCGGTCCGCGATCCCGAGCCGCTCGAGCAACTCGCCGCTCCGCCTGGCCAGCTTCTTCGGATCATCACCCGCCAGCAGACCGGGCAGTTCAACGTTCGCTCGCGCCGTCAGCGTCGGGATGAGGTTGAACTGCTGGAACACGATCCCGATCTGCGTCCGTCGAAACGCTGTCGCTTCGCGGTCGCTCATCTCATGGACCGCGCCCCCCGAGACCCAGAGTTCGCCTTCGTCGGGGCGATCCAGCGCCGCGAGCAGGTGCAGGAGCGTGCTCTTCCCGCTCCCGCTCTGCCCCATGATCGCGTAGAACCCGGGCTCATCGATGGTCAGGTCGACCCCACGCAACGCGTGCACGGCCTCGCCGCCCAGACGCCCGCCCATCCGGTAGTACTTGTGAACCCCCGAGCATCGGATCATCCGCGAACCCCCGCCAACGCCCCCTCCACGCTCAGGACGCGTGCTCGGCGTCGTACGCCTTCGCGTCGACGAGCGTCGACAGCCCCGCGTCGCTCGACATCTTCACCTTGACAAGCCATCCGCTGCCGTAGGGATCGTCGCTCACGACGCCCGGATTCGCCTCGAGCTCGCCATTGACCTCGACGATCTCGCCGTCCACGTGGCAGTAGACGTCGCTCGTCGTCTTCACGCTCTCGACCTCGCCGATCGCGTCGCCCGCCTTCAGCGTCGTCCCGACCGACTTCATCTCCGCGAACGTCACGTCCGTGAGCTGGTCGGCGGCAAACTTAGTGATGCCGATCGTCACGGTGTCGCCATTCACGAGGTGCCACTCGTGCGACGCGGAATACGAGCGATCTTCAGGTGTGCTCATCGACGGGACCCTTCCGGTTCACGGGCGCGGCTTCTTCGACCGCTTCTGGCCAATAGCGGGCCATGCTAGCCGCTCTGGATGAACCGTCGAGCCGACACGCGCTCAGGGTGGCGTTGGGGGGTACAGTCCCCGCAATGCTGCTGACCTGCGCCGTGAGTTCCATCGCCGACCTGCTCAAGCCCGCCGGCTCCAAGCCACCGCGGCTCAAGCTCTCCGACGTCCCGGCCTACGTCCGTGAGGAACTCGGCCTCCACGGCCTCACGCTGAGCACCAGCTTCCTCGTCGGCTCGACCCGCGAACGCCTCGAGGCCTTCCGCGACCGCGCCGACAAGGCACGCTGCGCCTGTCTCATGCTTCTTGAGGACGCCGCGCTCCCCCTCGCCACCGAGGACGATGACGCCGCCGAGACCCACGTTGACCGACTCCGCCGCGTCGTCGAGGCGGCGCACCTGCTCGGCTGTAACGCGGTCGGCGTGCGGGTAGAGGCCCCAGACGACGACGATTCGCTCGAGCGCGCCGCCGACCGCCTCCGCGTCGGCATGGAACGCGCCGACAAGCTCGAGCTCAACATCCTCATCAACCCGCAGAAGGGCCTCACCGAAGCCCCCGAGCGACTGAGCGAACTCATCAAGAAGGTGGGGGGGTTCCGTATCGGATCCATGCCCGATTTCGAGGCCGCCGCCGCTTCGGACGACCCCGCGAGTTACCTCAAGCGCATCACCCCCTACGCCTCCGTGGTGATCGCCTCCACCCGCGAATTCGGGGAGATCCCCGACTCGGCCACCCCCGATGACGACAAGCCGGGCTCCCTCGAAGACCTCGCCGACGCCCTCATGTCGTCGGAGGCCGCCCCCCACACCGCCTATGACCTCGACCCCCTCATCGCGGCCATCGCCGCCGTTGGTTTCGACGGCGCCCTGACCATCGACTACCGGGGCGATGAAGACGGTACACTGGGCGTGTTGAAGAGCCGGGAAGCGATCGAGGCGGCCATTCAGGCCAGCGCCGAAGCCTGACCGGTCGGACAAGTCCCGAGTTCGCTCGCGTCAGACGCTGGTCACCGCGAGTCACATCATGGGGAGGCGCCGCCGCGTGCCGCACGGACAGACGCAACTTCAACGCGCAACCATGCGGAGAAGCGTCGTTGCTTCGACCCTCCGCGCTGCCGGACTCGACCTACGCTGCCCCCCCGAAGTGCCACCTTCTACCCCGATCATCATCACCATCGACGGCCCCGCCGGCACCGGCAAGAGCACCGTCGCACGCCTCCTCGCCGAGCGCCTCGGCCTCGATTTCCTCGACACCGGAGCCATGTACCGCGCCGCGACAGCCATCGCCATCGACAAGGGTCTCCTCGACGAAGCCGTCGCGGGCGCCGTCGGGCGCCTCCTCGAGGTCGTCCTCGACGCCGACCTCCACTTCGACTGGCAGACCTCGCCCCCCGCGATGCTCGCCTGGCTCAAGCCCATGGACGACCGCATCCGTGACAACGACGTCACCGCGAATGTCTCCCGCGTCGCCGCGATCGGCACCCTCCGCAAGCACCTCGTCCAGAAGCAGCGCATCATCGGCCACCAGCACCCGCGCCTCGTGACCGAGGGCCGCGACCAGGGCTCCGTCGCCTTCCCCGACGCCGAGATCAAGTTCTA
>PAKY01000016.1 GCA_002706885.1 Phycisphaerae bacterium
TCAGGATCGGTCCCCCATCGGAGCCGATCCCCGAGAGGTCGAGCTTCTCGAACTGGCCCCCGTGGTCGCCCAGACCGAGCGCGGGCCCGTGCGGCGTGGGCATGGACGCGACATGGTCCGTCGGCGTTTCGGACGTCACCCGCACGAGCCCGGCGGCGGCGCCGAGATCGACGTCAGGGGTTCCGGATCGCGAGCGGTCATGCGCGTACGCGGCGCCGTGGGCCATCGCGACGCAGAGAACGACAGTCATGCATCGATCGGTCCTGGTGGTCATGGTGTTCTTCTCTGCCTTTCCGTGGGCCTTGTCGCCACGACGACGTCCTGTCAGTCCTGGTAGTTCCGACGCTTCCTATCGATCACGAACATGCGCGTCCCGGCGAAGATCTCCATGTCGCCCGTGGCTCGCGGGTCGTCGGTTTCGAGCATGTACTCGTGGAGCTGCTTCGCAAGCCTGTTGCGCACATCGGCGTTCGCGGGGTCGGCGATGATGTTGTTCATCTGCCACGGGTCGGCCTCGAGGTCGTAGAGCTCTTCGACCATCGGCGGCGTGCAGTACAGCTCGGCGAACTGACGGACATTCGGGTGCGTCGGGTGGGCGGTGATCAGCTCGCGGACTTCCAGTTGCTCGGCCGACTCCGCGAACGCGTCGTCTGGCTTGCGTGCCCGGGAAGGGAGAAACGACATGCCACGCGGCCGTCCGAACCGGACGACGTAGGCGTAGCGGTGATCACGGATCGTGCGTGAGGCGAGGCTGTAGGGGGGGAGCTCCCCGTGCCACTCCAGGCCGGTGACGACGGTGTCGCGAGACCTTTCGACGCGACCTGAGTCGTCCGAGATAAGCATGCTCTTGATGCTCTTGCCGCTCATTCCTGCGTCGCGAGCTTGGTCACCGAGTCCCGCGGCGTCGAGGATGGTGACGGCGAGATCGGGGTGGGTGACGAAGTCGTCGATGGTTCGCCCGCCCGGGACGCTGTCGGGCCAGGCGATGGCGAGGGGCGAGCGGACGCCCCAGTCGTAGGGGCTGGTTTTCCCGCGCGGGATATACGTCCCCTGATCAGAGGTCGCGATGATGATCGTGTTGTCGCGGAGGCCCCGTTCGTCGAGGATCTCGATGAGGCGGCCGAGGTCCTCGTCGGCGCGGACGACCTCGTACATCATGTCGTTCCGACGCTCGCGGATGCGCTTGGTGTCTGGGATGAACCCGGGCATCGGGGCGTCGTCGTTCGTGTAGCCGTACTCCTCCTCGAGGCGTTCGTGGTTGCCCTCGTCCCATGGGCCGTGCGGCTCGAAGATGCCCGCCCAGAAGAAGAAGGGCTGATCGGGCTGCCGCTCGTCGAGGAACGCGTCGAAGTTGGCGACGTAGTCGATGGGAAGAAAGTCGGGCGGTGGATTCTCGAGGCGGATGTCGTTGTAGCAGGGTCCGGCGGGGTTGGCGCCGCGTTCGCCGTGCGGTTCGGCGGACATGTGCGACTTGACGTAGTTCTCGGGGTCCTCGTCGATGAGGATGACGCCCGGTCCCCAGCCCTTGCCCGTATGGCCCGTGTGATAGCCCGCGCTCGCGAGCATCTCGGGGACGCGGGGGAACTTGGCGGGGAGCCAGGCCTGAATGAAGGCGCCCTGCTCGAGCTCCCAGAAGTTCCGTCCTGTCAAGAGAGCGGCGCGTGCCGGGGCGCAGGATGGCGCGGACGCGTAGGCGTGGGTGAAGAGGACGCCTTGCGACGCGAGCTTGTCGAAGTGCGGCGTCCGGATGGAGGTCCAGCCGTAGGCGCTGCGCTCGAGCCAGCTCTCGTCATCGGTGACGACGAGCAGGATGTTGGGGCGTTTCGATGGCTCGTTCTGGTCCGCCAATGCGGTTGCGCAGGGGACGAATACCCCGATCAGGGCGAGAAGGACGGACAGCGCGCGCTGTCGCGGGAATGACGTTGAACGCGTGCTTCCGAACATGTGAAAAGGGTACCATTTCGCGAACTTGCACGGGGTCATTCTGCGTCCTTCGGTGAAACAAATGCGTCGGTTGGCTGACTTCGGAACTGTCTGGCGCGTTCGTACTCCGGGTTCACGGCTTTATCGCCCCAGACTTCGAGAACGGCTTGGAGGGCTTGGTCGGACTCCGGGAATCGGCCGAGGTCGTTTGTCTCGATGATCCAGTTGGCGAGGCGGTCGCGCATGGCGGCGAGCTCGCGTTGGATCGTGGGATCGGGCGAGGCGGCGAGGTTGTTGAGCTCGTGCGGATCGGCTTCGAGGTCGTAGAGCTCTTCGGCGGGGCGACGGTCGCTCACGAAGCGTCGCTGCGCTGGGGTCAGTTGGTCGTCGGCCGCGAGTTGCTTGAGCGTGCGCATGAAGTTCGTTCCGTCGCGGTACTGGGGTTGGAGGTACGGGCGGTCGGTCATGAAATTGCGGATGTACTTGTATTTGCGGGTCACGACGGCGCGGATGCGATCGATCGTGTAGTCGCAACGATCTCGCGCACAAACGGTGAGATCCGGTGAGATTTCTTCGCCGAAGAGGTCGCGGCCCTGCATGTGGGGTGGGAGGTTCACGCCCGCGAGACGAAGCGTCGTTGCGCCGAGGTCGATGCCGTTGACGAGGTCGTCGCGCACCACACCCTGGGGGATGGTGGGGCCCGCGATGATGAGCGGAACGCGGAGGCCACCTTCGTAGAGGAACTGCTTGTGTCTGGGCAATTCCATGCCGTGGTCGGAGAAGAAGACGATGACGGTGTTGTCCTCGAGGCCGTCACGGCGGAGGGCATCGACGATGTCGCCGACGATCGCGTCGAGGGCGGCGATGGTGTCGTAGTGGAACGCGATGCGTTCGCGGTAGACGGGGTGGTCGGGGTAGTAGGGCGGGATGGGAACGTCTTCGGGATCGGTGACGCGGGGGGATTGAGCGCGCTTACCGCCGAGGAGCTGGATCTGGCCGAAGAACGGTCGGGCGTCGGGAACGCCGCTCCAGTCGGAGCCGTCGATGGCGCCCTTGAAGCCCATGTCGTGGTCGTGGTGGTCATAGAGGGCGTCGGGGTCGAAGACGAAGTTGTAATGAAATTTGCCTTCGTTGAAGGTGTAGTAGCCCGCGAGGCGGAGGATCTCGGGGATGGTGCGCACACCGAGGTAGTTCGGGTCCCAGGTTGGGATGGGCTTGCCACGAAAGTCGGGGATGGAGCTGTAGTGCTCGTGGGCGCCGATGCTCGTCTGGTACATCGAGGTGATGACCGCGGAGCGTGTCGGTGAGCAAACCGGCGCGGGCATGTAGGCGCGGTCGAAGCGGACGCCGCGGGCGGCGAGGGCGTCGATGTTCGGCGTTTCAACGTTGGTGTCGCCGTAGCAGCCCATCCACGGGCTTGTGTCCTCGACGTAGATCCAGAGGACGTTCGGGCGGTCGGGATCGGTGGGCAGTCGGTCGGCTTCAAGCGGCGGCGGGGCTGCTGCGTTCGCGCCGAAGCTGAGAGACGCGGCGATGGACAGAACGACGCGGCGAAGCGTGCTGCGTGCGTTCATTGGCGAACGGTCTCCTCTGGGGTGATTCGCACGAAGACGACGCCATGCGGGGCGATCTCGCGGGCAAACGCTTCGGACTCGCCGCCGATGTCCTGCTGGCGCCAGAGGTCGCGGACGACGGCGCGGCCAGTGAGGCCGAGATCGCTCCAGGAAGCGGTCACGGTCGTGGGCTTGTCGTTGCGGTTGAAGAGTCCAACGGCAAGAGAGCCGTCGGCGAGGGGCTTGACGAGGACTTCGACGCCGTCGCGTTCGACGACGGTCTCCGCCATGACGCCGAGGGGGTCCTGGTTAACCGCGATGACCTCGTCGTTGGTGAGGAGGCTGAGCGTGAAGCGGTCGAGGCGTTCGAGCGGGCAGCCGATGAGCAGGGGCGAGGCCCACAGGCTCCAGAGGGAGATATGGGTGTACTGCTCGTCGGGCGTCAGGCGGGTCGGCTGGTGGGCATCTTTCCAGCCCACTCGTCCGACGACGAGCATGTCGGCGTCGGGGAAGAAGCCGGGGCGGCAGTGCTCGCGCCAGGCGTCGTGCTTGTCCCAGATGTCGGCGATGCCCTGGTGGACGTGGGGGCCGGTCCATCGCCACTGGTCGCGGATATCACGCGTGGTGCGGGCGAGGTTGGAATTGGCGGCGAGTTCTGAGGCGACGTCCTGCGGCGCCTTGTTGGAGAGCGAGAGAAGTATGTCGCGGCCGGTCGCGTCGAGGGCGTCGCGCATGGCCTTGGTGTGGGGGACGTCGTTGGGATACCAGTCGTACTTGAGATAGTCGATGCCCCACTCGGCCCACTGACGCGCGTCTTCGGTCTCGAAGCCGTGCTCGGCGAGACGCTTGTTCTTGTGCGTGTTCATCGACTCGTCCCAGCGACCGTCGACGTGGTCGCTGCTGCCGCCGATGAAGCCGGCGTAGCTCGTGACCCACGGGGTCGAGTACGTTCCGACCTTGAGGCCCATGTCATGGATATCGCGGCAGAGCGCGGCCATATCGGGGAACTGGTCGTTGGGCTGGATGGCGTTGTGGGGGCCGCCTCGGCGGCTCTGCCAGGCGTCGTCGATGTTGACGTAGGTCCAGCCGTGATCGATGAGTCCTGAATCGACGAGGGCGCGGGCGGAGAGGAGGACCTTCTCCTGCGAGACTTCCTTGCCCCAGCAGTTCCACGAGTTCCAGCCCATGGGTGGGGTGAGGCCGATGGTGTCACCGACGCGGAATGTGATCTCGATGGTGTCGGCGCCGAGCTCATTCGTCGCTGTGATGCTGGCGACATGGTCACCCGGGCCGTGGAGTTCGCCTGTGATCAGGCCGGAGTTGGCGTCGATGGAGAGCCCGCTCGGCAGCGTTGCATCGAAGTGGATGGGGTCTTCACCCGATGTCGCGACCAGGAAATTGATGGGCGCATCTGGGCGGGCGCCGAAGACGCGGGCGGCGTTGATGCGCGGGGTCTTCGGGGGTCGCGGGGTGAGGATGTGAGCGTCATAGGGGGAGGACTCGACGCCGTCGGGCCAGGGCATGCGTTCGACTGTGTCGGCGTCGGTGTTTTGGACTTCGGCGTCGTCGTCCATACCGATGCGCGGTCGGCGGCCGTTGAAGGTGTTGGCGACAAGGGTGACGTTGGCGCACTCGTCGAACCAGAGGTCCATGGACGGGTCGACGCCGTAGCGTGAACTCGAGATGTTGTCGAAGGTGCGATCGCCGAGGTTGAAGCGGTTGTCTCGGAGGGTGACGCCTTCGGCGGAGGCGACAAGGAGTGCCGGGCCGAAGGGGTCGGTGATCGTGTTGCCCTCGAAAAGGATGTCGCGGTTGGGGCGGTGGGTGATCCAGGTGCGGTTGGGCGTGCCGGCGTGGACGCTGATGGTGGCGGCGACGGGGTTGCCTCGGTTGTAGAGGGCGCTGCCGTGGTAGCCGGTGTTCGCGAAGGTGTTGTTGCGGACGACGAGGCTCTCGGTGGCGGGACCGCCGAGCCAGAGCGGGATCTCGGGTCCGATGGCCATCGCGGCGTGGCTGGAGCCGTCGACCGTGTTGTTCTCGATGACGCCGTGGATGCTCTTGATCATGAAGGCGCGGGCGCGGTGGGGGCGCATGGTGTTGTTCGTCAGGCGGAAGCCCGCGCCGCATCGGTCGGGAGAGATGGCGAGATCGCCGGGGTTCGCGTCAACGGCGTGGTCGAGTTCGACGAGGAAGAACCTGTCCGACTCGCGACGAAGGCGGTAGTCGGACCGGAATCGTTCGAGCGCGTCCTGGTTGACGTTCGCTTCGGCCGCGCTGACCTGGGTGATCGATACGGCGCGGGGTTCGGCGTGCTGATCGAAGGTGCTGGCGTCATAGAGGCGGATACGGTCGTTGAGATCGAGCGGCAGCTCATACTTGGGCATGAGAACGACTGTCCGCGGGTCGGGCGTGGCGACGACGACCGCGTAGGAGCTGTGGATGGCGATGGCGTCATCACCCATGGCGGCGAACTCGCACCCGTCGACGACGGGGCCTAAGCGCACGGCGCTCGAGTGGATGCCGTCGGCGATCGATGAGACGAGGCGGGGCTCGGCCGGGCCGGCTTCCGTCGTCGGCGGAGGCCCGGGGACGACGCGGACGCGTTCGTAGCGGTTGGCGCCGTTGCCGCCGGCCTCGAGAATGGCGATTCCGGGCGCGGCGTGGACGGTGACGTCACGGATGACGCACTGGGCGGTGTCGTTGAGTCGGAACGCGGTGACGGCTCGGCGGGTGAGGGCGATGCGGTCGCCGATGGCGACGCCTTCGGAGGCGGTTGGGATGTCACTGCGGTGCTCGAGCCAGAGCACTCGATCGTCTTCGGGGTTGGCGGTGACGCTTGAGGGGTAGAGATCGGGGCTGTGGGCTTTGATGCGGTGGCCGTCCGGTTCGTAGAGGTATGCGGCGAGGCCGGATGCATCGAAGTAGTCCGCGTCGGCGCGGTACCCGTCGGCGATACGCATCTTGATGCGCTTCCCACCCTCGATCGATTCGATCCTCCCTTGCGTGAAGGGAAGGGGGTGGTAGTCGATCGTGAGGCCCTCGATTGTGAGGTTCTCGGCGTCGTCGATGATCAGGGCGGCCTTCGAGGCATCGGAGCAGACGACCGTCACGTCTGTCGCGTCGATGTGGAGGTTCTTGAGGTTTCGCCAGCGGAGGTGGCTCGGTCCGCTCGGATCGAGGTGGTACGTGCCGGCGGGGATTCGGACGGAATCGACGCGTTGCTCGACTGCGGCCTCGATCGCGAGGGTGATCGGGTCGGTTTCGGCAGAAGCGACGGGGGCGTAGGCGAGCGAGAGGAGCGTGAGCGTCCACAGGATGGCTCGGCGCCAGCGCGCTTGGACGCGGAAGACGGAGTGGATCGCCTCGGGAGGGTTCGCGGGGAGGGCGAACGTCGGTCGCGTCGGTGCGTCGATCATTTGAGGATGGGATTCCGTTGGAGGGATGCCGGTTCAGATCGCGACGACGTGTGCGCCGCGCTCGTGAACGCTTTCATCGGGCGAGTATGGCGGTTCGGCGGCAAGTCAACAAGTCAACGTGCGCCGAGGGAAGATACAAATGCGTCATTGCGACGATCGAACGGGTTCTCGTGGTCGACGTGGCGCGAGGGCGCATTTGAGCGGATTGCGAGCCCTGAGAGGCTCCGGGTGACGCAATCGGTTCAGCATCGATCGCATATTTCCCTCGCCTTTGGACGGTGATCGGTGCTATACCCAGCACATGAAACAGCTTTCGACGATGGTGGCCTCGCTCGGCCTGTTCGCGTGCATGTGTCTGTCGCCTGCGTGCGCGACGCAGTCGCCCGGAGCGGTTCGTGTGGACGACGGCAAGCGGGATCGGGAATTCGCTCCGCGTTTCACGGTGCTCTATCGCCCGGATGATCCGGAACTGGCGTTGCGTCGGCTTGATCTGGAAGAGGTCAGCTATTCGGCGCCGTCTTGGAAGTCGGTGTCGGGCGACGCTGGTGGGCTTCGGAACGACGACACGGCGGTGTCGGCGGGCGACGGGCTCGACGCTCGGATTCTCGGTGGATCGATCGGTGATCGGACGCCTGACCTGTTTCACGCTGCGGCCATTTACACGCTGGACGAGCCCACCTCGATCGAGAGCCATGGATCGGAGCGCGTTTGGACGTTCGAGGCTGAGGGGCTCGGGCGGCTGGTCGCGACGGTCGATCACGAGACGTATGAGGCGGCGCGGGTGCGTGTCTCGTTCACGGCGGAGCGGGACGGGTATTTCAGTATTGGGTACACCGGGGCGCCGGCGGTGTCGGCGGATGATCTCGACGAGGTCTGGCAACCGCTGATCTGGCATGAGCGGCGTTTTCCGAAGATGTCGTACGCGACGCCTTCGTTCATGGCGACGCTGCCGACGGCTCTGGTTTCGTCGGGCGGGGTGACGGTCGGCGTGGCGGCGGATCCGTCGATGGTTCCGTTCCAGCCGCTGCCGCTGCTGGAGAACTCCCAGTTCATGCTGGCGTCTCGGGACGAGTCGGGGATGGCGCGGCCGATGGTGTTTGCGCCGATGCTCGGTGGCATGGGGTCGGAGATGCGGTCTGGCGTTGAGGTGAGCTTCGATCTGCACCTGATCGCGGAAGCGGCTTCGGTTGACGAGGTGTTCGAGTCGACGGCCCGTGAATTGTGCGGGTTTGAGGACGTTCGGGAGAATCTCGACGAGAACCTGAACGCGACGCTCGAGCGGATGATCGAGTACGGCATGTCGTCGTATTCGCGGTTCAACGATGCGCTGCGCGGGTGCGCGTATGACACGGATGTGCCGTCTGCGGTGAAGAACGTGTCGGCGCTGCACCCGCTGTCGGTCGCGATCGTCACGGACGACGCGGCGCCGTTCGAGGAGCGGGCGCTGCCGATCCACGAGTACCTGCTGAGTCGGGAAAAGCTGCTCTTCAACATCGATCCCGAGGTGAAGATCCAGAGTCCGTCGTCGGCGATGCGGGGGCCGGCGTCGAACGTGAGCGAGCTTGCGGCGTGGCACGCGATCAGCGGCGGGCGTGATCTGGCGAGTCTGACGTACGCGGAGCGGCTGCTCGACGTGGAGCGGACGCTGAACCTCGATGTCGTGGAGCGGGGCGATACGTGGCAGTCGCTGCTGGCGATCGGAACGGCGGGGGGCGCAGCGGAGCGTTCGCGGGTTGACGATGCGCTCGTTGATATGGAGCGGTATGTCGAGGAGCGGGTGGAAACGGCGCAGGTCGACTACTCGGATCCGGACTCGCGGGGGATGTTCTTCTGGACGTCGTTCGTGCCGCGATTCATGGACTTGTACTGGGCGTACGAGGAGACGGGGGAAGCGGCGCTGCTTCAGGCGACGCACGAGGCCGCTCGGGCGTACGCGACGTTCTGCTGGATGTTCCCGGCGCCGCCTGAGGGCGGTGTGCTCGTGAATGAGGGTGGGTACGCGCCGCAGTACTGGTACTTGCAGCGAAAGGGTCACGAGCGGATGGAGGCGGCGGAGCGTGAGGTTCCGGCGTGGCAATTGAGCGAGCTTGGGCTGACGCCTGAGTCGAGCGGAACGGCGCATGGGCATCGCGGGATCTTCATGGCGACGTACGCGCCGTTCATGATGCGGGTTGCGGCGGATACCGGGGACCCGTTCCTGCGGGACATCGCTCGGAGCGCGATCGTGGGACGGTACCGGAACTTCCCGGGGTACCACATCAATACTGCGCGTACTGACGTGTACATGAACGCGGACTACCCGCTCCGGGATCACAAGGCGATCGGGTACAACTCGATGCATTACAACCACGTGTGGCCGATGATCTCGATGCTGATCGACTATCTCGCCGCCGATGTGTACGACGCGTCGGATGGCGCGATTGACTTCCCGGGTCGATTTGTCGAGGGGTACGCGTATCTCCAGCAGCTTGCGCCGGGGGATCGGGTCGGGCGGTTCTATGACCGTGACGACGCGCGGCTTTGGATGCCCGCGGAGCTTGTTGATACCGGTAATCCGCAGCTCAATTGGATCGCTGCGCGGGGGGACGGGCGCGTCTACGTCGCGCTGGTGAACCAGTCGGACCGGACGGTGGAAGCGGACGTGCGTGTCGACACCGATCGTGCGGGGTTGGGCGAGTCGTCGAAGGCTCGGGTTTGGGTCGACAATGGACGTCCCGAGCGTGCCGATGTTCGTGGCGGGCGGCTTCCCGTTCGCGTGCCCGCTCGG
Organism: Phycisphaerae bacterium; assembly: GCA_002706885.1. GTDB lineage: Bacteria > Planctomycetota > Phycisphaerae > Phycisphaerales > UBA1924. The sequence continues at coordinate 9,660 of PAKY01000016.1, forward strand.
GGAATCGTCGCGTTCGAACTCTCCGGCGCGACGCCAGACGTGCGGTTCCAGGAGCGGGTCGGCGCGGGCGAAGGGCCGGGAGCGGGCGCGGTACACGAGGCTTCGATGAATCTTGGCGACGCGGGCGAGGTCCGGGCGGCGCTGGTCGATATGGGCCAGAGCCTGGCGTCGGTCTACGTCTACTCGCGGGCGGCAGCGGGAGAGCTCAAGCGATGCGAGTTCGCGTGCCGGGGTCGTTTGGTCGATGGGACGTGGGGCGAGTGGGAGCGAGTGGACGACGCGGCTTATCCGTTTGAGGCTCGCTTTGCGGCGCCCGAGAACTCGTCAGAACTCGAGGTTCGTGTCAGGACGAGCGACGCGACGGGAGCCGAGCGGAGCGGGGTAGCGATGCTTCGTCCGTGAACGGCGCCGGGTACGCGGTCTGCGGGGTCTGGGCGGGGATGGGGTGTCGCATGCGTTTCAATGCGTGGCGCATACACGGCTGGTCTTTCGGTGGAACGTCGCCGATACTGTAAACGCTTCAGAAGACTTTCTGCAGGCGAAAGGTGAGTCAGATGCATTGCTCGCGTAAACCTATTCGGCGGCAGCGTTTCACGGTCGGTCAGCGTGGTTTCACGCTCATCGAGTTGCTGGTTGTTATCGCGATCATTGCGCTGCTGATCGGGATCCTGCTGCCGGCTCTGGCGCAGGCCCGGAAGGCGGCCCAGTCGACCGCGTGTCTCGCCAACGTGCGCTCGATGGCGCAGGCGGCGATGATCTACGCGAGCGACTACGACGACCACCTTGTTCGCGGCGAGTGGCTGTCGGACGCGAATGTGAGCGGGTACTCGAACCACGGGCCGTATCGCGGGCCGGGGTCGAACATCCGCGAGTACTACTGGGAGCTTCTCTGGCCGTATCTGAGCATGCCAGAGGTACCGCAGAGCACGCTGTTCGGAGCTCAGGACAACGGGCACGACCTCGAGGTCAGCGCGACGAACAACGGGATGGAGAGCTTCCTCCCGTACGAGGGCACCGCGATGCGATGCCCGGCCCACAATGATTCTCCCGGCGCGACTGAGAACGATCGGCGGTCCTACGGCGTGAGCGCGTTGTTGCACCCGAGCGGAGCGACGTCGTCGGTCAACGGCTTCACGGGTCGTGTTGAGGTCACTGCTCGCTATCCGCAGGTAATGGCCCGGGTCTCGCAGATCTTCCTGCCGGCGTCGGGTGTCTTCGTCGTCGATCAGTCGGGTAATTCGCTCATGCGGCTTGGCGAGATCGCGAAGGTGTTCGACGATCCGCCACTCGAGTACGGGAGCGTTGTAAACCAGATCGACTATCGTCCGCGGCACGGCAACGAGGTCAGCGTCGGTTACGCCGACGGCCACGCGGCGACGCAGGGCGTCAACGACCTGGTCTGGGACCATCAGGCGACCAACGACCAAGAGCGCTCACGGTTCTGGGAGATCTGGGGCGGTGATCCGACGATTTCCGAGACCGAGCAGGAAGCCCGTTGGCAGGTGAATCACTGACTCGACCGGGTTGCGGCTATTCAACCGGCGTCGGTCGCACCCCGGTCGCCGCGTCGAGTGTCGGGCTTGTCTCGCCGGTTCGGATCGTGAATGGACCGTCGCTGAAGACCGGTGGACGGAAGCTCGATTCGTCGACGCGTTTGTTGTAGAGCACCTCGCCGGTCGATTCATCGATGACCTGGACGACGAAGGGCTTCTGGGTGTCGACGTCGATGGCGGGCAGATAGCCGGTTGGCTGGCGGCCGTCGTTGTCGGACGCATCGATGGTGATCGGCCATCCGGTCAGTTGCTTCGCGGTTGGGTCGGTGGGGTCTGTCCACCGTGGCCAGGCCTCGAACGTGATGGTGTCATCGATCTTGTTGAATCGGACGAGGCCGAGACCGTCGCCGTAGCGGCCCGGGGTCATGTCCGTCGTCGGATCGCGGCGGACCTCGCGAGCGATGGGCATCGGGTTCCCGTAGGCGTGCATCGTGATCATGTTGCCAAGCCCGTCGAGGTAGTCGCCCGTCCACGGGAGCGGAGCGTCTTCGATCGGGTCGTTCCCGGGCTGTTCGTCGAGCGGCCACCACCATCGCTGGTAGTAGGTGTTGACCACGGCGGGGCCGATGTATGCGAAGGGCCCGTCACGGTATTCATCGATCCCGTGCTGCACGACGGTGGCGAGGTGTTGATCGCCCGCGAGGTGGACGGCGCCGGCTCGGCGGATGGCGCGCAGCGCGCGGTTCCTCGCGGTCTGCGGCCAGCCGTTGCAATCGAGGTCGGCAAGGAGTCGGTTCTCGAACTTGCCGTGAAGATGGACGGCGCCGCAGAAGCCGGTCTGGCTGACGACGGCCTTCATCTCCTGCCCGGACCAGTTTTCTCCCCAATCGTTGAGAAACGTGATCTGGCGGTCGCCGAGGAGTTTGAGGCCGGGGAGATCGATGGCGTCGCGGTCGTAGGACGGATCGGTGATGTGGTCGTAGCGAGGGCCCATCTTCGGGAGGCGCCACTCGGGCGCGCTCTTGAACTTGCGGTCTTCCAGGATCGCGAAGCCGACGCCGCCGACGGTGAGTGAGGTGTAGTAGACGCCGATGCCCTGCGCGACCGGCGTCGGGTCGTACGGGTCGGGGAGGTGCCAGGTCTGGAGCCGTTCGACCGCTCGGACGTATTCCGGGGGCGACTTGTAGCCGCCAGCGTCACCTCCCTCGTGGGTGCGAGCGGGCTCGCCTCCCTCGCCCCAGAGGTTGCCGTGCCCGATGTCGTGGTCGTCGGGGATGGTCACCACTGGACGGTCGATGAGGACGTCGCGGTAGCGGCTGCCCCAGAGGAGCCAGGCCGCCGTGTGCTGAGTGTGGTCGTAGACCTGGTCGCCGACGAAGAGGAGGACGTCGGGGTCGTGGTGTTTGATCATCGCGACGATGTCGTCGCGGTCGCGGCGGTCCTGGTTCGAGTCGCAGCTCATGAGGCCGACAACGATTGAGTCCTTGTCGACGGGGTCGCTGCGGATCGTGCCTGTCAGCACCGAGTCGCCGTGGCGGAGTCGGTAGGTCGCTTCGCGCGACTGGTCCCAGTTGTCGATCCGGAAGTGAGCGGACCATCCGTACTCGATGACGTTGGCGCCGCCGACGGGTTCGAAGCCCTCGCCGGTGTCGATTTCGAGCGAGACCTCGCGGGTCTCATCGGGCAGGAGGGGGTAGAGCTGCGCCGTGAGCTTGAGGACGCCTCCGTCGTGGGTGTAGAGCGCGAAGCCGATGGTTTCGTCGCGAGGGACGTCGAGGAACGAGGTCCATCGCGGGCGTTCGGGCGTGCCGGGTTCCTTGTTCCACCAAGCGCCGCGGGTTGCCGAGTCGTAGTTCTCCGGCTCGTATGCGCTCGCGACCTGACCCGCGGACAGCACGGCGACGACGTAGGGAGTGAGGCGTACTCGGCGCGGCATCGGATGCGTGTGCATGGTGGCGTCGACCTTTCAGAATCGGTCTCTGGTGGCGGCGAGGACTCGATCTGAGCATGTCGAGTGGTCCAATGAAGCCGCCGAAGCGGCAGTATGAACGGTTGGCGTTCGTCGCGCGCGTTCAGCCTGCGCAACGTGCTGATCCGAATGCGTCGGGTCGAGTTGAAGCGGTCGCACCCCCCGATGACCGCGGATGGGGAGCATGTATCCTGCGGTTGCATCGGGTTCACGTTGCGGAGGTATCGCGGTGACTACGCGAGCAAGAGTTCTATGGGTTCTTTCGATTCTCGCGGCGGTGATCCCGACGGTAGCGACACCGATGGTCAGGGCCGAGCCGAACGGCGGGACGACCGCTGTCAACAGCGTCGTTCTGTTCGTTGACGACCTCGGATGGGCGGATCTCGCGTATCGGCTCTCGGACTTGCCCACGCCCAACATCGATCGGCTGCGGGCTGAGGGGATGACGTTCGTCAACGCGTACGCCGCGTCGCCGACGTGCAGCCCCAGCCGGGCGACGATGCTGACCGGTCGGAGCGCTGCGCGGTTGCGTCTGGCGCGGCACATCCCGCACAACGCAACGGGGGCGTTTCACACCATCGAGAGCGATCCGGCGCGGTTCCCGTCGCGAAATTGGCTGCCGCTCGAGGAGCGGACTTTCGCCGAGGCGTTGCGGGATCGGGGATATCGAACAGCGTTTGTCGGCAAATGGCACCTCGGTCCGGAGGCGTACTTCCCAATCCATCAAGGGTTCGACGAGCAGCACGGCGTGACTGATCGCGGGCAGCCAAGGAGCTACTACCCGTCGTTCTTCGGGCCTGACGTCGAGACCTACGCGGACGGCGAGGTGGGCGCGTATCTCACCGATCGGATGACCGATGACGCCATCGGCTTCCTCGAGCGGCAGTCGGAAGCAACCCCCTTTCATCTCTCGGTGTTCTACTACGCGGTCCACACGCCGCACGTGGGTCGGAGAGACCTCGTTGCGAGGCTGGCGGAGTCAACGGATCTGGAGGGGGCCGAACTCGAGCACGCGGCGATGCTTCTTGCCGTTGACGAATCGGTCGGGCGCGCTCGCAGCGTTCTTGAGCGGAAGGGTCTGTCCCAAGACACGCTTCTGCTCTTCGTGGGTGATCAAGGGGGGCCGTTCGACAATTCGCCCCTCCGCGGTCAGAAGATGGGCGGAACGGCTTTGTACGAGGGGGGATCGCGCGTGCCGTTCGTCGCGGTCTGGCCCGGGCATATTCCCGGCGGGACGGTCGTGGCGGCGCCGGGGACGACCGAGGACGTGTTCCCGACGCTTGTTGAGGCGAGCGGTGTGAACGACTCGGACGGTGGTGAGGTTGACGGCGAGAGTCTCATGCCGCTGCTGACCGGGTCGGGCAGCTTGCGGCGTGATCAGGTGGTGCTCTATCGGAGCTATGAGTCCAGATACGCGGCGATTCGGGTCGGGGACTGGAAGCTGATCGCTTACCGCGATGGGCGTTCGGAGTTGTATGACCTTGGCGCTGACCCCTCGGAGAGTGAGGACGTTGGGGACGCGCACTCGGCAACGCGACGGGATCTGATCGACCGACTGGTCGCTTGGGAGCGGCGGATGGGCGTGGAGGCGTTCACCCCGCCGTTCGACCGCTGACGGCGGGATCGATCGGATCAGGCCTCGCGTTCGCTGTCGTAGGTCACGAGGAATTTGATCAGATCGAACACGTCGCTGATATCGAGCGGGGGCGCGAGTGTTGGATCCGGATCGGCGAGCCAGGCGATCAGGTCGCTCTCGTCGACGGAGCAGTCGGCGTTCACATCCGCGCTGAACTGCACCGACCGCTCGATGGTGAAATCGATGACCGATCGGTCGGAGTTCGAGTTGCCGGCGGGGCCAAAGCAGACGTAGATCGTGTCGCCGACTTCGAACGGTCCGAGCGGCTGGTCGAAGGAACCTTCGACGCTCGCGGGGTAGGTCTGGGTGAAGACCGGCGGGTCATCATTGACGTGGATGAGGACCTCGACCCCGCCGCTGTTTGTGGTGGGGGTGATCAGGCTGTCGGTGATGTGATACGACCCGGCGACGGTCACGGTGAAGGCCGCGATCGCGAATACGTCATGGGTGTGGACGTTCGAGCCCTGACCTGGATGGACGTAGTTGGAGGCGATGCGGAGGTATCGGGCGGGATGGGCGGTGGGGATGGACGATCCGTCGGAGGAGTAGTCGCCGTCGCCCGTGGGCGCCATGGGGGTGTAGGCGGCGGGAGCGCCGATCGGCGCGGTGGGATTCCAGAGGTAGGACCAGCCTTGGGGGGGCGAAGAGCCGTCGTAGTCGTCGCGGTAGTCGGCGACGGTGTCGGGCGGGCAGTCGTCGCAGCCTGACGGGAGTCCGTCGTTCTCGACAGTGATCAGTTCGGTGCTCGACGCCTCGATCTGCACGGTGTTGGGCGTGTCGATGTAGGTGTTGCAGCGGATGGTGACGTTGCGAGCGTTGGTGACGTCGATGGCGGCGAAGAGCGGGTCGTGCATGCCGTCGGGGCTGCTGGGGTTCGAGTTGACGCCGATAAAGGTGTTGTTCTCGATGACGATCGACTGGTGGTACGGCTCGTCGGTGAAGTACTCGGGGTTGTCCTCGTAGACCTTGACGGCGCCGGTCGTCGGGACATCGGCTCCGGTGGTCTTATGCCAGAGCGTGTCTTCGAAGATGTTGTTCGCGATAAGGACGTTGCGGGCGAAGATGCCCTCGGCGAGGGCGACGGGTCCCAGGGCGATGTTGGCGCTGGAGTTGTTCCGGAAGTGGCAGCCTGTGATCTCCAGGTCCTGGACCTGAACGGTCAATGGGCGTCCGAAGTTCCCTTCGAAGACGCAGTCTCGGACGATGGTCTTGGTGAGACGCTTGGGGCTGATGATGGAGCCGGGGCCGAAGCCCGCGGGCGCGTCGTCGGCGAGCGTAACCGTTCCGCGGCGGATGTCGTTGCCGAGGGCGTCCTGGCCACGCTCGCCCCATTCGGCGTCGACGATCGCGGTCTCGGCCGAGCCGCCCGTGTAGAGGAGCGTGGCGTTCGCGCCGTCGATGCTCCGGTTCGAGTTGCCGAGCCAGTAGACGCCGAACTCACGGGGGCCGAGGGTCTCTTCGACGTAGACCATCTTCTCCTTGTGGTTGATGGGGTCGTAGCGGGTGCCCTTGAAGTAGCAGTCCTCGAAGAGGTACTCGCCGCTCGGGAAATTGATGAACACGCCGTCTCGTGGGGTGACGGCGAGGCGTCCGTCGGTCGGGTTCATGACGAGGCGGCGCATCGTGACGTCGTGACACCCCAGGAGTGAGAGGACGGCGACGGGGCCGTTGCGGATCTCGACGTTCTCGAAGGTGAGGCCGTCGACGTCGTGGAAGCGGCCGGTGTTTGATCCGCCCGTCACCGCAAAGTGCCAGGAGACGCCGTCGCCGACGCTTACCTTCGCGGCCATGCCCATGTTCTCGATGCGGTAGCGGCGGCCTTCGCCGCCCGGGACGGACTGCCACTGATCGGTGAAGTTGGCCTGATTCACGCCGATCGAGAGGGCCGTGACTGGGAGGAGGTCGCCCGTCGCGAGGTCGTAGGCGTTGGCGGAGTAGGCCTGCATCCCGTCGTAGTGCGGGAGGCCTTCGAAGACGTCGACTTCGATCCCGTCGTTCGGCTCATCGAGCCCGACGACGACGCCGGCGGTGGCGAAGGACGGGTCATTGTCGATGGCGAGGTTTTCAAGGGTGACGTTGGCGCCGCCCTCGATGAAGATGTGGCGAGAGCCGCCCGCGTTGTTGATCAGCGCCCCGATGTTCCGCTCGAGGAGCGTCGTCGGCTTCCCTTCGGTGTCGGTGGCGCCGCGGAGCGTGAGGTCGGTCGCGTTCTGGATGAGCAGGAGTTCCGGGAGGACGTTGGGCTGGGGCTCGGCGAAGTTGTACGTCCCCGCGTCGAACTCGACGACGCTCGGCACGCCCGTACTCGTTTGGAGGGCGATGGCGAAGTTGACGGCCGACTGGATCGCGAGGCGGTCGTCGACGCCGTCGTCGGGCATCGCTCCGTGCTGAGAGACGTGAACGTTGTTCTGGGCGAGGGTCGTCGGGCCGCAGGCGAGGACGGTCAGAATGAGTGCAGTACGCATCGCGCGGCGTTCCTCATGGATGAGAGTAGTTGCGACGTTGTCAGGAATGAGAGCGCCCGCTGTCTCCAGCGAGCGTCTCAGGGTGTGTTGTGTCGTCGACGCCGCGGTGTCGGCGTCAGTGGTCTGGCCGATCAGCAGCCGCCGGCGTCGAAGACGCTGAGCATGTCGATCACGTCGAACGCATCGACGGCCCCGTCGAAGTTGATGTCGAAGGGGTCGCTGAGGAACATCAGGACGTCGGTTTCGGTGAGCTTGCCGTCGCCGTCGAAGTCGACGGCGGAGCAGCGGAGCTCGCCCATGGCCTGTTCGAGGGTCGTCGCGATGTGGATTTCGTCTACCTCGGTGGTTCCGCCTGCGGTGTTCTCGACGATGAGGCGGAGGAAGTCGAGCGAGACACCCGACTGGGCCACGGCGCTGACATCGAAGTCGATGACATTGGAGTCGACGGGGACGCCGTCAGACCCGAAGAACTTGACGTCGAACTGCTCCAGGGCGAGGTCGGAGCGGCTGATCAGGCGGGTGACGAGCAGGAGGGTGTCTCCCGGCACAACGCCACCCCGCTCGGGGTAGTCGAGACTGCCCGCGACAATGTCGGGGCCGCCGATGAGACTCAGCTCGTCCCACGGGCCGAGGAATCCGTTCTCCGCATCACCCTGGCCGTCGAGGGGCGCGCCGGGGGCGTAGGGGAAGGTCTCTTCGGCGACGATGGTCGTCGCGACGTCGTTCGAGGCCGCGTCATCGAAACGAGCGGTGATACGGAGCTCGTCGATGGCGACGGCGCCGAACTCGGACGCGCCCGAGCCGAGTTGCTCGTTGACCGTGAGCTCGACCCAGTTCATCCGAAGGCTTGTGTTTCCGGCGACCTCGCCCTGCCAGCCGTCGAACTGATCGACGGACGGGATCGCGTCGCCATCATCGAAGACGGCGACACGGATGCGGTCGGAGTCGGTGGTGTTGTTGGGGTCGCCGTCGGCCTGGAAGTGGGCGATGACGAGTTTGGTCTCACCGAACGGGAGGGCGCCCGGGAGCGTTCCGACGGTGCCGGAGACCTCTTCCTGGAAGCCGAAGATCAGGTCTTCGGAGTCGTACTCCGCCTGCAGGAAACAGCGGACGAATCCTTCGTTTCCGGGTCCGCTCTTGAAGCGGAGGGCAAAGCCGCCGTCGGTCTCCCGGCTGACGAGGAAGGCGATGTGGCGATCTGAGGCGCCCGTCGGGCCCTGGATACGTGCCTGGTTCGTGAGCTCGCGTTCCCAGGCGCCGCCGAAAGCGGGCTGGAACCGGTTCGAGCCGTTCGGCGGGGGCGCCGACGCGCTGAACAGGGTGAGATCGGTGGACTCCACCACCGCGCCTGCATCGGCGGTGACGGTCACGCCGTCCTCGAGCGTGACAACGCCTCGCATGTTGCCGATGGCGTCCTCATATCCGAGGGTGAGGCGGCTGCCGGCGGACTGCTTCACGAGCGCGGTCATGAAGAGCGTCTCGTCGCCGCGGGAGAGGCCGAAGGGCGTTTCCATGAGGCGCAACATGTTGACGTTGGAAGTCGCGAGGCGATCGCCAATACCGGAACGCACGCCGGTGTTTGAGCCGTCGACCTGAGCGAGGCCCGGGCTGGTGATCTCGCCGATCGCGGGGCCGCGGGCGGTTCCGGAGGGGCCGTCGGTGTCCTCGAACCACTCGGAGTCCCAGCCGGCGTCCGCGGCGGAGCCGGCGGGGGCGCTGCCGGCGGGTCCGTCAAAGGATTCGTTGGCGATCGGAATCGTCATGCTCTCGATCAACTGGGCAAACGTCGAGGCGATCCGGAACTCATCGATGATGACCTCGCCGGAGCCGGTGGCCTGGATGTCGAGGAGGCGAAGCGTGGTGCTTCCGCCGTTGCCGTCGGTGACGTCGAAGGCGATGTCGCCGGCGGAGAGCGGGATGGCGTCTCCGTCGCGGAACACCGCGACGCTGGTGACGTCCTCCATGGTGGGGTCGTTGACCGTTTGGGTCCTCGCAATGATGAGCAGCGTCTCGTCGGCCGGGAGCCCCGGGGCGCCGTTGGTCGGGTCGAAGACCTCGGCGTACGGCTCGCCCGACTCGGTGATGCCGAAGCCGAGACGGACGATCGAGCTGTTCTCAGCGGTGCGGATTCCAACATCAATGCCGGCGGTCGGGCTGCGGCGGCAGAGCATCGCGAACCAGTGTTCGCCGCCCTCGACGTTCATCGCGATCGGGTTCTCGAGTACGCGGCTGAGGACACCATCGGACGCGTCGAGGGTCAACGCGTTTCCGGTCGGGGCGAAGAGTTCGATGCCGGAGAGGCGAAGACTCATGCCGTCGCCCGCGACGGAGGCGGCGCCGCTTTCGACGTTCCAGGGGCCGATCCATCCCTGGCCGCTCTCGGCGGCGCCGATGGCGCCCGCGTAGTCGAAGCTCTCGCCCGCGAGGGTGCGGGCGGTTTTCTCGTAGACGCGAACGTAGTCGGTGTCGGCGGAGCGGCCGAAGATGTTGATGTCGGGATGGAGGACGCCGTGGTCGGCGAGCTGTCCGTCGGATTGGCCCTCGTTCACGCTCATGCTCGTGACGAAGGAGGACTCGACGGCGATGCCCGGAAGGATCGACGACCGTCCGACGACCTCGCTCTTGCTGAACAGCCCGTTGTCGTTGAAGTCGACGTAGTAGATGTAATCACCCGCCTCGGTCCAATGGAGGCCGTAGGTCGTGAACTGGGCGGAGAGGTCGAAAATCCCGGGGAAGGCGAACGAGTCGTCTTCGCCCGGGTATGGGAAGGTACTCGACGAGTCGAGGGTCACGTGCGGCGGGCCGTCCGGGACCTCGAACTCGACCACCCAGTCGTCAAGGACGAGCGGGTCGAGCGAGGTCGGCGCGGAGGGGTGGCGCTGGCGGGCGATGCCCGTGCCATTGCCCGGCGAGAAGAAGCCGCTGGTCTGGACACCCGGCGACCCGATCGGCCGCGAGCGCCACACAAAGAAGGAGCCGGGGCCGAATCGCTCGTGGGTGTTGATCCAGGCTGTGGAATAGAGCTGTCCCTGCGGGCCCTCGTCGGGGAGGGCGGCTGTGACGGTGTTGCTGAAGAAGCCGATGCCGCCTTCGGAGGTCGTGTCGACCAAGGCGTTCCGCGGGGCGCGCGGAGTCGGATTGCCGCGGGTCTGGACCTCCCAGAGACTCTCGTCGACCTGGGAACCGTCGGCGTTGAAGAACTGGGTCTGGAACTCGTCGGCGAACCGCAGCATGTAGGCGCCGGTGACCTGCTGGTTGGGCGGCGTGCCCTGCTGACCGATGGCTGCGCCCGCGAGGGCGACGACGAACAATGTGGCTGACCTCTTCATCTTGGATACTCCCTCTGGCTTCGACTGCTCAAGGCCCCGGATCATCGGTCTATGCCCAATCGAGAACGTGCGTTAGCGACCGAACGCTGATGGACACGGGGGCTTGTTCCCTCCGTCATGAGACCGCTTCCATTGTCGGTGATCTCCGGTCAAAATGCAGGTCAGTATGCGCACCGGTCTGAAAGAGATGCGTCACATCTGGTACAGAGGTCATGGGTCTGTCAGGTCGTCGTGGGCGAGGCCGGAGGGGTTTTCGTCGGGATCTCATCGTCGCTTGACACGCGTTGCGCAGGCTCTGGACCCGATTGCGGCGGGTGGACGTTCGAGCACATGCGTCCGGCTCGGTACGTCGTAGATTGGCGGACGTTCCGTCGGCGTCTTTGAACCGTGCTGTCGAACTCCTGCGAAAGGCAGTCCATGCCATCCGTCCGAACGCTGGTCGTTCTTGTTCTTGCGGTTCGCTCGCTTGCGTCCTGCGCCATTGGCGCGCCAGGCGGGGGCGAAGCGGGGCGTCCTCCCAACATCATCGTGTTCTTTGCGGATGACATGGGGATGGGCGATGTCGGCGCGTACGGGTCCGAAGATATCCCGACGCCGAACATCGATTCGATCGCGGCAAACGGCGTTCGATTCACCAACGGCTATGTCTCATGTCCGCAGTGCGCCCCTTCGCGGGCCGCGTTGATGACGGGTCGTTATCAGAACCGATTCGGGTTCGAGTACAACTACAACAACGCGATCGAGGAAGACCAAGCGGACGCCGGTCTTCCGCTGACCGAGGCGACGATCGCCAGCCGCTTGAAGAGCGTGGGTTACACGACAGGGGTCATTGGCAAATGGCACCTGGGGTGGGATGCGTCCGAGAAGTTCCACCCCCTGAATCGCGGCTACGACTACTTCTTCGGCATGCTCGAGGGCTCCGGCGGCTACATGCCTCGCGAAGGCATGGCGCTGAGTCGCTCAAAGATCTTTCGAAACCACGACCGCGTCAAGACGGAGGCGTATCTGACGGACGTCTTCGGTGACGAGGTGGTGAGTTTCATCGAACGTCACAAAGCGGATCCGTTCTTCCTGTACGTGCCGTTCAACGCCCCGCATACGCCGCTCGAGGCGACGGAGGAGTATCTGGAGCGAGCGGGTGAGCATGAGTCGGAGAAGCGGAAGATCTATTCGGCGATGGTGATCTCGATGGACGACGCCATTGGCGCCGCGCTGGAGAAGCTTCGCGCTGAGGGGTTGTCTGACAACACCATGGTGTTCTTTCTGACCGACAACGGTGGTCAGGAGCGTCAGGGCGGCGACAACGGCATCTATCGCGCGGGGAAGGGGTCGATGTACGAGGGTGGGATCCGCGTTCCGTTCGTCGTTCAATGGCCCGCGGTATATCCGGCGGGCGTCAGCTACGACGCGGCGGTGACGAGCCGGGACATCCTTCCGACTGCGATCGGTGCGGCGGGCGTTGAGTCCAAGGCGGATCTGCGACTGGACGGGACCGACATCACGCCGTTTCTCCTCGACGCCGGTAGAGACGGGCCGCACGCGAGCGAGCCGCTGTGCTGGCGGCTGGCGGTTCGGCCTCGCGGGCCGGATGACATCCCGTGGGCTGTGCGGCTCGATAACTGGAAGCTCGTCGGCGTGAAGTCGAGTCAGCGGGGTGGCGCCAACAAGTCGGGCGTTGAGCTCTACGACCTCTCGAAGGATCCGCGTGAAGAACACAACGTCGCGACCGACCATCCGGATGTCGTCGAGCGGCTTCGAGCCGCGTATGCCGCGTGGGAGAGTGAGATGGCGGACCCCGCGTGGGAGTTGAAACCCGCGGGATGATGGCCATCAGGGCGTTCCTTGCACCTGATTCGATCGGTTGCGGTCACTGCCGCGCGGCGGGCGCCATGCAGCCGACGGCGAAGTAAGACAGGAACGCGAGCGTGTCGAAGCCGTCGAGGACGTCGGTCGGCTCAGCGAGCGACGGGTCCGGGTTGAAGATCCAGGCGATGATGTCCGCTGAATTGAGTTCGCCGAACGGCGGCGCCAGATCGGTGTTCACCCCGTCACAGTTCGCGCAGCCGCCGGGTCCGCCGTCGTTCTCGATGATGATCGAGTCGACGTCCGTCGTGGCCTCGTCGATCTGCACGGTGTTCGGCGTGTCGATGTACTCGTTGCAGCGGATCGTGACGTTCTGAGCGTTCCGCAGGTCGATCGCCGCGTAATCCGGGTTGAAGTTGATGCCCTCGAAGCGGTTGTTCTCGATGAGGATCGTGTCGTTGTAGCTCTCGGTGGTGAACTGCGCCGGGTGGTTCTCGTAGAAGCGGATGGCGCCGCTGGTCGGGATGCTTGTGCTGACGACGGACGACCATGTGGTCCTCGAAAACTTGTTGTCGCGAATCACGACGTTGCGGCTGAAACCGCCAGCGCCCGGGCTGGAGAGGCCGATGGCGAGGGCGTAGCCGTTGTTCCGGAACGTGTTGCCGACGATCTCCATATTGACGCCCGAGAGATACGGCGCGCGACCGTAGTTGTTCTGGAAGACACTGTTGCGGATCACCGTCTTCGTTCGACGATGGGGGGCGAATACCGATCCAGGGCCGAAGCCCTCCGGCAGGTCGTCGGCGAACGTCAGCGTGCCGCAGCGGATGGTGCGTCCGGACGCGTCCTTGCTGGTGGCGCCCTTCTGGTGGTCGGTGATGGTTGCTTCGACGACGCCCGTCTCGAACCAGAGCGTGGCTTGGAGGTCGTCGATCGAGTAGTTGTCGCTGCGGTACCAGAAGAACTCGATGGTTCGCGCGTCGACGACGTTCTCGACGTAACCGAGTTTGTTGAATAGAGCGAGCGGGTCCCAGCGGACACCCTCCCAATGGCACTGGTCGTAGACATATTCGCCGCGGGACGCGGCCGTGTACATGCCATCCCGCGGGCCCACGGCGAGCTGGTTCCCGATCGGGGCGAGTTTGACCCGCCTGCACGTCAGGTCGCCGACGTCGCGGTAGCTGGTGACGGCCTCGGGTCCGTTCGTGATGTGGATGTTCTCAAGCGTGAGGCCGTTCGTTCCACTCGCTCGGAGCTGATGACCACCGCTCGCGACGTTGAAGTGCCACGAGACGCCGTCGCCGACCTGGAGGTGCTCGGAGAATCCCATGTTCTCGAGCCGATAGCGTCGGCCGTCGCCTCCCGGGACGAGATGCCATTGCTCGGGGAAGTTATTGATGTTCGTGCTGATGCTCAGGTGTGGAACGCCGACCTTCAGATCGCGCGTCTCGAGGTCCCAGACATTCGCAGAAAAGGCCTGCATTCCCTCGAAGTGGGGCAGGTTCTCGAAGACGTCTACCTCGACGGCGTCGTTCGCGACGTCGACGACGACGCACTCGCCAGCGGACGTGAAGCCGGGGCTGTTGTCGAGGACTAGGTTCTCAAGGGTGACATTCGTGCCGTCGTCGATGGAGATGACGTCCGCGCCCTCCATCTCGTTGACGAGTTCCGTTACGTTGCGTTGCAACACCGTCGCGGGGGCGCCGTCGTCACCAATGGCGCCGCGGAGCGTCACGTCGGTCGCGTTGTCGATCGTGATCAGTTCGGCCAGGCCTGCGGGCGGATGACGGAGGTTGTAGACGCCCGGCTCGAATTCGACGATTGATGGCTGGCCGGTGTTGCGTTGGATCGCGATCGCGAAGTTGATCGCCGACTGGATCGAGATCCGATCATCGACGCCGTCGTCCGGATTGGCTCCGTGCGTGGAGACGGCGACAACGGTCTGGGCGGCGGCGGTCATCGGGAGGAACGTGAACAAGAGCGAAGCTGCGATGCACATCGGGTGATCCTGTCGGGTTGCGGCCCATCTGAGGTCCGCTCGTGGGGAGAGGGGACGTCGAGGTATCGCGTGTTCCGGGCCGGGGCTGAAGCTCGCGAGAACGCTTTCGTACGTTGCTTGAGCGTATCTGTCGTGTCGGCGAAGCCCAAGCCGTAGAGCGGTCAAGATGCGCACCCGCGCGAAACGATCGCGTCATGCGACGCGCGTGCTTATCGGTCCGGTCGGTCGCGGCGGTCGCTGTCGCCGACGGTTCTGAGCACGCGGCACGGGTTTCCAACGGCGAGAACATCAGGTGGGATGTCGCGGGTCACGACGCTGCCCGCGCCGACGACCGATCGGGGTCCGATGGTGACCCCCGGCAGGATGATGGCTCCGCCGCCCACCCACACGTCCTCCCCGATCGTGATCGGGCGCCCGTACTCCTCGACGCGGCGCCGCTCCGCGTCGAGCGGGTGGAGCGGCGTGAGGATCTGGACGCCCGGCCCGATCAGTGTGTGAGCGCCGATGCGAACGCGGCATACGTCGAGGACGACGCAGTTGAAGTTGAAGAAGACATGCTCACCGAGCTCGATGTTGGTTCCGTAGTCGCACTGAAACGGCGGCTGGACCTGGACCGTGTCACCGCCGCGACCGAAGAGACGCCGGACGAGTTCGCGGCGCCGATCCGTGTCGCCTTCGCGCGTGTCGTTGAGGTCATGGCAGAGATCGTGAGCGATGCGTCTTGCCGCGGTCAGCTCGGGATCGAGAGGTCGGTATGGGTCGCCGGCCAGCATGTTCTCGCGCTCTGACGCCATTTCGTGTCTCTACTCGGCCGGCACGCCGTCGTGGAATTCTTCCAGGCGAACGGTGGGATGGCGACCGATTCGGGCGTGTCGCTTCGGTCTCGTCGTCCAGATCCGAACGGTACAGTCTCCGGAGGCCGAGTAGAGCGTCTCACCGTCTGGACTGAACGCGAGGTCGAAGACGCGGTCGAGATGGCCTCGGAGCTGCATGACCTCGGTTCTCGATCGGATGTCCCAGAGGTGAATGACACGATCATCTGAACCGGAGGCGAGCCGGGAGCCGTCCGGATGGAAGGCGAGCGACTGGACGCGGTCGGGCGGACCGTCCAAGGTGTACAGGCTCTTGCCGGAGGCGGCGTCATAGATCGTGATTTCGTCGTCACCCATCGCGACGAGGCGTCCGTCCGCGCTTACGGCAGTGCAGCGGACACGAGTGTTCCACTCGCGAAGGACCGTCTCGTTCTCCGTGAGGCGGACAGCGTACAGGCCCGAATCGTGCGTGACGCGAAGGTTGCTTGGGACGGGATGATCGGTCTCGAGCGGGTCGAATTCGCAAAGAACGGTCTCTCCGAATAGGTCGGACGTGGATCGAACGAGCAGATCACATCGATCAAGGTCCTCATTGATCGCGAATCGCAGGGAAACGGGCGTTCCATCGAACGGCAACAGCTCGTCTGGCGGCGGCAGCGGTCGAAACGTCTCGAGGTCCCAAAGCCGTAGGTCCTGTCCAATCGAAGCCAGCGTGGCGCCATCGGGGCTGACCGCGATGGCTCGCACAGCGCTTCGGTGGCCTCTCAGTACGAACGGGTCTTGGGCGGAACGGAGATCCCAGAGTCGAAGCGTCGCGCTGTCGGTGCTCGCGAGGAGCGCCGCGTCCGGGCCGAACGCGATCGCCTTGACGGCGTAGGCGTGACCGAGCAGGCGTCCCCGCGGCTCGGCGGTGTCGGCGTCCCAGAGGCGGATCGTCCTGTCCTCGCTCCCGGTGGCGATGATCGCTCCATCGGCGCTGACCGCGACGGAACGCAGGGCGTCATCGTGCGCACTCTGGACGGACCACTCGAGTTGGCCGTCGCTCGTGTCGTACGCCCGTAGCTGGCGATCGCGGCCCGCCGTGTAGAGTCGATCGGCCCTCGGTGAAAAGGCAAGGTCCGCGGCGCCCTCGGGGTGGAGAAGCGGCGTTGATAGATCGGGACTGCGCAGGTCGACGAGGTACACGTCCCGTGTTCCTACGGTGACCGCCAGGCGTCGACCATCGGAAGACGTTGTGGCGACATGTATTGGGCCCTCTGATGTGGACTCGACAACGCGGATCGCCTCGGCGACGGCGGGCGAGTGACCGTCCGCGTCGGCTCGAGATGGCGCCGGAAAGATGCGGAGGGTGTCGTTCTCCCAGATGGTGGACGTCCCGGATGCCGGCGCCAATGACAGCAGCGAGCCTCCGCATGGCTCGGTTTGGTCGTCGAGCGGTTCAAGTGTCGGTGTCGTCCAGGTCGTGAGGTGGAGCCTTTCGGTCGCCGCGACTGCTTGCGCGAGGAGCACTGTGTTTCCGTCGTCAAGGAATGCGAGGCGGCTGGACGGCCCGGACGGCACGTCCGGATTTCGAACGACGTTGGCAGCGGCGGCGCTGTCGTCAAGGCGGGCGACGAGGTATCGCCACTCCCATCCACGGAGATGTACGGGGCAACGGTCGAGATGATCGCGAGCCTGCGACATATCGAAATGGCGGATCGCGGCGTCAGCGGCTGCGATCGATGCTCGATAGGTTTCTCGGTGCGCGAGGCTTTCACGTTCGGCGGACTCAAGGGCGAAGTGCGTCGCAAAGAGCACGCCGAGAAAGAGCGTCAGCAGTGTCGCCGTGAGGCCGATGACGGCCGGCCGGTGGCGTCTTGCGAATTTCCTGGCGAGGTACAGGCGGCTCGGCGCACGTGCACAGACGGCCTCGTGACGGAGGAACCGTCGGAGATCGTCGGCGAACGCGGCGGCGGTGGGGTAGCGGCGGTCGGGGTCCTTCTCGAGCGCGGTGAGGACGACCGCGTTGAGGTCGCCGCGGAGCTGGGCGTCGAGAACGCCGAGGCTCGTGGGCTCGTCTGCCCGTATGGAGATCGCGGCCTCATGGAGCGGTTTATCGCGAACTTCATGGGGCAGGCGTCCAGAAAGCAGCTCGTAGAGCATGACGCCGAGCGAATAGATGTCGCTGCGTGCGTCGACCTCGGCGGACCCGCCGGCGAGTTGCTCGGGGCTCATGTAGGCCAGCGTGCCGACGAGCTGGCCCGCTTCGGTGCGTAGCGATCGCGAGTCACCCGGACCGATCGCTCTCGCGACGCCGAAATCCAGCACCTTTGGCCGCCCGCTCGTGTTGATGTCGTCTGGCGGCGCGACGAGCACGTTGGCGGGCTTGAGGTCTCGATGTACGAATCCGCGTTCGTGCGCGGCGTGGACGGCGTCCACCACCCCGACGAAAAGGGCGACCCGCGATGTGACATCGAGGCGTCGTAGGGAGACGAACGTATCGATGCGCGGGCCGTCTATGCGTTCCATCGCGAGGTACGGCTGCCGCCCGAACGGCGTCTCCGCGATGTCGGCGTCGAACACCTGTGCGATGCCGGGATGCTGGAGTTGCGCGAGCACATCCGCTTCGTACAGGAATCGCTTGACCTGACGATCGGTGATGTAGCCCGGACGGATCACCTTGAGCGCCACGCGGCGCGCGGGGCGGAACTGTTCGGCGTCGTACACGACGCCCATGCCGCCGTGTCCAAGGAGTCCGACAACGCGGTACGGACCGATCGTGTCGGGGAGCTTGTGCTCAAAGGCGACGGGGTTATCGTCGTGTCCGCCGAGGAACCCGCTCGGCATCCGTTCGAAATCAGCGAGGGCTTTCGTGACGCTCGATCGAAGTTCGTCGTCAGTGCCGCACAGGCGGTTGATCGCGTCGGGCCGCTCGTGTTGGGCGAGATCAAGCAGTTCGGCGACCAGATCAAGCGTTTGGTCGTCCGGATCAGGCGCCATCGCCGTCTCCGCTTGAGGGCTCGGGATCGTCCTCCAGTTGTCGAAGCAGGAACAGTCGAGCCGCGAGCCAGTCGCGCCGGGCGGTGCGTTCGTCGATGCCCACGACCTCTGCAGCCTCTGCGACGGTCAGGCCGCCGAAGAAGCGGAGCATCACGATTTGGTGCTGGCGAGGGCGACGTGTCTCGAGGATCGCGAGCGTTTCGCCCAACGCCACCAAGTCGTCGGGGGGAGCGTCGAACGCGTTGGATAGATGTTAGACGCCGACCCGTCGGCGACCGCCGCCATGCTTGACGGTGGCCTTCCTGCGAGCCTTGTCGACGAGGATGTTGTGCATGGCGCGTGCCGCCGCCGCGAAGAAATGGTGGCGGCCGTTCCACCCCGGGTCGGAGCTTCCGACGACCTTCAGATACGCCTCGTGAACTAGCGCCGTTGGTTGAAGGGTCTGACCCGGAGGTGTCTGTCGGAGACGCGCGGCCGCCAGGGCCTTGAGCCGTTCATAGACGAGGGGAAGGAGATCATCCGCGGCGCTCGCGTCTCCGTGTTCCGCCGCTCGGAGAAGCTGAGTGATCTGCTGGTCGGGGTCGATTGACATGCGTGAAGTCGTGGCTGCGAGTCCGGCCGAGCGTGTGCGAGATGGTTGGTCGCGCTTCAGTTCATCCGCGAGTCGAGAGCGTACCACGTCGCGTCATTTGATCTGAGAACCGTTTCATGATCCTGTCAGACCGCTGCCATCTTCGGGCGGCAGTGTCCGAGAATGGCCTGCTACCCGGAAGGAGTTCGGTTGATGTCTCTAGCCTTCGATAAGCTCACCTTGACTTCGCTCATCCTCGCTTCGCTGGGAGGCTCCGCTACGGGCCGCGACGGGATGGTGAACGTCGACTTTGCCCTGGAAGAGAGCGAGACGTTTGAGGGCCCGGGTGTACTCGGGTCGTCAGAAGACGACTTGTTCTGGAATCGGGAGGTTCCCGGGTTCGGTGATCCGTACTACCTGGGCGGTTGGCTCGAGGCTGATGGGGCGACCGAGTCGAACCTGCGGATCGCGCTTCGGATCACGGGGCGTAGCCGGCGGGCGCCCGCGCATCCCATCTTTCAGGACTGGCTCTCAGGTCGAACGTCGATGGACGGCCCGTCCGAACTCCTGTTCGTCGGATTGACGCCCGGTGAGGCGTACGACGTCGCGCTTTATGCCAACGGCGAGGGCGGCGCCGTGTTCGTCTTTGGCGGCGATTCGAAGTCCACGAGTGGTCAGAACAGAGACTCGTTCTCGGAGGGAGAGAACTACGTGGTGTTCCGAGGCCTGATCGCCGACTCGAGCGGAGATATCGCTGGGACGATCGATGACAACCCGTTCGACACGGAGCCCGATACCTACTCTTTCAACGGGTTCCAGATTGTTCCGTCGAACGCAACGAGCGGCGGCGCGTGCGCGGCTGACGTAAATGCCGACGGCGACTTGGATATCGCCGACGTCGTCGGATTCCTGCGCGGGTTCGGTGATATGGACGAGGTAGCAGACATCGCCGTGCCGTTCGGCAGTTGGGACATCGCTGACGTAACGGCGTTCCTCGAAGCGTTCGGCGCGGGATGCCCTTAAGCCGGTCGTCGCGGCATCATGAGAGCGTTGAAATCTATGTCGCCGAGCGTGACGCCGAGTTGGCGAAGCATGTTGAGGGCCTGCGCGCGGTGATGAACCTCGTGAAGCGCTAACTGCGTGAACTGGTCGGCAGGCGAACTCGTCACGACCATTCGGCGCCCGGCGTCATCCGTGACTTCGTAACTGAACGGCTCGATCCAGTCCGAGATCTGAGCGAGGGCCGAGTCGGTGTCGGCCGCCTGGCGACGCCAGGATACCTCGAGCCGCGCAAATGGGGGCGGCTCATTCTCCTGAATGGGCCACTCGGTATAGGGCGGAACGGGTTGCCGCGTCATTCGCTGAACGTAGTACCACTCGCTGATCATTACGTGCGTCAGCGTCTCGCCGAGCGTTCCCGGGCCGATGTCGAAACTGCGTGTCCACACCTCCGCGTCGAGCGGGCGGATGGCGTCGAAGAGCCGCTGACGGGCTCGGGTGAGGTACGCGTAGGTTCGAATCGGGTCCATTCGTACGCTCACTTGGACAGTTCGATGTCCTTCTTGAGCGGGCCAACCTCGACCGTGAACGTACCCGGTTCGATGATCGTCTTCGCAGCGTTGCCGATAAGGCTGAAGTCGTCTTGATCGAGGGAGACGCTCACCTCTGCGGACTCGCCCGGACCGAGAGCGACCTTGTCGAACGCGCGGAGGCGGCGAACGTGCGGTGTGATGCTCGCGTAGTGATCGGCGACGAAGACACCAACGGTCTCGGCGCCCGCGACGTCGCCCGTGTTCGTCACCGTGACGGTGACGTCAACCGAGGAACCGGGCTCGATGACGGCGGGGACGCTGATCGAAAGATCGTCGTACTCGAAGGTCGTGAAGCTCTCGCCTGCGAAGAACGGGAAGAGGGGGTTGTAGCCCCCGGTCGGCGCATCGTTCGACGCGATCGCTTCGATGTGCTTGTGGTCGTACGTGATCAGTTCGTTGGTCGATCGCGGATAAGTCATCGGGAGTCGGCCGCTCGGATTCGTCTTGCCCGTCATGATCTCCGCGATCGCCTGCGCGCCGTACGGACCGGGGTGGCCCGCCCAGAGGATCGCGTCCATGTCGTCAGCGAAGGCGGAAATGATCCGTGGCCGATTCTCGATAAGGACGAGAATCACCGGTCGGCCCGTGGCAGCCATCGCTGCGGCAAGGCGGCGTTGCGACTCGCCGATCGTCAGGTCGCCGATGTCGCCGGGCTTTTCGGTCGATGGCAGTTCGCCGAGGCAGAGCACGATCGCGTCCGAGTCTTCTGCCTTCGTGACGGCGGCGGCAATATCCGTGTCGCGGTTGTACGCGACGCCCGGCTCGAAGGTCACGTTCGCCGACCCGAATGCCTCGCGAACGGCGTCGAGCACCGTCGGTGATTCCGGGTACCGCCCGGCTTCCGTTCCCTGCCAGGCGTACGACCAGGCGCCGTGGAGCGAGACGGCGTCGTCGGCGGCAGGGCCGGTGACGAAGACCTTGGCGGTGTTCGCCAGCGGCAGCACCGCGTCGCGATTCCGAAGCATGACGATGCTTCGTCGGGCGGCCTCGAGGCTCGCGTCTCGCGACGCCTGTGAACCGATCGCATCCATCGCGCTTGCGTCCGGGATCGTCCGCTCGAACAGGCCGAGTTCGGCCTTCAGTTCGAGAATCCGCCTTACCGACTCGTCGATTCTCGCCTCCGAGAGTCGGCCGTCGTTCACGAGGGCCACAACATGGTCCGCGAATCGGGTGTCGTATGGAACCATCGAGACGTCGACGCCGGCTTTCACTGCCAGTTCAACGGCCTCCCGCTCGTCTCGGGCGATCCGGTGACGGGTATGGAGGCGGTACACGTCTTCCCAATCGGTGACGATCACGCCGCCGAACCCGAGCTCGTCCCGCAGGAGTTCGGTCAGAAGTCGATGGCTGCCGTGGACCGGCACGCCGTTGATCTCGCTCGAGTTCACCATGACCGAGCGAACGCCCGCCTCGACGGCCGCCCTGAACGGCGGGACGTAGATGTCGTAGAGCTGAACGTCGCCGACGTAGGTGGGAGTTCGGTCGCGGCCGGTCGCGGCGCCGCCATACGCAAGAAAGTGCTTCGCGGTCGCGGCGACCGAGGTCGGCCCGCTGAGGTCTGTTCCCTGCATGCCTTCGATCGCCGCCCTCGACATGACAGCGCACAGGTAGGGGTCCTCACCGAACGTCTCGAAGATGCGGGACCACGCCGGCGCACGGCCCACGTCGCACACCGGAGCGAAGTTCCACGGGATCCCTACGGCCCGCGTTTCGGCGGCGGTGATTTCACCGGCCTGGCGTGCGAGTTCTGGCTCGAAACTTGCCGCCAGAGTGAGGTTGTGCGGGAAGATCACGCCGCCGTTGACATAGTTGGCGCCGTGCACCGAGTCCACGCCGTAGATGAGCGGGATTCCGAGCCGGGTGTCTTCAACCGCCATCTTCTGGAGCGATCCAATGACCTCGCGCCAGTACGTGGCGTCCATCGCGCCCTCTGCGCCATTGAGGATAGAACCTACGCCGACGTCAACGATGGCTCGTCTGGCCTTCTCGACATCAAGCTCGTGGCGCTCGGTTTCAGTTTGTTGACGCGAACTCACGGCGCCGAGCGTGACCTGGGTCATCTGACCCGCCTTCTCCTCCAGCGTCATCTGCTCGATCAGTTGCTCGATGCGTTGCTTTTGATCCGGCGTCAGGTCCGGGCTGCCACCTGATTGAGCCGCATCGACGGCGGGGGAGGCGCCGAGTACCGAGCAGGCGACCGCGATGAGCGGCCGGAACGCGCGGATGGGGTGTTTCATACCGAGAATCCCTTCTGACGACTATCGTGTCTCGACGCGGTTCGCCACGCGACCGCATCGGACCGTACAGCGTACACCGAAGACACCAAGAACGGGGCGCCCCGGGCCGCTCCGCCAGACAGCGGGGCGACCGGTCGCGTGACTCTCGTGCATCTCAGATTTTCGCTGGCACTCGGGCGCCGACTGGTCCTGGTCGGGATCGTCTCGCTCGCCGGTTGCGCGGTGCATCAGGCCGGGTTCGAGGAACCGCTCGATCCGCCGGCGACCTTCGTCGATGAGGATCGGGGTGAGGCGTATTCAACGGCGTTGCCCGATCGATGGTGGGTCGCGTTCGAGGACGAGACGCTGAACGAACTCATCGACGTTGCGCTCGGCGCAAACTTCGATCTCGCGACCTTTCGAGACCGTCTTGAGGCGGCCCGGGCGGTCGTCCGCCGCGAGCGTTCGTTCCTCTTCCCGTCAGTGAACTACTCGCTGTTCGCGGAGCAGAGCCGTCGACACTCCGACGACTACTCCAGCGACAACCGCTTCGGAGCGTCCCTCGCTGGCAGCTACGAGGTCGACGTGTGGCGTCGGAACCGGAGCGCGAGGGACAGCGCCGCGTTCCGAGAATCAATCATCGCCGAGCAGCTCAAAGCCGCGGCGATCTCTCTGAGCTCCGAGGTCGCGTTGACCTGGTACGCGCTCGTCGAACAGCGGGGACAGGCGGAGGTCCTCGAGCAGCAGATCGCGACCAATGAGCAGGTGCTCCGGGTCGTCCGGACACGATTCGGGAGCGGCGTCGTTCGCGCGTCGGACGTTCTGCGACAGGAACGGCTTCTTGAGTCAACGCGTGAGCAGCGGACGGTCGTACAGGCACGGATCGACGTTCTCGAGCATGCGTTGCTCGTGCTCCTGGGCCGCTCGCCAACGGAGTCGATCGAGGCGGGGCGCGACACGCTTCCAGACGTTCCCCTCCGCCCGAGGCTCGGCCTGCCGTCCGAACTCATCCAGCGTCGCCCGGACGTTCGCTCGGCGCTGTACGCGATCCGGGAAGCGGATGCCGACGTCGCCGTCGCGGTCGCCGCCCGCTATCCGACGGTGACGATCGGTCTGTCGGCGTCCACAATAGAGGACAACATCGCGGACCTCTTCGACGACTGGGCATCGCTTCTGAGCATCGATGTCCTTGGCCCGCTGTTCGACGCGGGGCGCCGGGAGTCTGAGGTCGAACGGACCGAGGCGGTGAAGGCCGAACGCATCAATGTCTACGCCCAGACCGTCCTGACCTCGTTCCGACAGGTCGTTGACGCCGTGACGAATGAGAACGCCCGAGAAGCGCAGATCCGACTGATCGAGCGGCAGCTCGAACTCGCCCACCGGACGTCAGAGCGACTGAACCGAGAGTACTTCAACGGGGACATCAGCTACATTGACGTCCTCGACGCGCTCACGACCGAACAGCAGTTGCAGCGAGACCTACTCTCCGCGAGGTATGCCCGCATCGGCGACCGGATCGATCTGTACCGATCTCTCGCAGGAGGGTGGGATGGTATCGTTCCGCCCGCAGATGCAACTGTACCGGTGGACGCGTCGAACGACACCTCGGCCACCACCTCATCGCCGGCGACCCCACCAGCATGACCAACCAAATCGACACGCGCAAAGCTCCAACAAAGCCCGCCGTGGCCCGCGGCGGCCGAAGGCAACGTGCCCGCGTTGTTCTGTCGATTGTTTCGGGCGCCGTTCAGTTCGTGCTGGTGGTGGGCCTGATCGGCAGCGGCGTGTACGCGGCGTATTGGTTTAACTCCACGTCCGGCACGTCGCAGAAATCAGAGTCGACGCGGGACGAGGCGTCTCGGCTCGTCGAGATCACGCAGGTTCAGCGGGCGACAGCCTCCGTCACCATCCGAGCGATGGGGACGGTGATGGCGGCTCGCGATGTGACCATCAGGCCGCGCGTGACCGGGATGATTGTCGATCAGGCGGACATGTTCGTGCCGGGCGGATTTTTCCGTGAGGGCGAGTTCATGGCCCAGATCGACCGCGCTGACTACGACCAGTCGCTTCGGCAAGCGCAGACGGAGCTCGATCGAGCTGAGGCCGCGCTGCAGATCGAACTCGGGGACCAAGCCGTCGCCCGCGAGGAACTCGAGCTGCTCGAGGTCGACATCCCCGCGATCAACCGCGATCTCATCCTCAGGATTCCGCAGGTCAACCGCGCCAAGGCCGACGTTCGGTCGGCCGAGGCGGCGATCGAGCGGGCGGACCTAAGCCTCGCTCGGACGCGAATCATCGCCCCGTTCGACGGTCAGGTCATTACGCGGGCGGCGGCCGTCGGAAACAACGTGTCCGCGGGCGACGCGTTGGCGACGTTCGTGGGCACGGAGGAGTACTGGATCGAGCTCGCCGTTCCCGTCTCCAGCCTCCGCTGGATCGAGTTTCCAACAGAATCGGATTCGGGAGGAAGCGTCGCCCGCGTCCGCTATCCGCAGGCATGGGGCGCTGACGCCGAGCGGGAAGGCGTCGTCGCGCGTCGTATCGGGCGCCTTGAGCGTGGCAGCCGCCTCGCGAGGGTCCTCGTGTCTGTCCGCGATCCGCTTGCTCGAGGCGCCATGCGCGAAGGCGAGCCGGAGCTGATCCTCGACGCGTTCGTTGACGTCGAAATCGAAGGGCTGACGATCGAGGACGCGTGTGTGATTGACCGTGAGCTCATCCGCGAGGGAGACGTCGTTTGGGTCATGAGCGCCGACGACCGACTCGTGACGAAGGACGTGACCGTGGCGTATCGCGGTCGAGATGAGGCGTGGATCACGGCTGGTCTCGAGGATGGCGACCGCGTCGTTGTGACGAACCTGACGACCCCCGTCGACGGGATGCTCCTCCGAGTCTCGGACCCGGTCGAGAGCGACACCGATGGCTGACGCCGCCCACACCACGCGGGGAAACGACCCGATCAGTTGGATGTCGCGCAACATCGTCGCGGCAAATCTGATCATGCTCTTCCTGCTCCTCGGGGGCATTGGGATGGCGTTCTTCATTAAGAAGGAGGTCAACCCTGACGCAACGCTGGACGTCGTGGATGTTCGCGTCAGCTACCCCGGCGCCAGCCCGGAGGAGGTCGAACGAGGCATTCTGCTCCCGGTTGAGGAAGCCGTCCGAGGTCTCGAAGTCGTGCACGAGGTCATCTCGGAGGCTCGAGAGAATTCGGGGCGGGTCTCGATCGAGCTGACGAAGGGCACGAGCCGCGAGCGGGGCCTCCAAGTCATCAACCAGGCCGTCGATACCATCACCACGTTCCCGGAGGACACGGAACGCCCGGAGGTCCGTCTCGCGGGCCGCCGTCGGGATGTGCTCGAACTCCGTCTGTTCGGCGATACAAGCCATTGGGCGCTCTTTCAGGTCGCCGAACAGGTTCGTGACCAGCTCATCCGCAGCGGCGGCGTGACACAGGTCGAGATCGATCGGAATCCGCAGCGGATCATCCACGTTGAGGTGTCCCGCGACACGCTCCGCGCGTACGGGCTCACCTTGGACGACGTGGCGGCGAGGATCGCGGACGCGAGCGACGATGTCCCGGCGGGGCGCCTCGAGACCGACAAGGGGAACCTCGCCATCCGCCTCAAGGGGCGGCGGCAGTGGGCCCGCGAGTTCGCCTCGATCCCGATCGTTGATGGCGGCATGGGCGACGTCGTGAGGCTCGAGGATATCGCCGATGTGCGCGACGGCTTCGAGGAGACCATGTTCTTCTCGGAGTTCAGCGGGGTTCCCGACGTTGAGCTCGGGGTCTACCGCGTCGGTGACCAGACCCCCACGCAGGTCGCGCGCGCCGTCGAACAGGCAATGCGTGACATGGAGCATCAGCTTCCCGCGGGGATCGACTGGAAGATCACCGACAACCGCGCCGACGCCTACCGCGATCGCCTGATGCTGCTGCTCTCCAACGGCGCCCTTGGCATGCTCCTGGTCCTCGTGTTGCTCGGCGTGTTCCTGCAGTACCGCCTCGCGATGTGGGTGACGATCGGCATGTTCACGTCCTTCGTGGGCACGCTGCTCTTTCTCCCGCTGCTCGGCGTGAGCATCAACATGATCTCGATGTTCGCGTTTCTCGTCGCGCTCGGGATCGTCGTCGATGACGCGATCGTGGTGGGGGAGAACGTCTACGAGTACCGCGAGCGCGGCATGTCGACACTCGACGCGGCCGTGCAGGGCGTGAAGGACGTCGCGGTCCCCGTGACGTTCGGCGTCATCACGAACTGCGTGGCCTTCGCGCCGCTGCTGTTCGTGCCGGGCGAGTTCGGCCTGATCTGGGCGACCGTTCCCGTTGTCGTCATCACGGTCTTCCTGATCTCCCTTGTCGAGGCGTTGTTCATCCTCCCCGCCCATCTCGCGCACACGCCGAAGGACGACCACAACCCCGTCAGCCGGTTCCTCCATCGACGCCAGCAGAGCTTCTCGGGGTGGGTCCGACGCAGCATCGAGCGGTGGTTCCGACCGGTCCTCGAGACCGCTGTCCGCTACCGCTACGTCACGATCGCCTTCTTCGTCGCCACCCTGACGGCGGTGCTCGGCTACGCCGCCAGCGATCGCATGGGCATGGTGCTCATGCCCCAGGTGCCCAGCCAGGAGTTCGCGGCCACGGCCCGCATGCCGAGCGACGCCACCGACGCCGAGTCGCAGCGCGTCGCCGATCAGCTCACGGCCGCCGCCCTCCGCGTGATCGAGGCCAACGGCGGCGACCGCCTCGCCGAAGGCATCAAGTCCAACGTCTACGGGACGACCGTCAGCGTCGACGTGATCCTCACCCGCCTCGATCCACGGCCCATCACGACCGATGAGTTCGAACGCCTCTGGCGAGCCGAGACGGGCCCGATCCCCTCCGCGAACTCGCTCAGCTTCGAGATGGAGGGCGGGTTCGGTTGGTGGCGCCCGGACATCGTCGTCGACCTTTCCCATCCCGACATCGACACCCTCAACCGCGCCAGCGCCGAACTCGTCGAGCGTCTCGACGAATACGAGGTCACGAGCGACGTCAACGATTCCTACGAGCGAGGCAGTGACCGACTCGACTTCACGCTCAATCCAGAGGGCGAGGCGCTCGGCCTGACGCCCGACGAGGTCGGTCGCCAGATCCGCTCGGCGTTTCAGGGCCGTGACGCCACCCGCTTCCTCCGCGGTCCGAACGAGGTCCGCGTTCGCGTTAAGCTCCCTGACGACGAGCAGGACAGCGCGTACTTCGCCGAGAACCTGATGATCCGCACGCCCGCCGGGGCGGACGTCCCGCTCAACGAGGTGGCTGACATCACGGTCGGCGAGACCTTCCAGTCGATCGAGCGGCGCCAGGGCCGCCGGATCGTGACAGTCGACATGGACGTTAATCCCTCCAGCCAGATCTCGCGCATGCTGACCACCATGCGGCAGGACGTCCTCCCGGAGTTGGTGAGTCACTACCCGGGGCTGAGCTGGAGCTTTCAAGGCCAGCAGGTTGAGATGCGTGAATCGCTCCGCGTCCTGTTCGGTGGCCTTGCGCTCGCCCTCTTCACGATCTACGCGCTCATCGCGATGCCCTTCAAGAGCTACGTGCAGCCTTTGATCGTCATGGCGGCCGTCCCGTTCGGCGCATTCGGAGCCATCCTGGGCCACATGATGCTCGGTCACACACTCTCTGTCCTCAGCCTGATGGGCATCGTCGGGCTCTCGGGCGTCATGGTGAACGACTCGCTCGTGATGGTCGACTACGCGAACCGGCTTCGCCGCGACGACAATGTTCCGGGGCGCGACGCGATCCTGCTCGCCGGTGTGCGCCGGTTCCGCCCGATCATGCTGACAACGCTGACAACCTTCGGCGGCCTCGCTCCGATCATCTTCGAAACCTCCCGTCAGGCCCAGTTCCTGATCCCTATGGCGATCTCGCTCGCCTTCGGCATCCTCTTCGCGACGCCGATCGTGCTGCTGATCGTCCCGTGCTTCTACGTCGTCGTTGAGGACGTCAAGGACGTCTTCCGCCGCCTCGGGGGCCCCTCGCTGGATCCTTCGCGGGAAGTCGCTTCATCCGCATGATGGCGACCCGCCGGCGGCCTTAAACTGCCGGTCATGCCGTCCGCCGTGGTCGAATCCCGCTCCGACGAGGTCGTCGAGATCCGCCCCAACAAGGGTTTCGTGTCGCTGCGCCTCGGCGAATTCTGGGCCTATCGCGATCTCCTCCGTGAGATGATCGCCCGCGACATGCTCGCTCGGTACAAGCAGTCCTTCCTCGGCAAGGCGTGGGTGATCGTCCAGCCCCTCACGCTCATGACGCTGTACTACTTCATCTTCGGCGTCATCCTTGAGCTCAAGACCGGTGTCGTGCCCTTCCCGGTGTTTCTCCTCGGCGGGGTGCTCATCTGGCAGCTCGTTGCCGCGAGCGCGACCAACATCAGCTACAGCATGGTGAGCAACGCTCACCTGATGAACAAGGTCTATTTTCCTCGCCTCCTGATCCCCGTCTCGCAATCGGTCGCGGCGGTTGTCGATTTCGCCTTCGGACTGCTCGTTCTCGCGGGATTCATGGCCGTCGCGCGGGTCGCCCTGCCGCCGCAGGCGCTCTTGGCGCCGCTGTTCGTCGTCTACGCGATCGTGACCGGCATGGCTCTCGGGCTCTGGCTCGCCCCGCTAAATGTCAAGTACCGCGACATCGGCCAAGCCGTTCCGCTGGTCCTCCAGGTGTTCATGTACGCGTCTCCGGTGTTCTACTCGCCGACACTTGTGCCCGAACAGTGGCGGTCGCTGTACTATCTCAACCCCGGCGCCGGAATCATCCAGGGCTTCCGGTGGTCGCTCATGGGCGACGTTCCGCCCGAACCGATCGCCTGGGTCTGCCCGCTGCTCGTCGCCGCCCTGTTTCTGAGCGGGCTCTACTTCTTCCGTAGCCGGGAGGCCGAGCTGGTGGACGACCTTTAGATGATCATCCGACCGCGACCCACCGGATCACGACGACCATGACTGAGTTCGCCGTAGAGGCAGAGAACCTGGGCAAACGCTACCTGCTTGGCCCGTCGCGTGAACTCGGGGGCGCGATCAAGTCGTTGGCACGGCGGGCGCTCGGGCGGGCGAGCGAATCAGACGCCCGTCGAGAGTTCTGGGCCCTCCGCGACGTCAGCTTCCAGCTTGAGCGGGGCGAGGTGCTCGGCATCGTCGGACGCAACGGCGCGGGAAAGAGCACGCTGCTCAAGATCCTCAGCCGCGTGACCGCGCCGACCACAGGCGTCGCTCGGATGAGAGGGCGCGTCGGCTCGCTCCTCGAGGTCGGAAGCGGGTTCCATCCCGATCTCAGCGGCCGCGAAAACGTCTACCTGAACGGCGTCACCATGGGCCTGACCAGGGCCCAGATCGCGAGCCACTTCGACGAGATCGTCGCGTTCGCCGAGGTCGAGTCATTCATTGACACGCCGGTCAAGCACTATTCCAGCGGAATGTACATGCGGCTGGCGTTCTCGGTCGCCGCCCACCTCGTCGCCGACGTGATGATCCTCGACGAGGTCCTGGCGGTCGGAGACGCCTCCTTCCAACGCAAATGCCTCGGTCGAATGGACGGCCTTACGAGCGAGGGTCGGACCGCGATCCTCGTGAGCCACAGCATGGCGGCCATCCGTCGCCATTGTTCCCGCGCGATGTGGCTCGATGGCGGCGAAATTCGGGCGTTCGGCGCGACCGAGGAGGTCATCTCCGCCTACCTCGACACGCCGTCGCGGCTTGAGACCTCGCGCGAGGTTTCGTATCCCCTGCGCACCGAGGCCGCGATGCAGGTCACCGCCGCGCGGCTGCTCCCGGGCGCCGCCGTCGACCACGATCTGACTGAGCCGCTGACGTTTGAGATCGATCTGGAGACCCGCCGCCCCGTTCCCGGCGCGTACGTCGGACTGGCCATCCGCGATCCGTCGGAAACCATCCGATACTGGACCGCCGACATCGATTCTGAGAGGTTCCACAACCCCGTCGCGGGCCGCCAACGCCTGACGGTCACGTGCCCTCCGCGTTTATTGACGCCGGGGCGGTACACCGCTCATTTTGCCGTGATCGCGATGGGGCGCCCGGAGCCGGTCTTCGCGATGCAGGAGCGTTTCATCGGGTTCGGCGTCGAGGATCGCGGCTCGTTCCTGGCGAGCTACGGTTTGCTCTACCCAGGGATGACGGCGCAGGAGAGCCACTGGGGCGCCGAGCCGGCGCCCGGCGACATGCAGGAGCCCGCCAGAACCGCCCATGGCTGACACCACCACCGACCTGATGATTCCCAGCTTCGTTGGCCTCGGCGCCCCCCGATGTGGTACCCGATGGATCGCCCAGTGCCTCGCAGAGCACCCGGAGGTCGCGATCGCCGA
>PAKY01000017.1 GCA_002706885.1 Phycisphaerae bacterium
GAGCAGACGCGGGACCGCGTTCTCCAGGCGTTCGCGGTTAGTGGTGAAGCGGCGCCGCCCGAGCTTCGCGAGCGTTTCGAGTCGGCGTTCGAGGCGTGGAGGGCCGAGTCGACCGCGGTCGCCGAGGCGGCGACGAGCGGCGACATCAGCGCCGTTCGGACCGCCGACGCGGTCGCCTCGAGAGGCGATCGATTCAACGCCATGCGTGACCTGATCGATCAGGTTTCGGAACGGCTCGAGGTCGAGGCCGAAGCCGGGATCGCGCGGATCCAGCAGGCGAAGGACGACGCGGCAACGGAAGCGGTCGCGATGGAGCGGCGGGCGGACACGCGGCTGTTCGGGCTCTTGACCCTCGGTGGGCTCACCGTCGCGGGCGTGATGGGTGTTCTGGTGCCGCTCGCTCTGCTGATCGCTCGGCGCCTCGGCGCGATGGCGAGGGCGATGGAGAGTGTCGCGTCGGGCAAGGCCGACCTGACACTGCGGGTGAATGACACGCGGAAGGACGAGGTCGCCCTGCTCGGACAGTGGTTCGATGCGATCGTCGAGCGATTCGAGCGGGTCGTTATCGATGTCCAGGCGGCGGTCATCGCGGTTGAGCAGAACTCGACGGCTATCGCGAGCCGCGCCGGAGAAGTGAACCAACGCATTCAGCTCCAATCGACGGGAGCGGTGCAGACCTCGAGCGCCGTCACCGAGCTCGCGGCGAGCGTCGACGAGGTCGCTGCTCGCTGTCAGGACGTCGCGTCGACGGCGGAGCGATCGAGAGAACTGTCCAGCGATGGCGGCGCGGTCGTGCGGGACACCGTGACGTCGATGAACAGCATCGCCGAGACGTTCAGCGTTGCTGGGCGGAGCATGGACGAGTTGAGCACGAGCGTCGATCGGATCGGGTCGATCATCGGCGTCATCGACGAGATCGCCGAGCAGACAAACCTTCTGGCCCTGAACGCGGCGATCGAGGCCGCTCGAGCCGGCGAGCACGGACGCGGCTTTGCGGTGGTCGCCGACGAGGTGCGCAAGCTCGCGGACCGCACCACTCAGGCGACGAGCGAGGTCTCGGAGTCGATCCGATCCATCCAGACGGAGACGGGCGACGCGGTCTCGAAGATGACCGCGGGCGTTGAGCAGGTCGGCGCCGGATCGGAGAAGGCGGCTCGCGCCGGCGCTTCGTTGACGGAGATCGAGGCCGCGATCCGCGAGGTCGCGGCGATGGTGACGTCGATCGCGGCGACGACGACGGAGCAGGCGCAGGCGACGGGCGAGATCAACCGGCAGACGGAGGAGATCGCCGGCGCCTCGAACGCGATCAGCGAATCGATGTCCATGACCGTTCGAGACATCGAGGGCGTCAGGAACGCGTCGAACAGCCTCTCGGCTCTCGTTGCGGAGTATCGAACGAGCGCCACGATGTGAGAGCAGGGCTCTTCTGCGTGACGGTTGTCTGACCGGCCGTTCACTCCACGGTCGGGGCCGCTTGGATCTCCGCGCCGGCGTAGCCGAGCAGGACGCCCGTCGCGAAGGCGAGGTCGATCTGCGCAACCTGGTAAGCGACGATGGCGGCGACCTCTTTCTGTCGGGCGTCGCCGAGCTGCTGGAGGGCGACGAGCACGTCCTGGGCGTTGCGCAGCCCGTCCGCGAAGAGTCGGCTCGCGGCGTCGTAGGCGCCGCCGGCGGCGATTACGCTCTGGCGTGCGGCAAGGATCCGGCGCCAGGCGAGTTCGAGGACGTCGGCGGCGTCGTACACCTCTTGGCTGATCGCGAGCCGACGCTGGTCTCTGGTCGCTAATCGCTGGACGCGTGAGAGCATGGCTCGGCGGAGGCGTGCTTCTGCGGCGTTGTTGGTGACGGGGATCGATGCTCGGGCGCCGATCGTGAACGACTGGTGGTCGAAGTCGAGCGAATCGGCAAAGCTCGAGGCGAGCGTGCCCGATCGGTCGCCGATGCCGTACTCGAAGTCGAGCAGGAAGGCCGGGAGCGTCGCGTTGCGGCCGAGGTCGACGCGGATCGAATCGGCCGCGAGTTCGAGTTCGATCTCGAGGAGTTCGAGACGCTCAGTGAGCGCGCGGGTGACGAGGGCCTCCGGGTCGATCTCATAGCGGACGAGATCGGGATCATCGGTCGTGGAGAGGTCGGTCGCGTTCGCGATGCCCGGCGCGTCGCGGTTCAGCGCGACGGCGAGTTCACGAGAGCGGAGACGGAGATCACGCTCGGCGCCGACGAGGGCTTCTTTCTGCTGGGCGACGGCGAGTTCGGCGCTGAACCGCTCAAG
The DNA here is from genome assembly GCA_002706885.1 of Phycisphaerae bacterium. Classification (GTDB taxonomy): domain Bacteria; phylum Planctomycetota; class Phycisphaerae; order Phycisphaerales; family UBA1924. Next base: position 2,270 of record PAKY01000017.1, read on the forward strand.
AGGCGCCGCGGCGCCCTCCCGGATAAGCAGGTCGACGAGGTCGATGTTCGCGACAGCGAGATCGAGCTGTTCGCGGCGGATCTCGAAGACGCGTTCGGCGGCGTAGAGGCGCCAGTACGCCTTCTCTGCCCCAGCGAGCACGCGGATGGCCGTCAGGCGGGTCCGCGCCGCTTCCTTTCCAACGCCTATTTCGGCGAGACGGATGGAGGCCGTGTTCACGCGAACCCCTGCGCCGCGCAGGAGCGGCTGCGAGTAGCTGAACCGCAGCGCGCCGCGATCTTCGGTTGATACCAGCCCGCCGCTGGTCTTGTCGTCGGACTTGAGGCTCTGGCGGACGCCGACCGAGCCGCCGGTCGGTAACGGGGCGTCAAGACCGACCTCGGCCTCGAGCTTCTCGCGGTTCAACGCAGGCTCGGTGAAGGCGCCGCTCACGCCGTCCAGAGCCGCGGCATCGGATGAGACGTCGTACAGCGTGGTCGAGCCCTTCGGCTGATCGGCGTCCGTGAAGGCGGCGCCAACAACAAAGGCCGCGTCGAACTTCGCCCGCTCGGCGTCCAGGAACTCACGCGCGATGTCGGGCGCGACATTCGCGACGGCGACGTCCAGATTCTCCGAGAGCACGCGGTGGCGCAGATCCGCGAGCGAGAGTTCTCCAGCGGGCCCCGGCGAACGGGCGGGGGGCGTGGGCTCATCGATGAACCGTTTCGCTTCCTCGCTGACGTCGACCTCGACGGGATCACCTATCGATGACCCCGCGGTGTCGACCGGGGCCTGCCCACGGTCGACCAGGCGGCGGAGGTCCACCTTGAGAGGGGCGTCCCAACGCGAGCAGCCGGCGAGGACCGCCACTGCTGTTACCGCAAGGCAGGATGTTAACGACGCCGTGCTTCGCATCACTTCAGGCGCTTCCTGGCGACGGCTTCGGGTTCCTCGTCGGCGATCACGGGCGGGAACCCATTGAGCTGTCGCCAGAGCTCCTGGCCGATGGTGACTTCGTTGAGCAGCACCCACCCCTTCGCGCGAACGCCCTGTCGGAGATAGCGAGGACTGGGCCATTGCTCAACATCGTCCGGGATGACGAGGGCGCGGAAACGCCCCTGTCCGTCGTCGGTCGGGTCGACGATCGAGACGACGCCACCGAAGGTTCCCACCGCGGCGCGCGGCCAGCCGGTGAACTGGACGGCGGGCCAGCCCTCGAACTGGAGGCGTACGGGCGATCCGTCGGTGACGAGCGGAATGTCGTTCCCGTCGATCCACAGCTCGACCGCGCGGTCGGACGTGTCGGGGACGAGCGTGAGCAGCGGATCGCCGGCGGAGACGATCTCGCCGCCTTGATTGCCGGAGAGCCGATGGACAACGCCCCCCCGGGGAGCGGTGACGAGCTGGGATTGCTGACGGGAGATATCGCCTTCGAGTTCGGCGAGCTTCTGACGGGCGTCGGCCGCCTTGCTCCGGGACTCGGCGAGGGACGCTTCGGCGCTGCTCACCTTCGCGAGAGCATCGACGCGGGATCGGTCGAGGTCGCGTTCCATGGATCGCTGATCCGCGCGGGCGCCATCGAGCTTCGCCCGCGCCTCGCGAACGCTCGCCTGCGCCACGGCGAAATCCGCCTCGGCGATCTCGAGCTGGCGGTCGGAGACCGCGCCGCTCTCGACGAGCCGGCGCTTTCGTTCGACCTGGAGTTCGGCCGCGGTAAGTTCCGCGAGGACGGCGGCGACCTGGGCCTCGGCGGCGCTCACCCGTTCCATCGCCTCTTCCTTCCGCGCGGTGGCGGCCTCGACCGTGAGTTGACCGAGGTCGCGGGTGTTGTCGACGATGCTCGCGTACTGCAGGACCTGCGTCTCGAAGGCGTCGAGCTTGAGTTGGAGCGCGTCGCGCTGGGCTTCGAGGCGTTGGATCCGCAGCGGGTCGATGTCGGCGATCTCGAAGACAGGATCGCCCTCGGCGACGCGCGACCCCTCCTGCACCCACCATCGGACCACTCGGCCCGAGATCGGCGCCTCGACCGCCTGCTGACGGTCGAGCGGCGCGTACGCCACCACCCGCCCGGCGCCTCGGACCGTCTGCTGCCACGGCGCCAGGAGCAGTACGAACGGTCCGGCGGCGATCGCGAGCATCAGCAGCACGGCGAGGCGGCGAACCCAACGCGGCGTCGCCGCTCGATCGAGCGTGTTCGTAGCTTGCTGCAACGGGCATTCGAAAGAGCGGTCGGTCACGGGCGCACCTCCGTGGCGTCGTCGGCGTGGCCGAGCCGCACCACCCGCGAAGCGATCGTTGACGCCCACTGCTGACGACTCACTATGAGGAGCGAGCACTGCTCGAGGCGTCCGACCAGAACGTCTATGAGCTCGCGGCGCGATCGCTCGTCCATTCGGTCGAGCACGTCCTCGACGACGAGCAGCCGCGGTCGCCCCGCGATCGCCCTGGCGAACATGAGCCGCTCGGCCTGTCCTCCGGAGAGCGGGGCGCCGCCCGGCCCGAGATGGGTCGCGAGGCCGTCGGGGAGGCTGCGGGCGATGTCGAGCAGACCGACGTCTGCGAGAGCCTCCCGGCAATCGGCGAGCGTCACGCCGTCTCGTCCCATCCTGACGTTGTCCTCGATCGATCCCTCGATGATCTCCACGTCCCGCACGATGGCGACGTGCCTTCGGAGGGATCGGAGGCTCAGCTCGCGCACGTCGACGCCGTCGAGCTCGACGCGTCCCTCGGCCGGCGATCGCGACGCGAACACGAGATCGACAACGGTGCTCTTGCCGCTGCCGAGATCGCCGACGACCGCGGCGCATCCACCCGCTTCGATGTCGAACGAAAGACCCCGGAGGGGGACGTGCCCCGACTCGTAGGCGTATGTCACGGCGCGGAAGGAGAGGGTCGCGCCGCCCGGGCCGCCCACGTGCTCTTCCCCGCCCTCGCGCTCGAGGGGGAGGTCTGTGAGCGTGGAGACCTTGTACGCGGCTGCGAACATGTCGTAGACGTCGGTCAGCTTGATCACCAGCTTGGTCAACGAGGCGAGGGCAAGGGCCACGATCAGTTCCGCCGCGACAAGCTGGCCGAGCGTGAGGCGTTCTCGGATCACGAGGAAGCCGCCAATGGAAATCAAAGCCGTCGCGGCGACGGCCTGCAGCGCGAGGGCCCCGACGATCTGGCGGAAGGCGATTCGGAAATGCGCCCGTCGCTTGGTGAGGTAGTCGCTCGCCCGCTGATCGGCGAGATGAGCGGCGAAGCCGTAGCCGTCGGCCTGTTTGAACGCGTGCGGCCTCGCCGCGATGAGCTCGAGCGTCGCTTCGGTTGCGTATTTGGACGTCGACTCGGCGATCGCCGTGCGGATGGCCGAGCGAGCGAGACCGAAGACGATGACGAACGCGAGGAAAAGGAGCACCGCGCTGAAGACCAGCAGAAACGGGTGGTAGAAGGCCACGATCGTGAGTCCGATGACGGCCTGCAGCAGCGCGCCAACGCCGTCGAGGAGCAGCGTCCCCGTGACCTTCTGGACGGTGAGGATGTCGAAGAATCGGTTGACGAGTTCCGGTCCGTCCGAGCGGTTGAAGAGGTCGGCGCGGACGCGCGGGAGGCGCTCGCCGAGGTCGCGGGTCAGGCGGATGAACAGGCGACGCTGGATGAGCTCGATGACGTACGAGTTGATTGCCCGCATCGTCGCGGCGAAGGCAAGCACGATGAAGAGTGTGACGCCGAGGACGACGAGCGGCTGCATGAGCGCGCCGAACGCCACGTAGTTGAAGAGCATCTGTGCGCCGATCGGCACCGCGAGGGCGAGGACCCCCGCCGCGATCGAGAACAGGACGACGAGCCCGATGTCCTTGCGATCGGGCCTGATCAGGCGCCACACGTAGCGGAACGTTCCGCGGGCGTCAGCTTCCGACATCCGATGGATCCTCCGCCTTCGGGGCGCGACATGGTCAACAGGCGCAAACCCCGCAAGCGTTACCATCATCCATCGTCATGTCAACCGACGCCGCGCCGCGAACAACCACGCTTCGATTGCGGGTTAACCACAGGCGAATATCCGCTTCGATCAACCCGCCCGCGCCACGGCGGGGGCGGGCCCGCTTTCGTCGTTGTTCAGAGCCCAGCGTTGATCGCGCAGAGCTGGTCGAGAAGATCGAACGCGTCGACCGCGCCGCTCGCATCGAAGTCGAAGCGGGTGTTGTAGGCGGTCTGGCCCATGTCGGTGTCGAACTGCACGGCGACCATCGCGGGCGTCGGCTGGCCCGCGAGGATGCGGACCGGGCCGACGAGCCCGTTGAACGGAACCAACTGCCCCGCGGTCACTCCGGCGGGAAGCGCCGCGGTTCCCTGGAGTTGACCGAGTCCGCTCGGGTTGCCGTTGATGAAGTTGAAGGTTCCGGAGCCGCCCGAGTTGAACATGTCGATGTCGTCCGCGGTGCCAAAGACGAGGTCGGGGCCGGGGAGGTCGTTGATGTTCGCGACACGCTCGCCGTCGAGGTAGACCTCGAAGCCTTCGCCGACGCCGTCGCCGGTGATCCGGCGGACGATGACCTCGACGAGATGCCACCCAGGTGTGAGGACGCCCGGATCGGTCGCGATCGAGGCGATGTCGAGCCCGTCGTTGGCGGACGTGTTGATCCCGGCCATGAGTTGTGAGCCCATGGAGACGACGCTGAAGCCGGTCGCTGTGCCGCCCGCCTCGAAGAGGCAGTGGTTGCCTGTGACGTCGCTGAAGTTGAGCCAGAGCTGGACCCGGAGCGAGTTGCCCGCGTCTTCGGCGAACTCGAGGTTCGGGCCTCCGAAGCCCTCGGAACCGTCGAGGACGAAGGCCTCACGGATGGTCGGGAACGCGGGATCCGTCACCTTGACGGGCGTGAGGAAGTCGGCGACGTTGAAGATGAATGAGGGATTGGCGCCGGCGCCGAGGGAGCCGCGGTCCATGTCCCAGGCGAAGCTGTTGGTGAAGGTCTCATTGCGAGCGGGGTCGACAGAGAAGATGCCTCCGCCCGGGGCGGCGACGAACGGGAGATGCGCGCCATCGAGCGAGTCGTTCGTGGTCGCGTCGAGGGCGTTGACGAGATCGACGATGTCGGCCGTCGTGACGATGCCGTCGCGGTTGAAGTCACCGCGGCGGGCGGTCGCGTCGGCGTCGGTGATGGCTTCGTAGTTGTCCATGACCTCTGCGGCCGTCAGCGCGGTGGCGTAGAAGCGGTGGGTCGAGATCATGCCGTCGAAGAGCGTGAAGTTGGCCGCGGGGATCGCGCCGGTGGCGATGCCGGGGTTCTCGGCGGGATCACCGCCCTGCTGGCCGAGGCCGGCCTGGTTCGAGTTCGACCAGCGGTAGCCGCCGTTGACCGGGATCGACTGGCTGTTGACCTCGGCGCCGTCGAGGTACGAGCGGACGTTGAAAGCGAAGAAGTCGACGACGACGACGGCCTGATGCCACTCGGTATCGGTCAGCGTCTCTCGGTGGACGACCGAGTACGAGGATCCGCCGGCGTTGGAGCCCGCGGCGGCGTAGACGAGTTCGTCGTCCTCGAGGGCGAAGGCGATGCCGCGGTTGAGTCCGCCGATCTCAAGCAGGACGTGGGAGCCGGTCAGGTCAGCGGGCTTGAACCAGATCTCGAACGTCGCGCGGGTGTCGGGGGTCGCGATGTTCTGCCAGTTCTCGCCCCGGTTGGACTCGGGAATGCCCGGCGTGCTCGTCGAGGCGCGGGCGGCGGGGAACTGGTACGCGGCCTCGATGCCCGGTACCGCGGGATCGCAGACACGGACGAGGCGCGGGGAGATGGGGAGGCCTTCGGTGTCGGTCTCCTGCCACTCCCAACGGAGGCCGTCGCCGAAGCCGATGGCGTTCGGACGCTCCGGGCTCCAGTCGTTGAGGCCCTGGACCGCCGTGGCGGGGTTCCAGGACTGCATGTTGACACCGAAAGGAACCGTTGCGGGGATCTGAGCGTTCGCAAGACCGGCGAGGGCGGTCAGCGCGGCGGTGAGGCTCGTACGGGTGGTCCGGGACATCTGTTCTCTCCTCGGGATCGTCGTCTCTGACTGCGGGAGCGATTTGTCGATATTCGCTCCGTAACAGTTGCAGTGATGACAGTATTTGAATACGCTTTCCGTGGCAAGCCCGTTGTGAACACAAAGAGCAAGAATGGTCGGAAGCCGGAGCGTTGAACCAGCCTGTTCGAGGCTCGCTCGGATCAGCGGGACCGTAAGCGCATAGTGTGGATGAACTTCCATGCTCCGCGCAGGCTGAGGAGCACACAGATGACGAACAAGGCGCACAAGGCATCACGCGCGGCGCGGCCAGCCGGCAATCGGAACGGTTTCACGCTCATCGAGTTGCTGGTGGTCATCGCGATCATCGCGCTGCTCATCGGGATTCTGCTGCCGGCGCTCGGTCAGGCGCGGACCTCCGCCCGCAAGCTTCAGTCCGGGAGCAACCAGCGGCAGGTCGTGGCGGCGATGGCGATCTTCGCCGACACGAACAACGGATTTTTTCCGGGCGTCGAGCAGGCGAGCAACGACGCGACGAAGGCGTTCGCGGACGCGGACGACATCGAGGCCTGGACCGCGGGTGGGCAGATCGCGGGGCACTTCATCCCCGCCCGCTACCTGCTGATGCTCCAGGACGAGTTCCTGACTTCGGAGGTCATCGTCTCGCCGGCCGAGCCTCTGGACTTCATGCCCGACCACGATCTCGGGACGACGTCGCTCAGCCCTCCGCAGAACACCCCCGCTTGGACGGGGTACAGCCCGGGCGGCTGGGTGTTTCCGCAGAACGGCCTCCGCTACGACTACAACGCGAACACCGCGTTCTACTCCTACGCCATGCTCGACCTGCACAACACGCCCGTCGGCGCCCCGCTCCGCCATGTGTTCCAGCCGCTCGTCCAGGCCTGGTCGCTGAACCATTCGAACGCGGATGCTCCGGTGATCAGTGACCGGCTGATCTTCTGGACGCAGCAGAACGAACTGGACCACGAAACGGCGCGGGCCGACAACGACAAGGCGGGCATGCAGGGCGCCCGCCAGAGCCTCTGGACGCCCAACCGCGGCGGCTGGGAAGGCCACGTCGGCTTCAGCGACGGGCATGTCGCCTACTCGAACACCTCGATCCTCCAGCGGACCAATTACGCGGGGTACATCAACGAGGGCGACAACAACGCCAACAACAACACCGACACCGAGGTTGACCGCTCGGGTGACGACCTCTTCCAGATCAACAGCGGCATGGGCGCCCAGACGCGCGACGCCGGGATGGTGGTGCGATCTGGCAGCCAGACCTACCGCTTCGGCGGGGCGACGACGCGTCGGTGATCGGTTCAGCGTCGGCGATGGAGACCCGCATGCTCGGAATGAAGCGATTCGTGTCGACGGCCGCGGCGACCATCATCGCAGCGGTGGCGTTGGGGCAGGCGGTCCCGGTTCAGGTTGTCGTCAACGACGGAGTCGCGCGATTCGTCCGCGATGGCGAGACCGTCCGGGTGCAGGGCGCCGGCGGACAAGGTCCGCTCGATGAACTGGCTGCGGCTGGGGCGAACGCGACGCGCACCTGGAGCGTTGATGATGCGCAGGCGTTCCTGGACGACGCGCACGCGAACGGGCTCATGGTCTCGCTCGGCATCTGGCTCGGGCACGAGCGGCACGGATTCGACTATTCCGATCCTCAACAGACCGCGGCGCAGCTCGAGAAGGTCCGACACGCCGTCCTCGCGTTCCGTGACCATCCCGCGGTGCTCGTCTGGGCGCTTGGCAACGAGATGGAGGGGTTTGGCGCGGGCGACAACGACCTGATCTGGCAGCACGTCGAACACGCGGCCGCGATCGTGAAGTCGCTTGATCCGAACCACCCGACGATGACCGTGATCGCCGAGGTCGGCGGAGCCCGCATCCCCAGCATCAACCAGTTCTGCCCCAGCATCGATGTCGTCGGCATCAATTCGTACGCTGGCGCCCGCACCATTCCGCAGCGCTACCGCGATCGGGGAGGCGTCAAGCCGTACCTCATCACCGAGTTCGGCGCCAGGGCGCCTCAGGACTCGGGGCGGACCCCGTGGGGCCGCCCGATCGAGCCGACCAGCACAACCAAGGCGGCGATGTACACCGCTTCGTTCAACGATCTCACCGCCGACCCGCTGTGCATGGGCACGATTGCGTTCTCCTGGGGGTCCAAACGCCAGGGCAGCATCACCTGGCACGGCATGATGCTCGACGACGGCGCCAAGGTGGAGTCGATCGATGCGATGACGGCGGCCTGGGGCGAGGAGCTCACGAACGAGTGCCCCGAGATCGCCTCGTTCACAACGACCGACGACCCGCAGCTCGAGCCGGGCGAGACCTTCACGGCGCAACTCGCGGCGAGTGACCCCGATGGCGACCCGCTCACATACGAGTACCGCTTGTACGGCGAGATCAGCAACTCGGGCGACAACAACGTCCCGTTCCCGACCGATTTCTCCGCGGCCATCACGAGCAGCGGGCCGGACGGTGTCACGCTCGTCGCGCCGACGTTCGACGGACCGCTCCGGCTATACGTCTTCGTCCGCGATGGCAAAGAGGCCGCAGCGACCGCGAACATCCCGATCTTCATCGAAGGGGGGGCCGTTACTCCCGATCCGTTTCGAGTAGACGTCTACAGCGATACGGCAACGGAGACCCCCTGGGTCGCGAGCGGTCGGCAGGGTGACGTCCAGGTCATCGAGATGGACTTCGACGACGCGAGCAACCCACGCAGCGGGCCGACGGCCTGCCGGGTGACCTTCAACAGCGCGACGGGCTTTGGCGCCGGCGTGTGGCAGAACCCCGCGAACAACTTCGGCGACATGCCGGGCGGGGTCGATCTCAGCGGGATGACCGTGCTGCGGTTCTGGGCGCGGGGCGCTGTGGGCGGCGAGGTCGTCCGCTTTGGCTACGGCTATTCGAACGGACGGAGCCGCCCGTTCCCGGACAGTTCTCGCATGGAGATGGACGTCACCCTCAGCGACGAGTGGACCGAATACACGATGTCGCTCGAGGGCGCCAACCTTTCCTCGATCGTGAGCGGGTTCCACTGGATCGTGCAGGGCCCCGGGGCGCCGATCACGTTCTACCTCGACGACATCCGGTTCGAGACCTGCCGACGGGCGCGACATGAGTTCGGCAGCGGCGCGTTCAGCCTCACGTCACTCATCAACGCGATCGCCGCGGGTTCGTTGTCGGCGGACCTGAACGGTGACGAGGCCGCGGACGCTCTCGACATGGTCGAGCTGCTCGAGAGCATCGAGCAGACTTGCCCGTAGCGTGGGAACGCGACGGCGCCGTCGAGCTGGGGTATGTCCGGACGGAAAGATGAAACTGTTTCAATGACCGCTATTTTTGCACGGATGCCCCGTCGCAACGGAGAGACGCCTTGACACGCCTCACAACGCTCACGCTTCTCGCCGCCGCGGCGTTCGCCATCGCCCTCGTGACGCCGACCGCGACCGCCGACGACCGCCCGAACATCGTGTTCATCATGTCGGACGACCACGGGTGGCAGGCGATCGGCGCGTACGGGTCGACGATCAACGAGACGCCGAACATCGATCGCATCGCGCACGAAGGCATGCGGATGGATCGGTACTACGTCGGCAACGCCATCTGCGCCCCTTCGCGAGCGACCATGCTTACCGGTCTGCACACGCACGCGAACGGGATGATGGACAACCGTCGCGCGTTCGACGGGTCGCAGCGAAACGTCGCCAAGATGCTCCGCGCCGAGGGCTACCAGACCGCGATGATCGGCAAGTGGCACCTCGAGAGCGAGCCGACTGGCTTCGACATGTACGACCGGCTCGTCGGCCAGGGCCCCTACTACAACCCCGTTCTCCGCGCCGGTGGCGAGGGCATCGACGGCTACGAGGACGTCGAGCACATCGGGTACACGACCGACATCGTCACCGATCGAGCGATCGACTGGATCGAAGACGAACGCGACCCCGAAAAGCCCTTCCTGCTCCTCGTCCATCACAAGGCGCCCCACCGCGATTGGCAGCCGGCGCCGCGTCATCTGCACCTCTACGACGATGATGAGATCCCCGAGCCCACAACGCTCTTCGATGACTGGTCGGGCAAGGGATCGGCCGCGACGATGCAGGAAATGATGATCGCTCGCGATCTGACCAAGCGAGATCTCAAGCTCGTTCCGCCGAACGGCCTGACCAAGGGCCAGTTCGAGGCGTGGACCGCGGCGTACGCGCCGAAGAATGAGGCTTTCGAGGCCATGAAACTCGAGGGTGACGACCTGGTCCGCTGGAAGTACCAGCGGTACGCCAAGGACTACCTCCGTTCCGTCGCGGCCGTCGATGAGGGCGTCGGGCGGTTGCTCGACACGCTCGACCACCAGAGCCTGACGGACAACACGATCGTGATCTACACCTCGGACCAGGGCTGGTACCTCGGCGAGCACGGCTGGTTCGACAAGCGTTGGATGTACGAGGAATCGTTCCGGACGCCTTTCCTCGTCCGCTGGCCCCGCGTGATCCCGGCGGGCACGACGAGCGACGCGCTCACGCAGAACATCGATATCGCTCCGACGATGCTCGCCGCGGCAGGCGAAGCGGTCCCGGCCGACATGCACGGCGTGAGCATGCTTCCCGTCCTCGAGGGCACGACGCCTGATGACTGGCGTGACAGCCTCTACTACCGCTACTACGAGTACCCGGGCTGGCACAGCGTGCGTCGTCACGAGGGCGTGACCACCGAGCGGTACAAGCTCATCCACTTCTATCGACTCGACGAGTGGGAGTTCTACGACCTCGAGCAGGATCCGGACGAGACCCGCAACGCGATCGATGACCCGGCGTACGAGGTCGAGATCGCCGATCTGAAGCGGGAGCTGGCGCGCTTGAAAACCCGCTATCAAGTTCCGCCCGGCGAGCACTACGAGGCGCCAACGAACGGACGGCGAGACTAGAAAAGCCTCGGACGATTGGTCGAAGCGGCTCAGCGGATCACGCGGCCGCCGCCGTCGAGCCTAACCGGCTGGTGCGGCGCGTAGCCGGTGCTGCGCTCGATGCTCAGCGTCGTTTCCTTGACCACCCGGTACACGCCCGACGCCTGCCCGTTGATCCGCGCCACGAGCCAGCGCGTCGCCTCCGCTGCCATGCCCGCGACGTCCTGCGTGATCGCGGTGAACGACGGGAAGGTCTGGTACCGCACGTCGCTGTCATCGACCCCGATGATCGAAAGGTCTTCCGGCACACGTATGCCGAGTTCGAGACAGCGGATCATCGCGCCCATCGTCGTGTGCGGCGTCGTGAAATAGATCGCGGTCGGCGGCTCGTCGAGACGCAGGAGGCGATCGAGCATCAACGCCCCACCGTGCCGATCGGGGGACGCGCTGACGACCAGCTCGGGATCGACCGGCAGGCCCGCGGCGCGGAGCCCGTCCTCGTAGCCTGCGCGCCGGTCGAGGAAGTCGGCCGAATCGACGTTGAATGTCGCGTGGGCGATACGCTCGTGGCCAAGACCGGTGAGGTACTCGACCGCGCGGCGGCTCGTTCCCCGCGAATCCGCGTCGACGTAGCTCACGGAGGCTTCTTCGGAGCGGTTGACGAGCACGATCGCGGGAAACCCTTCGCGAGCAAGCTCCACCGCCTGCTCCGGCGCCCGCGGGCCACGGAGCAGCGCTCCCGCGATACCCCGGCGCGCGAGAAAGTGCGTGTAGCTCTCGGCGGGGTGCTTCTCTTCCGCGGCGTTGACGAAGGCGAGGTCGAAGTGGCTCTCGGAGGCGACGCGCATGATGCCGGACATCACCGCCGCCTTGAAGCCGCTGAATTCCTCGTAGCCCTTCTCCGGGAAGAGCAGCCCAAGGACGTTGGTGGGCCGCTTGCCCACAGAGGCGGTGTACCCACTCGCGAGCGCAGCTTCGGCGACACGCTTGCGGGTGGCGTCGCTCACCTCAGGGTGGTTGTTCAAGGCGCGGGAGACCGTCGCAACGGAGAGACTGAGCTCCTCGGCGAGGCGGCGGACCGACGCGCCGCTTCGCCGTCTGGTTGTCTCGGGCGCCGCGGCGCCTTGCTCGGACATCGTCAAGTCCCTCCCCGCTCCGCGTCAGCGATCTGAGACCGAGTGTACCGTAACGGTTACGGTCGATCCAGACCCCTGGCCCCGTCCCGACACCGAATAGGAAGCCTTTTCAGTCTACGTCGGACGCTTCCGTCAAATGGCGCCAGTCGATCGCACGCTCACAGGTTTCTATCGACCACCCTGACGCGGGGCTTCGAAGGAAGCGACGCGGGGCCGCGATCCCGATGACGGTCAAAAAGGCAACGGCCCCCACTCGCGCCGCCTGTGGCGGGTGAACGGGGGCCGTCGTGCAGAGAAATGGGCGATACAGGACTCGAACCTGTGACCTTCTGCGTGTCATGCAGACGCGCTAGCCAACTGCGCCAATCGCCCGGATGTCGCCTTGCGGCAGGGCGAGTATACGCCCGTTTCGTCCCGCGACCACCCCGCCTGTCACACTGATCGTGACGTCGGCGGGCAGGGTGGATCAGCTTGCGCTGAGGATCACGATTTCGACCCGACGGCTCGCCGACTTGGTCGACTTCGGCGTTGCGGGGCCCATCGAGGCGGCGTAGATTTGGTCCGCGTCAACGCCACGGCTGACGAGGTAGCTCTCGACCGCCAGGGCCCGCTCGGCCGCGAGGCGTTCGTTCGTCTGCCACTTGCTCTTGCGGATCCGGTCGGTGTCCGTATAACCCTCGACCCGGACGAGGTTCGCAGGGTATTCGCTCAGGATCATCCGAGCGACACGGTCAAGCTCTCGCTTGCCGTCGGCCTTGAGCGTCGCCTGTCCCGACGAAAACAGCACGTCGCCCGCGACGGTCAGGACGACGTCGCTCGGACGCGTCGAGATGCCGTTGCCGCGGGTCGTGGCGGGCTGGGTCTTGGCCGTGGACAGTTCGCTCTGGAGACGTGCGACCTCGGCCGAGAGGGAGTCGTTCCGCTGCACGGCGGCCGCTTTCTCGTCCTCGCTCGAGCGGAGATTGCCCTGGACGCTCTCAAGGCGATCCCGGAGTTCGGAGTTCTCGGCGACCGCCTGGTCGTACTCGGACTGCGAGACGCTCTTGCACCCGCCGAGCCCCATCGCGAGAACCGGCCCGATGACCCCGCACACACCGAGAATACGTAGCCTGCTGCTGATCATGCCTGTGCGCTCCTTCCGTGGCGACATTGGACCGCACAGGGTATCGGACCGGCGCGGCCCGTGCCGCCAGCGGACGGACCCGTCATCGCGGCCTACGGCAGATCGATCCCGGACTGGGCCGAGAGCAGGAGCGTCAGGAACAGCTCCACCGCCGGCTTGCAGACCACGACGAGGAATGTGCCGACCGCCAGGAACGGCCCGAAGGGCATGGCCCGCTTGAGCTTGCCGCCGACCGCGAAACCGAGGATCGTCCAGAACAGGGCGACGAACGCGGCGGCGAAGAAACCGAGCGAGACATCGATCCAGCCAAAGCACGCGCCCGCCCCCGCGAGCAGGTGAACGTCGCCGATCCCCATCGCTTCCTTCCCAAACGCCAGCGAACCGAAGATCCGGACGCCCCAGACCACGGCGCCGCCGATCAGATATCCCAACAGCGACCCGCTCAGAACGACGAGCCAGAGCGGCGCCAAAACCGGCGGAATCGGGTCGCCGTAGGCGTGGGCGGGCGCGGTCCAGGGGCCGGCCATCGCTCCAACCAGCCAATAGGCCGCCCAGCCGCCTGCGATGAACAGGAGCACGGGGGGCGCGACGAACGCGAGTTCTTTGATCATCTCACGCCGCGCGTGGGGGTATTGGATCCACAACTCGGGCGTATCCCGACCCGCGGCCTCCTCGGCGGCGATCGCCTTCTCCTCCCACGCCGCGTAGTCAGCGAAGCTCTGCCCAATCAGCTTCAGACGAACGAGAAGCACGCTCATCCCCAAGCCAATGACGGCGCCGATGGACGAGCCGATGAGGCGCCAGTTCCCGGCGCCGGGCGTCGCAAGCGACCACAGCCACCCTCGCGCGGCGTACCACCGCTCTCGAGACGGCGTCAGCCAGTAGCCATCGCCCTGGATCCAAGACGAGACCGGCCCGCGGTCGAACTCCACCCATGCCGCGTGCGCGGGGAGGGCGACAACCGCGACGATCGCCGGGATCCACGCGAGAACGAGCGGGATCGTGAAGGTCTTGGCGTCGACGAGCGTCATGGCGAGCAGGCAGGCGACCGCGACGAGCGTGACGGCGAACGTCGGCCACGTGTCGGCAAAGCCGTTCCGTGTCCAGTCGGGAGCGAGACCGCCCCAATCGACTCCGAGCCACACCGTCTCGGAAGGGATCGCGAACCAGAGCGCGAACAGACCGGCGAAGAGCAACGCCGCGAGCGCCTCGACGAGCGGGTACTCGGGGCTGATCTTGCTCCGACAGAACCGGCATCGCCCGCCGAGCAGGATCCACCCGAGGACGGGGATGTTCTCCCGCCAGGTGAGACGTGTTTCGCACGCGGGGCAGCGCGACGGAGGCGTGACGACGCCGATCCCGAGCGGCATCCGGTAGACGAGCACGTTGATCAACGACCCGATGCACGCGCCGAACATCAGGAAGAACACGATCCATAACGCGTCGGGGAGCCAGAGCGTCAGGCGGTCGCCGACGCTCATGCCGGCTCGTTTCCATCGGAGCCGCCGTCGAGTTCATCGGCGTTGAGCTCGCGGACGCGCTGCTCCGCGGCATCGAGAAGCGAGCGGCAGCGGCGGATGAGCTTCGTGCCCCGCTCGTACGCCTCAATGGAGTCCTCCAGCCCGATCGACCCCGACTCGATCCGCTCGATGATCCCCTCCAACGCCTCGACGGCGTCCTCGTAGCTCATGTTCAAGGTGTCGTCGGCCGCGGGGCTCGACGCCTGAGAATCGGGCTTCTTTGCCATGGTCGCACGTTACTCCGAAGTCTTGAACAGGTCCATCTGATCCGGGTCGGGCTCGACCCTTGCCCGTTTTGGCCGCCGAAGCGGGGCCGCCTCCGCTCCCTCGACCCGTGACGCGACCGTCCCGTCGAGCAGCCGTGTCACGAGGCGGTCACCCGGCTTCGCCGCGTTCGAACCGCTCAGGGGCGCTCCGTCCGGACCCAGCGTCACCGAGTAACCACGCTCGAGCACCGCGATCGGGCTGACGGCTTCGAGTTCCCTCGAGGCGGCATCAACCCGACCTCGAGCTTCCCTCGTCAGCGACACGGTTGCCCGCCGCGCCGTCGACTCAGCGGCGACCAGTCGTTCCCCGCGCTTCGCCAGCGACCGCTCGAGCACCCGACGCAGCCGTCGCTCAAGCTGATCGACATGTTCGCCTCGCCGCGCGTGTTCGGCCGCGGGCCTCCGGCGTTCGAGGCGAAGATCGAACTCACCGAGCAGCCGACGCCGACGCACGAGGTCGTGGCGAAGACCCCGCGTCAGCCGATCGTCGAGCTCGGTCAGCCGCTCGCGCAGCGGCTCAAGCAGCCCTCGAGCGCTACGAACGGCTGGCCGAGACTCGATCGTCCGTACGCGCTCCTTCGCCGTCCGAAGGATCCGCTGCGCGGCGCCTCCAAGACGTGAGGCCGACACATCAATCTGCCTGGTCAACGCCGCGCGATCCGGAACGAGCAGCATCGCCGCCTGCGTGGGCGTCGCTGCGCGGGCGTCGGCGACAAGCTCAGCGATCGTCACGTCGGTCTCGTGCCCGATGGCGGCGACGACCGGCACACTCGAGCCGTGGACCGCGTCCGCGACAACCATCTCGTTGAACGCCCACAGATCCTCAAGCGACCCGCCGCCGCGCGTCAGAAGCACCGCGTCAATGCCGAGCCGCGAAGCGTGGGCCGACAGCCCATTGATCGCTTGAGCGACCGACGGCGCCGCGCGAGCGCCCTGCGTCAGCACGTCGAACAGGATCAGTTCCACGGCCGGGCATCGACGCCGCGCCGTGTCAATCACGTCCTGAAGCGCCGCCCCACTGCGACTCGTCACGACCGCGATTCGTCTCGGAAACACCGGAAGCGGACGCCTCGCCTCCGGCTCGAGCCACCCGCGGGTTCGCAGCTCATCGACCCGTCGACGCAGTTCGGCCTCCAATTCACCCCGCCCGATCGGCTCGAACCGATCGACCATGAGCGTCACCCGACCGCTCGGCTCGTAGTAGTCGACCCGGCCATGGACGAGGACTTCCGTTCCGTCCTCTGGCTCGCGCCCAATTCGGCGCGCCGTCGAAGCGAAGAGCAACGCCGACACGGCCGCCGAATCGTCCTTGAGCGTGAAGTACCAGTGGGTGCGCTGCCGCACGCCGCTCACTTCGCCCCGCACGATGACCGTTCCGCCGACGCCCGACGCGATCGCCGCTCCGATCCGCTTCGCGAGCTGCGACACCGACATCGCGTCATCGCCCGCGGCCTTCTCCGGCTCGGCCCTCGCTCGAGACGGCAATCGGGATGGATCGAACGGCAGTCGCCCCGACATCGGCTAGCTCCGCTGCGCGTGGGCCGCGAGCGTCGATTCGTACGCGTCGAGCGTTGTGGTGACGTACCCGCTCACCGTGTGGTGCTGGCGGATGTGCGCGAACGCCCGCTGGCGAAGGTCTTCCCGCACCGCCGTATGGTCGAGCACGTCGGTCACCGCTGATCGCCAGCCGTCCGAGTAATCGCTCCGAACGACCTTGGCGGTCTCGTCGCCGATGATCCACGAGACGTCCGGATCCTTGGCGGCGATCACGCACGCGCCCGTCGCCATCGCGTCAAGGAGGATCGAGCGGCACTCGCCCCGCGCCTCGGGGTGGACGAACAAGTCCGCCGCGAGCGCCGCGTCGCGCGTGGCCTCGAGATCGCCCACAAGCGTCACCCGGCTCTGCAACCCGGAGGCCACCACCCGCTTCCAGAGCTGCAGACGATGCGACGCGACCGCGTCGACAAACAGCAGCACGTTCGGACGCTCGCGCGCGAGCGAACACACCGCGTCGAACGCCGCGAGATAACGCTTCCCGTCGAGGCCACGACCCGCGAAGACGATCGCCTGGTTCCGCCTCGCCGCGCCCGCCGGCGTCTCGGGCGGCGCCGGGGCGTGCACGCCCCACGGCGTGACGCGGATCCCCGCGTTGATCCCCGCCTCCTCGAGCCGCTTCGCGATCAGCGACGACGGCACACAGAGCACGAGCGGCCTCACCGCGGCGCCGTGCTTGAACCCGTGAGCGTCGAGCGTCGCCCGAAGCCGCGGCGCCATCCTCGCCCGCCACACCTCCACCGCGAGCAGCGCGTCCATCCCTCGCGCAATCTCCGCCGCCATCGCGATCGATTTCCCGCCGAACGCATGAACGACGTCGCACTCGTCGAGCCCCGCCGCCGTCAGGCTCTCGCGGATCACCCGCTTCGCCGACCACCGCTCGAGTTGACCCGCCTCAACGTTTGCCGCGATCACCGAAGAGAGCATGCCCTCTGAGATCGCCCCGGCCACGGACGGCGGGCAGAGGAACGTGACCTCCACGCCCTCCGACGACAGCCCGATCGAGAGCCGTCTGAGCAGCCCCCGCTCGCTCGCTGCGAATCGGGCGTCGAGCACGAACAGCGCCTTCAAGCCATCGCCCCTTTCACGCCCGACCGAGCGTCGGCAGTCGATCCACCCGCGTTCCGATCCGCGGAACGCACGCGAGCAGGCCCCGCGTGTACGCGTGCCCCGGGCTGGTGAGCACCGAGCCCGTCTCCCCCGACTCTACGACCTCGCCCGATCGCATGACCATCACCCTATCCGTACGCGAAGCGACCACGCCCAGGTCGTGCGAGATCAGGACCAGCCCCATCCCCTCCTCTCGGCTCAATCGCTCGATCAGATCGAGGATCGATCGCCGGAGCGTCACATCCAGAGCGGTTGTCGGCTCGTCCGCGATCAGCACCCGCGGGCGACACGCGAGCGCCATCGCGATCATCACACGCTGACGCATCCCGCCGCTGAACTCGTGCGGGTAGCTCCTCGCCCGTGACGCCGCCACGCCGACACGCTCTAACTCCTCGGCGACGCGTCCACGCGCCGCCCTCGCCGTGCGAACGCCCTGATGCAGCCTCACGGCCTCCCCGATCTGCTCGCTGATGCGCAGCAGCGGGTTCAGGCTGGTCATCGGCTCCTGAAAGATCATCGCGATCTCGCCGCCGCGTAGGCCGCGCAAGCTTCGCTCGCTCGCGCCAATCAGGTCTACCGCCCCATCCCGACCACGGTAGATCGCTCGCTCGGCATCGATCAGTGTCGTTCCCTTGGGCACCAAGCCGAGGAGCGACATCACCGTCACGCTTTTGCCCGAGCCCGACTCGCCCACGATCCCGAGCCGCTCACCCGCATCCAGCGTCAGATCCACGCCGCGGACGACCCGCTCATCACCGAACGCGACGTTCAGGCCGCGGACGTCGAGAACCGCCCCCGCCCCGCCGCTCACGCCGTCACCCGCTTCGGATCGACCCGCTCACGCCACGCCTCGCCCGCGTAGTTCAGCCCAAGCAGCGTCACGGCCAAGAGCACGCTCGGTGTCGCGAGCAGCCACCAACGGCTCCGGTACGGATTCAACTCGCTCAGACCCTCCGCCGCCATCGAGCCCCAACTCGGAATCGGCGGTTGGACACCGATGCCGAGGAAGCTCAGGAACCCCTCCTGCAGCATGGCCTGCGGCGCGGTCAACGCGCCGTACACCAGAATCGGGCCCATCAGCCCCGGCAGGAGATGCACAAAGAACACACGCCAACCCGACGCCCCCGACACCCGCGCCGCCTCGACGTACGCCCGCGTCTTGAGGCTCAGCACCTCGCCACGGATGACGCGAGCGAGCGTCAGCCAACTCACGGCGCCGATCGCCACCAGCAACGCCGCGAGTTCAATCGCTGACCGAGCCGCCGCCGATAGACGCCGCGCCAGCACCGCGACAGCGGCGGCC
>PAKY01000018.1 GCA_002706885.1 Phycisphaerae bacterium
CGACGAGGGCGTCGTGGGCAAGAGCGTCCGCCGCGACCTCGCCAAGGGCAAGCTCACGCTCCCGCTCATCCGCCGCCTCGCCTCAGCCGAGCCCGCCGACCGCGGCAAGCTCCTGACACTCATCCAACAAGCCGGCGAGAACGGACCGGGAGCCGACGCGGCGGTGGACCAGATTCTCGCCGATCTCCGGGACGCCGGGGCCATCGAGACCGCCCGCTCCGTGGCCCGAGAGTGGCTCGACAGGGCCCTTCCCGAACTCGACGCGCTAGACGACACCCCCGCGCGATCGATGCTCCGCTTCGCGACCGAAGCGGTGGTCGAACGACGGTTCTAACTCAAACTGAATTCGGGGGCCGACAACGCCGCAGGGAACGAGATCGCTTCAGCCGCGGATGAAGGCCACGGCCGCGATACCCGCGGGGATAATCAGCCAGAGCAGGCCCTTGATCAGGAAGAACATGAACGCCGCCGCCCCGATCCGAGCGCCATATTTGGCGCCCCAGCGGGCGGCGCGGCCCGAACCAGACCGCTCCGCCTCTTGGGGGGGAAGTTCTTGTGTGGCCGGAATAGGCGCCGTGGCGTCGTTGATCTGGGTCATGGAGCCGAAGTCTATTGCGACTGATTCGCAACGGCAACACGACCGGATCGATTTTCGGACGGTCGCGAGGCCTTGGCCCCGCTCCCGGCGGGTCGTTAGAGTCCGCCCGTGAACATCGACTTCCTCAACGAACTCCGCTGGCGGGGCCTGCTGAATCAGTGCACCGACGAAGCCGCCCTTCGAGAGCACCTCGAGTCTGGGACGCGCCGCGCGTACATCGGCTACGACCCGACCGCCGACAGCCTGACGATCGGCAACCTGGTCACGATCATGATGCTCGTCCACTTCGCCCGTGCTGGGCACGAGCCGGTCGTGGTCATGGGCGGCGCGACGGGCCTGATCGGCGACCCGTCAGGCAAGACGGCCGAACGCCAGCTCCGGACGCGCGAGGAGGTCGCGCAGAACGTCGAGCGGCAGAAGGTCATCTTCCAGAACGTCTTCGGGAACGCCGGGCTGAAGACCCCCACCATCGTCAACAACGACGACTGGTGGAGCGGGATGAGCTACGTCGAGACGCTCCGCGACGTCGGCAAGCACTTCAGCGTCAACGTGATGATCCAGAAGGACTCGGTCAAGAGCCGCCTCGAGCAGCGCGAGCAGGGCATCAGCTACACCGAGTTCAGCTACATGATCCTGCAGGCGTACGACTTCCTGCGGCTGTACGAGGATCGTGGCGTCACCGTGCAGATGGGTGGCAGCGATCAGTGGGGCAACATCGTGGGCGGGGGTGATCTGATCCGAAGGGCATCGGGGAACTCCGAAGCATCTGATAACGATTCTACAGACCGATCAACTTTCGGCCTCACCTGCCCGCTTGTCACCAAAGCCGACGGCACGAAATTCGGCAAGTCCGAGTCCGGCGCCATCTGGTGTACGGGTCCCGACGACACCGACAGTCCGCACCGCACCAGCCCCTACGCCCTCTACCAGTTCTGGCTCAATACGCCTGACGCCGACGCCCTCCGCTTCCTCCGTATCTTCACGCTGTTGCCGATGGAAGAAATCGACTCCATCGAGGCCGCGCACGCGGAGAACCCTGCCCAGCGCGAGGCGCAGCGTCGACTTGCTCAGGAATCCACACGCCTGCTGCACGGTCGCGAAGCGATGGAGCAGGCCGAGGCCGCCGGCAAAGCCCTGTTCAGCGGCGACCTCTCAGGTCTCGACGAACGCACGCTCCGCGAGGTCTTCGCCCAAGCGCCCTCTACCGATCACGACCGCTCCTCGCTTGACAACGACGGCGCCGACCCCGTCGACCTGCTCATCGAGACCGGCCTCGCCAAGAGCAAGCGTGAAGCACGCGAGTTCGTCAGCGCAGGGTCGGTCAGCGTCAACGGCCGCAAGCTCGCTGAGGGCGACCGCGTCACGACGGACGATCTCCTCCACGGATCGATGATCGCCATCCGCCGAGGCAAGAAAAACTGGCATCTCACCCGTTGGGCGTAATCGTCCGTGTGCCATGCCCACGCGTAGCGCGGGCATGTCCGACGCCATACCGCCACCGTTGCACTACCGCCCCAACGCCCGCCGCGTCACCTCGGTCGACTCCGCCTGCCCCGACCGACAACTGAGCATGATCGCATCCAGCGTCGCCAGCACAGCGCGCGCATCGAGCGGTGGCGGCGCGGGGCTCGCAGGATCGAGCAACGCCCGTATCTGCGCCCCGACCAGATCGGTCGGTGAAGCAAGTTTCTCCGCCGCAAACGAGTCTCGCCTCTCGCCATCGGCGCCGATGAGCGCGTAGCTCGACGGTGTCACGCTCAACCTCGCGTCCGGATAGAGCAGATCGGTCCGCTGCTCCGCCGACGCCCATCGATCACTCGCGATGACACTCGCCGAACGCCCGTCGCCGAAACGTGCGAGGACATGTACCGTTCCCGAGATATCCGTCGCGCGTCGGGTCTCGCGTTTCGCGTCGGGCGAAGGGATGTACGCCGCGTCAACGAACTCGGGAGCGCCGATGAGCGAGTGAAGCAGAGCGACCGACGCATAGAGCCTCGCGCCCGCCGAGCCATCGAGGGCGCCGCCGCCATCGACGATCACCGCCGACCGCGGATCGCCGAGTTCGGGCGTCAGCTCGTCGGCCTCGACGTAGCCCTTGCAGGACCGCAGCCGCGGCGCGATGAACACGCGGTCGAGCGGTCCCCCAACCGACCCGCCAAGCCACCCGGCGTTGGCGGCCGAGGCGCCGGAACCAAAGAGCGGTTCGAGGCTGACGATCGTCGCGCCACGCTGAGCGGCGGCGCTGGCGGCCTCGACGTCCTCAGCGTGCTCGCCAAACCCACCCGGATCGACGATCAGAACCAGATCGACCTCCGCGCCCGCGATCGCGGCTCGGGCGTCGGTCGCGGCCTGCGCGTCAAGCGTCTCGGCGACCGCCGTTCCGCGACCCGTTTCGGGTGACCCGGCGGTCACCACACGAAGGCCGGCGGCGCGGCAGATCGACGCGGCCGCTTCGGCGCGAGCCTCGGTCACCCAGACGAGGGCCGACGGTGATTCGCTGAGGTTCTCACTCACCGCGTGGATGGTACGGAACCCGCGCCCCGGCCGACGTATCGTTCGCGTCGGCGCGGCAATGCGGCCGCGGGCGGGCGTTTCGGCGCCGGTCCGAGGAAAGTCCGAGCACGAGAGGACAAGGTGGTGGGTAACGCCCACCCGTCGGGACACTCGTTGTGGTCACCGGCGAGGGAAAGTGCGAAGAAAACAGACCGCCGATGGCCTCTGGGTAGGTCGGCTCTCCGAGCCGACAACTCAGCGGCACAGGCAAGGGTGAGAGGGTGCGGTAAGAGCGCACCGCCCGGCTGGCGACAGTCCGGAGGCTAGCAAACCCCACCTCGTGCAAGCCCAAGCAGGCCCCACGGTGATCCGTCACCGACCGTTGGTCCGGCGGCGGGGCCGGGTAGGGTGCTGGGAACTTCGGTTCCCCATCGCGTCGGCAACGGCGCGAGAAGAGAAATGGCCGCACGGCCCGCAAGGTCGTTCATCAGAGCCCCCGTCAACGCGATGAACGAAACCAACGGGCCCGACAGAACTCGGCTTACAAGCCGCGCCCGACCACACGACACGGCCCCCCGGATCCCCGGGGGGCCGTGGCCATTTTGCGGATGAGAAAGTGAACGAACTGAGCGTTCGATCGTGATCAGCTAGCCCGGAACGTCTGCGACGGGTCACGAGCGCGAGCGAAACGCGAAGCCCATCGCTCGCGCTCCGGGCTAGCCTGACTCCCCATGTGCGGTATCGCAGGCGTCCTCAAGATCCACGACCCCGGGAGCGAGCCGCCCCCCCACCACGAGGCGATCCCCGAGGAATGGCTGGACATCCTCGATGACTCGATCAAGCGCCGCGGCCCCGATGGAGCGGGCCGATTCCGCGACCGCGCGACTCGCGCCGACGGCACGATCGTCGACGTCGCCCTCGTTCACCGACGCCTGAGCATCATCGACCACGAGGGCGGCGCCCAACCGATGGTCCACGTCCGCCACCCCGACGGCGCGGGCGAACTCATCGGATTCAACTCCATACAAGCCCCTGGCGCAAGCCTGGGGCGATCACACACGACGCCTCCGCCTGACGACCCCCCGCTAAACCCGCCCAAGCCACCCGTCTCAACGATCGACGCCACATCCCTCCCCCCCGAGACCGACCTCGTCGCCGTCGCATTCAACGGCTGCGTCTACAACCACCGAGAACTTCGCGCCGAGCTCGAGTCGCAGGGACATGTCTTCTGCACCGACCACTCGGATACCGAGGTTCTTGTCCACGGCTGGCGGGCTTGGGGTCTCTACATGCAGGACGAGATCGATGGCATGTACGCCGCTTTGATTTGGGATCGGCGAGCCGGGCAGTTAGCGTGGGGGCGGGACGTCGCGGGCGAGAAGCCTCTCTACGAGGCGAACTCGCAAAGAGCCTGCTTCTATTCAACAAGCGTCGTGGGTCTCGCTTCTGCCGGTGCTCGAATAGACCAAATCGCCACCACGCCGTATCTGCCTGGCTTCAGATGGTGGCTCTCGCACGGCTCGATGTCGATCCCCACGACCCCTTGTTTCGAGAAAGGACCAGCGACGTTCTCTGTCGCCCCGCCCAGCCCGAATAGAGGCGGCGCGCCTCCGGTCAATGTCACCGACCATCCGGCTCGCTTGCAACAACGGAGGATCACGCTCCCTGTTCGAGATGCTTCTGGGCGAAGCTTCGGCGCTTCGATGGAACGGAATATCGAGATCGTGGAACACGCCATTCGATCGCGTCTCGAAGCTGATGTTCCCCTTGGTGTCTTCCTCTCCGGCGGCATCGACTCCGCCCTCATCGCCGCCATCGCGAAGCAATCGGCCCCCGATCTCAAGACCTTCACCGTTCGCATGCCCGATCCACGCCTTGACGAGTCCGACGACGCCGCCGAGACGGCCCGCGTCATCGGGACCGATCACCGCACGCTCGAATGCGAGCCGCGCCCCGCCGAAGACCTCGTCCGCCTCATTGAACAACTCGGCCTCCCCTTCGGGGACAGCTCCCTCCTTCCGACGTACTGGGTCGCCAGAGCCGCGCGGAATCATGTCAAGGTTGCCCTCTCCGGCGACGGCGCCGACGAACTCTTCGGAGGCTACCGCCGCCACCAGATCAATCGGACGCTGAACCGCGGGCGACATCTCCTTAAATTGATCCCAACCGCGATCCTCGACCAACGCCGCCCTGCCAGCCGATCGACCTACGTCGCTCGCCTGGCCGTCGCCGCACGCCATGGTGGTTACAGCGAACTGCTCTCGATCTTCCCGACGCCCGATCTGAAGCGGGTGGTGTCGATTGACAATGAGGATCTCGGCGCCAGTCGCCTCAGTGGAACCACGGACCCCTTGCGCGACGATTTCGAGCACTATCTCCCCGACGACCTCCTCCGCAAGACCGACACCGCGGCCATGGCGGTGGGCCTCGAGGTCCGCGCCCCCTTCCTTGCCCGCGACCTGATCGACGCCGCTCTGCGCACGCCGCTCAGCATCCTGATGCCCAACGGCCAACGAAAAGGCCTCCTCAAACAAATCGCCCGCCGGTACCTCCCCGACCACATCGTCGACCGCCCCAAGCGGGGATTCGCCATCCCGATCGGCGAGTGGTTCCGATCCGACTACGGCGGTCTCCGCCAGCTCCTCCACGACCATCTCCTCTCCGCTGACCCCTTCCCGGGTCTCGGCGACGCCGGCGTCCACATCAACATGGCCTACGTCCGGCGGTTATTGCGCGAACACGACCGGGCAGGCGAACCCTCGATCAGCCCGTGGCATGGCCGCGACCACAGCCAGCGGCTCTATATGCTTCTCGTCCTGAGCATCTGGGCGAGGTGGCTTGACCGCGTCAGAAGGGCGTCGAACGGCCCGACTGGACCCGGGGATTCCACCATGCCGATGATGGCGTGACCATCGACGCGCTGCCCCTGCGCAGGCGCCAGCCGCAGCCTGGGATCGGAAGGACCCGCCGCGTGAGCGAACGAATCGAACAGAACGAACACCGCGACCCGACCGTCGAATCGGACGGCCCGCTGACCCGCCGAGGCCTCCTCCGCCTCGCCGCGGGGGCCGCCGCGCTCGGCGCGTTCGCCGCCATGACCGGCTGCGAATCCACGGCGTCGACCCGTCGAAGCCGCGTCGGTCAACCCCTCCCCGAGGACCCGATCTACCGCCCGCTCCCGCGTCACGCCGAGATCCGCCCTGCGCTCCCGACGACGCCGTCGGTCGCGCTGCCCTCGGGCGTGATCCCGCGGACCGAGTGGGCCCGATGGGGCCCAGACGAGTCGCTTGCCGACCCGATGACCCGTATCAGCCGCATCACGATCCACCACGACGGCATGACGCCGTTCACGAGCGTCAGCAAGGTCGACGCCGCCCGACGCCTCGAAAACATCCGCGCCGCCCACCGCGGCCGGCGTTGGGCCGACATCGGGTACCACTACGCGATCGACCCCGCGGGACGCGTCTGGGAAGCGAGGCCACGCCATCTGCAGGGTGCCCACGTCAAGGACCAGAACCCCGGCAACATCGGCGTCCTCGTCATGGGCAATTTCGAGCGCCAGCGACCGACGCCCGAGGCCCTCGCCGCGGTCGATCGGTTCATCGCCGACGAGATGCGTCGAAGCCAGGTCCATGTCGCGAGCGTGTACACCCACCAGGAACTCGCCCGAACGGCGTGCCCTGGTCGGAACCTTCAGACGTACATGAACTACACGCGCCACGGTCAGGGCGCGCTGGCGTCGCTCTAGATTCTGTTTGACGGATTTGCGAACGGCCCGCCTGCCCGCGATCAGTCCTCGTCCTCATCCTCGTCCCGCGCGGGCGGATCGCCGAAGATCGCGGATCCGACACGGACGACGCTCGCGCCCTCCGAGATCGCAACCTCGTAGTCGTGGGTCATGCCCATCGACAGGATGTTGAACCGATCGCCCGCCACGCCGAGCGTCCGCATCTCCTCGAACAGCTCGCGGCAGCGACGGAAGACCGGGCGCGCGTCCTCGGGGTCTTCGGTGTGAGGAGCCATGGTCATCAGCCCGCGAAGGCGGATCGAGTACATCGTCTCGATCTGCTCGGCCATCGCGATCACCGCGGGCATCGGGCAGCCGTACTTGGTCTCCTCGCCCGAGCAGTCGACCTGCAACAGCACGTCGAGCGTGCGGTCGGTCTTGACGAGCGCCTGCTGCAACTCCTCGGCGACGCGGAAGTTGTCGACCGAGTGAACCAAGCGGCAGAACTCGGCGACCTTCTTCGCCTTGTTCCGCTGGATGTGACCGATCATGTGCCACCGAAGCCGCGCTGCCTCGGTCGGCAGCCCACCGCGCGCTTGTGACGTCTGGGCGAGCACGCCGGCACGCTCCTCCCATTCACCGCTCATGCTGGCGCGCTGCGTGAGTTGCTGCACCCGACCCTCGCCGAAGTCACGATGACCGTGCTCAATGAGCGCGAGGATCGCCTCGGGCTCGGCGTACTTCGTCACGGCGACGAGCAGCACGTCCTCGGCGGAGCGGCCCGATCGCTTCGCCGCGTCGGCGATGCGACCACGCACTTCCTCATACCGGGCAACCACCTCCGTAGGCGATACAGCCGCCTGCTCGGAACGGGTCATCTCGTCGCGCTGCGCGCGCATCCCTGCGCTGGTATCTGTTGCTTCGCTCACGGCTCTAGGATACCCCCGCTTTCGCCGCCCGCGCATCCCCGACCGC
Source organism: Phycisphaerae bacterium (assembly GCA_002706885.1). GTDB lineage: Bacteria > Planctomycetota > Phycisphaerae > Phycisphaerales > UBA1924. Next base: position 7,794 of record PAKY01000018.1, read on the forward strand.
AGGCCGGGCGCCAGACAGTGGCCCTACCGGGCCCCTGCCGTGTATAAAACGACATTCGTCCGCGCCCGCTCACGCCCAAATCCCGGGAGCCTCAAAGTGAAAAACGCCCACCTCAAGCCGCGTGACGCCGTCCTCGAAACGGGCGACACCGCGCCCGATTTCACGCTGAACGACCAAAATCGCGCGGAATGGAACCTGACCAAGGCCCTCGAAAAGGGTGACGTCGTCCTCAGCTTCTTCCCCATGGCCTTCACTGGCGTCTGCGGAACGGAGATGGAATGCATCAACAAGGAACTCGCCCGCTGGACGAGTGAGGGCGTTCAAGTCGTCGGCGTCTCGTGTGACAGCTTCGCAGCGCTCAAGGCCTGGGCCGACCAGGCCGGGTTCAAGCAGACCCTCCTCGCCGACATGCACCGCGACGTCTGCCGCGCGTATGGCATCTACTGGCCCGAGCTCAACGTTTCGGGCCGCGGCACCGTGGTGATCGAGAAGGGCCCCGACGGCCCGCGCGTGAAGTGGTCACAGAAGCGCGAGATCGGCGACGCGTTTGATCTGGACGAGGTTGTCGCGGCGATGGCGTGAAGGTCCGAGCGATGCTCGTCTCGCGATCTGACCGCCGGGGTCCCCCTAGCGTCTGCAAGTGCTTCGTGTTTCAAGCAACGAAACCGAGGCTGTCCCGAATTCGACAGTGAAAGTCGGGTCTGAAGACGCCGACGCGGCCTGAGACGACCGGTCTCGGCCAGAGGATCGCCCGCAATGCCCACCGCCCCCCACCTCCTCATCATCCGCGACGGATGGGGCATGAACCCCCACCCCGAACATGACGCCTTCAACGCCGTCAAGCTCGCCAATACGCCGGTCGCCGACCGCCTCATGGCCGAGTGGCCGTGGACGCTCGTCAAGTCCAGCGGCGAGGACGTCGGCCTGACCGAAGGCACGATGGGCAACTCCGAGGTTGGGCACCAGAACATCGGCGCGGGCCGCGTCGTCTATCAGGACGCCGTCCGCATCTCCATCGCGTGCCGGGACGGCAAGCTCGCGAAGAACGACGCCCTCGTCGGCGCGATCAAGGGCGCGAAGGACGCGGGCAAGGCGACCCACCTGATGGGCATCAACTCCGACGCGGGCGTCCACGGCCAACTCATCCACCTCGAGGCGCTTGTCAGGCTGTGCAAGCAGCTCGGCCAACAGAAGGTGTTCATCCACCTCTTCGGCGACGGCCGCGATACCGGTCCGTTCCTCGGCAAGGGTTACGCCGCGCAGGTCGAGGCGTTCTGCGCCGAGATCGGCGTCGGACGCGTCGTCTCGGTCGTCGGCCGCTACTGGGCGATGGACCGCGACAACCGCTGGGAGCGCGTGAAGCGGGCGTACGACCTGCTCACGGGCCGTGGCGAGACGCCCCCCGTCTTCGCGAGCGCCACCGCGGCGATCCAGGACTTTTACGACCACCCTGATGGCGGCGAGACGCTCAAGGGCGACGAGTTCACCTCGCCCCGCGTGGTCGGTGATGACTGGAACGACACCCGCATCACCGACGGCGACGCGGTGATCTTCTACAACTACCGCGGTGACCGCCCCCGCGAGATCTGCTCCGCGTTCCTTCTCCCCATCTTCCACGGCGCCGACGAACTCAAGCCCAGCCCAGATTCTGGCGAGCACGGCTTCGACCGCGGAGAGAAGCTCGACCTCCGCTTCGTCCTGTTGACGCCCTACTCCGAACGCCTCGCCCAACTCGCGCCCGTCGCGTTCCCCAAGCAGGGCAGGCCGAGCGATATCTTGGGCGAGCACGTCTCGAAGTCAGGCCTGTCGCAGTTCCGCTGCGCCGAGACGGAGAAGTTCCCGCATGTCACGTTCTTCTTCAACAACGGCGCCGACGAGCCGTTCGAGGGCGAACACCGCGAGATCATCCAGAGCCCCAAGGTCGCGACCTACGACCTTCAGCCCGAGATGTCGGCCCGAGCGGTCGCCGACGCGGTCCTCGCCCGGCTCAACGCGGACGACTGCGAATCGCTGCTCGTCGTGAATTTCGCCAACGGCGACATGGTGGGCCACACCGGCAGCGTCGAGGCCGCGGTCAAGTCTTGTGAAACCGTCGACGCGCTCACCGGCGAACTCGTCGACGCCTGCCTCGCCAGGGGTGGGTCGTGCATCGTGACCGCCGACCACGGCAACGCCGAACAGATGTTCAGCCCCGAGAACAACGGCCCGCACACCGCCCACACCCTCTACGACGTCCCGCTCATCGTGGTCGCGGAGAAGTACAGGCACGCGAAGCTGCGGGGCGACCAGGACGCGGGTGGGTACCTCGACCCGGAAGTCCGCGCCAAGCGCGGACGCCTCGCCGACATCGCGCCCACTTCGCTACAGCTCATGGGGCTCGACAAGCCCGAAGCCATGACGGGGCACACGCTGATCGTCGGCTGAGAGGTGCGCTTACGGCTCTTCCTCGTCGCCGCTGGTCATCTCCTCCACGACGGCATTGAGCCGACGCTCGATGGCGCCGACGCGCCGCTCAAGCTCGTCGAGGCGCTTGTGGAGCGTCAGGCCCTGCTCGGTCAGTTCCTGCGTCGTCATCTCGGTGAACCCGAGCGACTCCTCAATCCGCTGGAGCCGCCGTTCGGTCCGTTCGTCACTGCCCGACATGCCGTATGCTCCTCGCCATGCGAATGGCCCTCATCTCGACCTGCGTTGCGCTCATCACCGTACCCGCGCTCGGCCAGTCGGTCGACGAGCAGCCGCCCACCCCCGAGGCACGACTCTCGCTCGATCGCGACTTCGAGACCGAAGCCACCAGCCCCGAGCCCTTCGGCGCCAAGGGCCAGGAGAGCCTCGCGATCACGTCGGGCATCGGCTTCAGCCTCGAGAGCGATCAAGATGCAACGGACGTTCCGCTGAACTTCGCCTACAGCCGGTTCCTCGCGGACGACTTCGAGATCCAGCTCGGTCTCACGCTCTGGGGTCACTTCCAGGACGGCGACGACGCCGCGGGCATCAGCCCCGGTTTCGATCTCCGCTGGCACTTCGTCAACCGCGAGGTTTGGACGCTCTACGCCGACGCGGGAATCGGCGTGCTGTTCACCACCGACGACGTGCCCGACCGCGGCACCAGCTTCAACTTCATGCCGCGTCTGGGTGTCGGTGGGACGCTTCGACTGACCGACGACGGTCTCCGTCTTGTCGGCGGGATCCGTTGGCACCACATCTCGAACGCACGGATCGAAGGCGACGAGCGCAACCCGGATCGCGACGGCATCCTGTTCTATGGCGGCGTGATGATCCCCTTCTGACGGGGGATCGCGTCAATCGCTCAGCCCGCCTCAGCGAGCCGGAGCTTGTTGCCGAGGTCCTTGACCTCGGTCCGGTTCCGACCGTTCTGCTTGGCCTTGTAGAGCTGCTCGTCGGCCTGCTGCAGCCAGTCAGCCGCGCCGAGCTCAACGCCATGATCGGCTCCCGCGATCCCGATCGAGACGGTCACACGACGCTCCGGATGGCGCTTCCAGACCGTCTCCTCGAGCTTCGCCCTGACCCGGTTCGCGAGCACCAACGCGTCGGCGGGCGTGGTGTCGGGCATGATCAACGCTACCTCTTCGCCGCCGTACCGGCAGGCGATGTCAGAGGCGCGACGCTGCTGGCCAAGCATCTCGCTGAAGCCCTCGAGCACCGCGTCTCCCGCCGGATGGCCGAATGTGTCGTTGATCGCCTTGAAGTGATCGATGTCCAGCATCGCGAGCGACAGCGGGCGATCGTGGCGACTCGCCGTCGAGACCTCCTCGGCCCAGCGGCTATCGAAGTACCCGCGATTCCACAGTCCCGTCAGCCCGTCGACCTGCGCTCGCTGACCGAGCATCGCCAGGAGGCGGCTCAGCCGCAGGGCGGCGCGCACCCGCACGCGGAGCTCGGCGACATCGAACGGCTTGGTGACGTAATCATGGGCGCCCAGGTCAAAGGCGGTCACCTTGTCCTGCGGGCTGTTCAGACCCGACAGCACGATGACAGGGATGTCGCGCTTCGACGGATCGTCCTTGAGCTCGCGGAGCACCTCGAACCCGTCCATCAGCGGCATGTCGAGATCAAGCAGGATCACCGACGGACCGAGCTCGTCCACAGCCTTCAGGCCGGCGGGCCCGGACGCCACGCAAACGAGCTTGAGCGTCTCGCTCCGCAGCCGCGCGAGGAGCAGACGATGCACGTCGATCGAATCATCGATCACGAGCACGGTCGGCTCACCGCAGTCAAGCTGGTTCTTGGACACACCCATCGTCGTACGTCGCGCCCCTCGGTGCTACGCTCGCGCTTCGTCCGGGGTTAACCGGCCTGACCGCCCGGTCCTTGGACACGCTCGCACATGCCGACGAGCTCGTCGACACGGCGCTTCAATTCGCCGAGGTCCATGTCACCCTCCGGACCGAAGGTGACAAGATGCTCAATCTCTCCCGCGGCGCTCCCAAGCTGGCTGAAGCCATACCCCGGCGCCGATCCCTTCATCTGATGCGAGAGTACACGGAGACGATTGACGTCCCCCGATGTCAACGCCTCCGCCAGATCGCGGGCACGGTCGGGGAGTTCCTCGACGAAGAGTTCGAGGAGCTCGGCCATCTCCGGATCGTCAGCGAACTCGCTTTGGATCGGGGCCTTACCGGTTTGTCCATCCGCCATGAGCTGACCTCCCGCTCGCGGAGATCGGCATTCCCAGGACCTCAATTCACTTGGAGCCGCCGAACGGGCGACCCAACGGATGTCCTGCACAAACCGCGCGGACGGCAGACACCCTCCGGAATTACACCGATCCACCCCCGAATCCCCGTTCGGGGGTTGGGAGCGGTGTTGGCGTCCGGAAAAGCAGCGCCGCGACCGACGCGTGGCTCATATGAAATTTTGATCCGGACCGTGCGACTTCTCCATCCGAGCAGAGACCCACAAGCGGGATCACCGCTGGCTTCTGCACGGGCTCACCGGCCTTCGCGAGGTCCGATCCGGCGGTTGGGAGTCGAAATGCGTCCTGAAACGCGGCGGCGTCACCCATGTGTGGGTCTGAGCCCTTCCCCCGTCGAGATCGCGAACTAACAACGATGGCGCCGGCGGGCGTGCCGCGCAAACGCTGCGCGTCCAAGGCGAGCAAGAGGTCATCTCGCGCATACGACGGGTCGAATATCTGGAACCGAACCGTGCGTCCCGGACGCACGGCCTCAGATAGAGCGATCGCTCCCGCGTCTGGCTCAACCCCGACAATCCGTCGGGTCGCGAGCGTCGCGGCGCCGCCCCAAGCCTTGGCTTCGTCGGTCGCCTGACCGAGGTAGACGTTCCCCGCGAGCTCCTCCGAGGTCCGGGCGCCCAACGCGCGCAGGGCCTCTCCCGCGGCCTTGATCGCGGCGCCCCCCCGAAGTTCGAAGATCATGTGCCCCTTGGCGCGCGTGACCACGAGCGGCTCGCCGACCGACCGACACCCCCCGCTCAGCAGCGCATCGATTTCAACAGCGCCGCCGATGGACACCCCCACCACGCCCCGCCGGCGGAGTGACCCGTTGAGGTACAGCGGATGCCCCGCCGCGCTCGTTGAGCCCGAACCGAATCCACCAACGACGGCGCCGATCGGCGGACCATCAGACCGATTGACGTTGTCGAGACCGCCGCATAACTGCGAAGCGGACACGCTGAAAGGATCCGCGAGGAGAAGCGACGCGCGATGATCACCCGACCCGGCGCCGAATGCCTCTCGGAACGACGCCGACTCGTCGGCCGAATCGGCGCCAAGCGCGAGTTCGTCGTCGGTAAACACCCGCATCCAACTCGCCGGGAGGTGGAGGGCCATGACGCTGACGCCCGCAAAGCCGCCGATGACGTGCGGTCCACCGAGCACGGCGTCAGAAGTCGTCCCGACGACGTTTGTTGCGCCCAGTGCAGCGCCGAGCCCGTCGGCGACCGCGGTAAGTATCTCGCTCGCGACACCCGCCACCATGACCACGACCAGCTCCGGCGCTGGCGCGTCGGGCGACCATGCCAACTGCGCAAGAACCGCGTCGATCGCCGCGCTTGGCGTTCGTTCCGTCGTCAAAGCTGTTCGAAGAATGGGTCCGTCGAAGCCGGATCGCGTCATACGCGAGCGTAGCCGACAAAAAGAGGCGAACTACTCCGCGCGAACGACTGCGGTCGTACGATGTCGGGTCGGCCCAATTCGCGCAAGAACCGCGCCGCCGCGGACTTCAACCACGGGCGTCTCTTCCGAGACCATCAGCTTCAACTCCTCCCAGAGCCGCTCGGCGACAACATCGAGCACCTCGTCGGCGATGACGGGCGTCGTCGCGGGCGTCTGCGACGCGCGGAGGCGAGCCCGGGCGCGGAGCAGCATCTGGTGGCGCCGCGAGCCGGGGAGCGTGGAGTTGGGAGCAAACGTTGCAGTCACATCTTGCCTATCGGCGACGGCGGCGCCCATTCACGACAGGCGCTCGCCTTGAATCGAAAGATCGTGTGAAAACAGCCGGACCTTGCCGGGACCTACCCGTTACTGGGTGCCCGCTGCGGGTTCTGTCGGGCCGAGCACATCGACACGCAGGGGGGTGATCATCAGCAAGCGCAATGCGGGGTCGTAGTTCGATTCGCCGATGACGCCGACCACCTGTCCGAGGGCCGCCGAACGGATCCCCTCGTCGCCAGGCTTCACATACCCCAACGTACGCGGACCGTTGGCTCGGGTCACCGATTCGAGTCGGTACATGAGCGGCAAACGATCGCCGTTGTACAAGGTGCTCGGCACAAGCCTGCCGACCATGGTGTAGGTCTGCGACCGTTCCCATCGCTGGACGCGATCGGCAAAATCTTCGTCGACCTCGACCTGCTGCTCAAGCACATCGCGGATCCGGGCGCTCCTGGCCCGCGCGTCCTTCACAAGCTGCACCTGCTTCATCCTCGTCTCGGCGGCCTGACGGAGACGCGGATCGTTTGTGACGAGCAGCACCCTCTTGTACTCGGCGAGCAGTTCATCAACCTCGGCGTCCCCGAGGACATTGATCGTCTGACGCATCGGCTCCAGATCGCGGAGCATCTGGATCGGGTCACGCGGCTCAGGCGGGGCGGCGGTCGAAGTGGCCTCGACGTCGTCGTCGCCGATGAGGTCGATCACCTGACCCGTGCCCTCCGCCATCTGTTCCCCGCCGGAAGAGGGGGTCGTTCGCCCATCCGTCGCCAACGCCGGGAGATCTTCCACCATCGGCATCAGCAGCGATCGATCGACCTGATCGGTCGCCGGCTGGCTCGTCGGGGCCGTTGCTGACGTTACGGTTTGCTCGACGGCATCGGGCTCGTCGCCGTCAAGGTTGATCGCTGGGGCGGGCGACTTCTGCTGCTCCGTGCGCTCGGTGGTCTCGGATGCGGCGTCGGCGGGCTGCGTCGACCCAGAACGCGTGCTGGCGGGGTCGAAGCGTTCGCTGACCGACTCCTTCGCAGACGCATTGGAGGCGCCGGGATCGGCCCGATCCCCGATCTCGGCAGATGTCGCGGCGCGGACGTCTCTTGTGCGCACGTAGCCGGTCGGTCGCGCAAACCCGGCGGGGTACTTGATCACGTCGATGAGGTAGGCGGTGACCTCATTGTCGTTGTTCCGCTCGGTCTCCACGATCCGCACCGGCGTGCCTTCGGGAAGGCGAGTTGTCGCGTAGACCGACCGCCAGCTTCCGGCGGCGCCGACCAGCATGTTGCGATGGCGGAGCGATGTGGGGCGGATGATGGTTCCCTTGCCATCGGTCGTTGGCCTGACCTCGTCGGGCAACGCGATCGGGTACAGGTCGTTGGGGTAATACACCCGATACCA